>CAZXOJ010000327.1:0-5099 GCA_964642325.1 uncultured Bacteroides sp. | reverse complement strand
CTAAGACTCTAACGGAGCGAAAGGAAGCATGGGCAAAGAACCGGCCATCAGGTGAAATTTTAAGGCCATCAACTTCTTCTTCGACTTCGATATGCCTGTACAATGAACCGTCAGTAAGGTCAAAGATCTTGATCCCATTAAGATTGCCACCCAGTACCACAAACCGGCCATCAGGTGTAAAGGCCCCACACTCGGCCTCAAGAGATTTGGTGATCCCGCCTGAGATGTTAGACACCAATTCCTCGTCAAGGCTACTGACTTCTTCTTCAGTGATATAGGTAAACCTTTGTTTAATGCTACCATCGGCTGCATTGAGAACAAATGCTTCTCCCTGGCCATTGCCGGTGACCAGCAGCCTGCCATCAGCAGAGAATTCGACGAATTCAGCAGTAATCCCATCTTCCACATCACCTACGACTTCACCAGCTTTCCAGCGAGGGTCTACTTGAGTAGCCCATAGAGGTTCCAGCCAAAAAGAAGCCCCTCCAGCTGCCGATGCTTTATTCTGGCCATCCTGGGCATTCAAAAAGGGGGTCGATAGGAAAATCAGGGATGTAATACTCAGGGTACATTTGATAGTTTTCCTGGAAATGACTTTTAGAATTTTCATAAATAATAGTTTGAGATCAGCAAATTACTACATTTTCTACAGCTAAACTACCCGTATAGTTTAATGGAGGAGGTTCAAATTTGTTTCCTTATCTTTCCTATATAATCATCTCCCCCAAAAAATATGCAAAAATGAAAATCTTTGGCCTGCTCATCTCAATATGTTTTTTAATGATTTCCTCCTTATTCGCACAGCCCGAGGTATATCCATGGGGTAACATAAGCGGTATAAGGCTGGACGGGGAGTTGATGGAACTAAACAGTTCCCTCGGCCTGGTTGGGGCAGAGTGGTCGGATGTTTTTAAAACTGCCAAAGAGGAGGCGAGGTACCAGTATAACAGAAAAGGGAATACACAATATACCAATATCAGCATAGATGATTTTTTCTACAATCAATCGGTGGAAGCATTGGGAGCAGGCAGAGCCAACGTGAGGATCAACTTCAGGAATGAAGCCGATACTGCCATAATAGGCACTTTTTTTATGATGGATCTGCCTGGGTCAAAATATGATAAAAACACAATTCAACTTATTGAGGCAAATTCTGAAAAGGCCAGAGGAGTCTTTCCTGAATGCCCGGATGAGGTCCTCCGCGGAACAGCCATGGGATTGAAGATCAAAGGTAAAGCCAGGGAGATGGAGGTCACGATGAATGAAGAAACACACATTCTTGTCAGAAAGGCCCCGTCTGACGACAATAGCGATATTGAAATCTATTTTGCTTTGATGACCGGTAACCTGAATGCAGGTACCTCAGTGTATAAATCATTTTTTGTAAGCGCAACCGGGGTTGCAGACATGTCACCTGCCGTCCTTACCATTGACACAAACACTACAGGACGTCCTTTTAAGGGGTTCGGAGGCAATTTCCGGCTTCAGAACCCTGATTCAGATCCGGCTGTCATTGATTATTGCCTTGAGAACATGGACGTAAGGTGTGGCAGGGTTGAAATGCCCTGGCGTTTTTGGCATCCTGAGGAAAGCGAAGATCCAATTGAGAAAGCCAATGGCGGAGAATTACACCCCAGGGTGGAAGCTGCGATGAAAATGGCCCAGCGTCTTCACGAACTGGGTATGCCGGTTATTCTATCTGACTGGTCAGCCCCAGATTGGGCCATCGATGGAACAAGGACTTTTCGCCCTCAGCCTGGCGGACTTAGGGGGAATCCGCTTAGCAGCACTAAAATGGAACAGATTTATAAATCTATCGCAGATTATATCCAATATGCAAAGGATCATTATGGATTTGAGTTCGTCATGTTTTCGTTCAATGAGTCTGACCTGGGGATAAATGTCAGGCAGACGCCCGAAGAGCATGCCGGTTTTATCAAAGGGTTTGGTGCTTACCTGGAATCCAGGGGTATAAAAACCACTTTACTTCTTGGCGACACTGCAGATGCCAACGGATGGCCATTTGTTGAGGCAGCAATGAACGATAAATCAACCCATAAGTATATTGGAGCCGTATCCTTCCACTCCTGGAGGGGATATACGGATGAGAACCTTGGGAGATGGTTCCAGGCTGCAGAAAGAATGAACCTGCCGCTCCTGGTGGGAGAGGGCAGCATGGATGCCGGTGCATGGCTGTATCCCGATATTTTTAGCGAATCCACTTATGCTATGGCGGAGATGAATCTATATGTAAGGATCTTAAAGATCTGCCAGCCTGAATCTATCCTTCAATGGCAGCTCACTGCAGATTATTCTCCCATGGTGGGAGGTGGTGTATTCGGAGAAGTGAATGTTCCCCTGACTCCAACACAACGGTTCTGGAATTTCAAGCAAATTGCGGATATGCCGGAGGGTCTTTTTGCCATGCCGATGGAGGCAGATAAGGACAATATAACCTGTGCAGCCCTGGGTGATAATAACAAGGGAATGTACGTTGTTCACGTGGTAAATAACGGACCCTCCAGGATGACTACATTGAAAGGACTGCCTTCTGATGTAAGAAGGATGACCATTTTTGTAACCAATGATATAAGTAGTATGTCTAAAGGAAGAAGGGCTTGGGTGAGGAATGGGACAGCTACCTTTTTTGCCGAGTCTAATAGCTTTATAACACTCCTGGTGGATGGTGAGTCACCCTTTTAACCATGCATAATCATTTCCCCAACCAGAAATTAATAAAATCGAATTATGATTAAAAATTACCTTCTTACTGCCTTCAGGAACGTCATCAGATATAAAGGATTTTCATTGATTAATATCTTTGGATTATCCTTAAGTATGTCGGTTTGTATGCTCATCATTGTGGTCATCATGGACCAGTTTTCCTATGACGAGATTCATACAAAAAAGGATAGGATCTACAGGATACAGCAGGTGGATAGTTTATCAAATGTTCCCCTGAACATGGCTTCCAATCCTTATGTATTAGGTATTGAGCTTCGGGATAATTATGCCATTGCAGAGAAGGTGGTTATCCTGAATAATTCTTTTGGAGGGGAAGGATTGTATAATGATACACGTCTGTCATTTAATGGTTTATATACCAGCTCTGAATTCTTTGATGTCTTTGATTTTCAATTAGAGAATGGTTCTGTAGAGGGAATCCTGGATGAACCATATACTTTGGTGCTTAGCTGGGAGACTGCCGATAAGTTTTTTGGCGATGAGGATCCTATAGGAAAGTTTATAGAGATCGATACTCTCGGGGCATATGAGGTGAAAGGTGTCATGGCTAAAACAGGTGAAAAATCCCATGTCCAGTTTGAAGCACTGGTATCTTCATCTACCCTTGAAATCCTTGATCAAAAAAAGGATGAACCAAGCTTTGTTAACAACTGGGAAAGCGGCTACGGAAGCTGGATCTATCTTCTCCTCCGAGAAAATGCTGATCTAGGAAACATACAGCAGATACTTGATCGGATCAGTCTTGAAAAGTACAAAGACAATGATGAGACAAAATTTTCTTTCTATCTCCAGCCGCTTGACAAAATCGTACCGGGTCCCTTACTTGGTAATGAGATAGGGGTATTTCTGCCCAAGGTGTTCATATTGTTTTTGGGAGGACTGGCCCTGGTGATCATTATTTCTGCTGCCTTTAATTATACCAGCCTATCGGTAGCCCGTTCCATGCTAAGGGCAAAAGAAGTGGGAGTCAGAAAGACTTTTGGAGCTACCAGGCCCCAGGTAATTATTCAGTTTCTGCTTGAAGCGGTAGTAATAGCTGTCATTTCCCTGCTCCTGGCATTCGCCCTGTTACAATATTTATTACCAGCTTTCTCCGGTATGCAAATGATGTCATTGCTTGAGATCAGGCCGGAGCAAAACGTTAGAATTTATCTCTGGTTCCTGGTTTTCGCCCTGATTACCGGATTACTCTCAGGTGTTCTGCCTGCCGTTTTCATTTCTGCTTTTAAGCCTGTATTTGTACTTAAAGGCATTACCAATGTCCGGTTCTTCAGCCACATCACGCTCAGGAAAATACTGCTGGTTACACAGTTTGTGTTCTCCATGGTATTCATCATTTCGATTTTACTAATCTTCAAACAAATGAACTTCATGATCAATGCTGATTTAGGTTTTGATGCTGAAGTAGTATACGATATTAATCTACAGGGAAAAGATTTTAGCAAGGTGAAAGATGAATACAGTCAGCTTCCTGAGGTGGTTAACATTTCTGCATCATCACATATACCGGCTGAAGGAAATATTTGGGGGGTTGATATAAGATTGAATAGTGAAGATGAAAAATTTGAGGCTAACTATTTTTCAGTCGATGAAAATTATATTGAAACCATCGGATTGGAATTGATTGCAGGCAGAAACTTTCCTGAAAATATGAGCACAGAAAATGAAAAATTTGTAATTGCCAATGAAATGACTGTTGAACATTTCCAGCTGGGAACTACGCAGGAAGCTCTTGGCACCACCCTGATCCTGGATGATTCAACCATGGTCGAAATCATTGGTGTCATAAAGAATTATCAGTACGTTGCAGTATTCCTTACTGAGAAGCCAATGCTGTTAAGATATATTCCTGCCAGCCATTATCATGCTTTCCTGCGGTTGGAATCCCTTAATATGACATCTACTGTGAATAAACTTGAGAGAACCTGGGAAAAAATTGATCCACTCCATGAGTTTAACGGGGATTTCCTCGATGGAAGGATTAGATTTTACTACACCTTTTTTGAGGATATTATGTATACCGTCGGTTTTGCTACCATACTGGCCCTAATCATTGCCGGTTTCGGCCTACTCGGGATGGCTACCTACAGTACACAAACACGAATGCGGGAGATTGGCATAAGAAAAGTATTCGGTGCAGAAGTTAACCATATCATCTTCCTGGTTTCAAAATCATACCTGTGGTTGATGTTAATAGCTGCAGTTATCGGTGGCATCATAGCATACCTGGTAAATAATCTGTGGCTACAGTATTTGACAAAACGGGTTGATTTCGGGATCGGTACCATTCTGGCAGGAGTATTTATCGTTGTCGTTGTTGGACTTATTACAATTAGTTCCCAGACACTCAGAGC
>CAZXOJ010000326.1:0-5099 GCA_964642325.1 uncultured Bacteroides sp. | reverse complement strand
GCATAACTTTTCATACCCAGGGTATTCACATAACAATCTTCCCCCTTCTTGTCCTTACAAAATTCTATCAATGCACGCTGGGAATAAACCTCAATCTTCCCAGCCGTAAAAAACAGCATAAGATTCAGAAACAGGGTAACGTTAAGCAGCATGGCAAAGTAAGCGGTCTTCTTGTTTTTTCTGAGCAGTATCAGGGTCACAATAATGCCTACTATAAACATCCCTCCTATCAGTCCCTCGAAACCGCTCCAAGATACATCAGCTCTCATATTCGCCTGGGTAAAGGGATCACTGAAATAACCCATCTCCAGGATATCATCCATTCGTGAGGCGAGAATCGGGGTGATGGAGAAGGCAAGCCCAATGATGATACCAAATGAGGCATAAATAATATTCAGCCAACGGTAATTCTTTATCCTCTCATGGATGATCTTGTAAATCACATATGCTCCCAGGAAAGTCAAGGGCAGATAGCAAAGTGATGAATAATGTACAATCTTTGTTTTCACCAGGGAAAATACCACAAGAACCACCCAGAAAAGAACGATCATCCAACGCTTGAAGCGTTTCTGTGTATTGTCATCATAATAACTTCGTCGAAAAGCCTTCAGCGCAAATACAGAGACAGGGAATACGCCGATAAACAGGATCACAAAATGATAAAACATAAAGCCACCGTGACCGGAGTCTTCTGTTCTGAGCAGCCTTAGCTGGTACTGGATAAAATCAAGGATCACACTGAAATTCCCCATGGCAATCTGGATGATGAACCATAAGCCGCCCACACCCGTGAGTACAAGCAGAAATACCAGGATCTCACTCCACAGGATCTTTAACCTGAACTTATTCAGGGCCCAGAATCCAGCCACTGTCAGCCCGAATAATAAAATTGAAACAGGCCCCTTGGTCAGGTTGGCCAGTCCAAGAAGCACAGCTGAAAAGACCAGGTTCTGCCAGCGTTTTTCTCCTCGCTCAGCATCCAGGAAACGGATCAAGTTTAAAAGGGCTGCAAAAATAAAAAGGTTAAACCATGGATCAATAATGCCTGATTTGAAATAGAGGAAAGGCAGTATGGAGCCTGTATAACTGAGTACCCAGAACCAGGCAAAACCGGAGTCATAGATCCTCCTTCCGGTCCGGAAGAGAACAACCAGGGTGAACATGGCACAGATCACATTAGGGAACCTGGCTGCAAATTCGTTGATCCCGAATATCTTCATTGATAATACCTGCATCCAGATAAAAAGCGGTGGTTTCTGGTAAAATGCTTCAAAGTCAATGCGAACGGTAAGGTAATCACCTGTAAGGATCATCTCCCGGGCAGATTCTGCAAAATTTATCTCGTCCCAGTCGAAAAGGTGAATACCGCCCAGGAAAGGAATAAAAAGCAATAATGCGCCAAAGGCGATCAGGATTTCTGTAATGATGGGCCTATCTTTAAGCACTTCTTAATTGTAAGTATTCCGTCTGATCATACCGGTCAGTGACCGGTCCATCCAGGCAGATTTAAATTTTCGAAAATACCAATAAAAAAACAAAGCTGAAAAAACACCGAGCAGGGAACCACCCAGTACATCGATCAGGAAATGCTGTGACAGGTAAACCCTTGATATACCTGCCAGCCATGCTACCAGCATCAAGCAGAATACGGCATATTTTTTATTGATAATCAATCCCGTCAGCAAAAGCACCGCAAATGCAGTGGTGGTATGCCCGGAAGGAAAAGCCAGGGTATGATGCAAATCAATGCCCGGCACCAATTCGAGTCCAGGCATCTGATCCAGGTATGCCGCCGGCCTGAGAACATCGGAAAACACGACCCTCTTCAGGAACTGTGCCATCAATCCTGATACACTGAAAGACAGGATCAGCATGAAAAAATACCTGAACCGGATAAAGAGAAATAACATTGATAAAATGACTGCAAACCAGCCATTTCCCAGAAATGTAAGCAGGCTGAAAAAGCTGTCAAGTAATTTAGTATGGCCACTGTTGAGTAATTCATGCAATTCCAGCTTTGGTATTGTTGTCACAAACAACAATCCACCTAAAAACAAAATTGCATACAGCATAAAACCCAGCCGGTTATCCTTGATTATTCTGATCATACCTGACTCCTGATAAACAGCAAAGATAAATCTTTCTTCTTGATTCTGTTGCTGAAATTCAGGTCCATAATGTACGGATCCAGCCCTCAAAGGTTTGGCTGTTTTTTTTTACATTTGTTTTTCGAATCTAATAACAGATCTTTTATGGACATCGACTCTCTACATGAACATTTTTTTGAACTATATGGAAATAATGACCAGTCCTGCCATACATTTTTTGCGCCTGGCAGGGTAAACCTCATTGGTGAACATACCGATTACAATGGCGGCTATGTTTTCCCCTGCGCCTTACATTACGGCACTTACCTTGTAGTCAGGTTAAATGGTTCTGACCGGATGCATTTTTCCACTACCAACTTCGACCAGCCCTGCAGTGTACCTGAAAGAGGATTCAGCCAGCAGGATACAAAATGGGTGAATTACCCCCTCGGCGTGATTGACCAGCTGGTGAAAAGGGGATTCGAGATGAAGGGAATGGATTTACTGTTTTCCGGGGATGTACCTAATGCAGCCGGACTCTCCTCATCTGCCAGCATAGAAATGGTTACTGCTGTGGCAATGAATGATCTATTTGACATGCGTTTTGATATGATAGACCTGATCAAGATAGGCCAGAAGGCAGAGAATGAATTTGTTGGGGTGAACTGCGGCATCATGGATCAGTTTGCTTCCGGGATGGGTAAATCTGAGCATGCGGTGTACCTGGACTGTGCCACACTGGAATATGAGCAGGTACCATTGGTACTGGGTGATTATAAGTTAATGATCTCTAATACCAATAAACGAAGGGGATTGGCAGATTCGAAATACAATGAACGCCGGGCAGAGTGTGAAAGTTCTGTAGCGTCTATTTCCTTGACAGAACCTATCTCCGCCCTGGGAGAATTGAGCTATGCCAGGTTTCTTGACCTGCAAAATCTCATCCCGGATGAAAGGGTCAGGAGGAGGGCACACCATGTGGTGTCGGAAAACCAGCGGGTATTGGATGCCGTCAAGGCACTCAAACAATCTGACCTGGTCATGTTCGGTCATTTGATGAATGCCTCCCATGATTCACTCCGTGATGACTATGAAGTAACGGGCATAGAACTGGACACCCTGGCAGAGGAAGCCCGCAAAGTGGAAGGGGTGCTTGGCTCAAGGATGACCGGCGCCGGGTTTGGTGGTTGTACCGTCAGCCTTTTACACAAAGAAGCTTTAGACCGTTTTATTACCGAAGTGGGTTCCGCATATCATGCGAAAACCGGGCTCAAACCTGATTTTTACCTGGGTGAAGTTGGTGACGGAGCCAGGAAAATAGGAAGTAAAGGGTGATTGCATTTGGCCTGTTTATTCCCTAAATTTACTTCACAAACACTATTCCATGAACCAAAAAGGAAAGCAAAACAACCATCATAAGCCAGCTGAAGGAAAAAGGCTAGATAAACGTTATTATTTTAATGAACTTAAGAAACTCCAGGAGGAACTGGTAAAAATGCATGAATGGGTCAAGGAAAAAGGACTCAAGGTTGTTGTGATTTTTGAAGGAAGGGATGCAGCTGGAAAGGGTGGGGTGATAAAGCGGATTATTCAGTGCCTGAACCCACGTGTCTGCAAGGTTGTTGCACTAGGTGTTCCAACTGAAAAAGAACGGAATCAATGGTACTTCCAGCGATATGTTTCCCACCTTCCTGCCGCCGGTGAAATAGTCCTGTTTGATCGCAGCTGGTATAACAGGGCAGGTGTAGAGAAGGTGATGGGATTCTGCTCTGATGAGGAATACTGGGAATTCCTAAGGTCCTGTCCACGCTTTGAAGAAATGCTGATCCATTCCGGGATCATCATGATCAAATACTGGTTCTCGGTCAGTGATGAGGTGCAAGAGAAAAGGTTCAGGGAACGCATAGCTGACCGTACGAAAAACTGGAAATTAAGCAAAATGGACATGAGCTCCAGGAGTCACTGGATTGAGTATTCAAAGGCCAAGGATGAGATGTTTGCCTATACTGATTCCAAGGCTTCGCCCTGGTGGGTTGTTGAGGCGGATGATAAAAGAAAGGCCCGACTGAATTGCATACATCACCTGCTGGGCATGATCCCCTATGAGGAAGTAAAATATAAGAAAATTAAACTTCCTGCGATCAACCCGGAGGGATATGTTAGACCTCCCATCACAGACCAGACCTTTGTCCCTGAAAAATACTGAAGTATTCCTATTGCCTGACCACCTTGGCAGAATAATCATCTTTCCCCACTAATATCCTGAGAAGGTATACTCCCGGAGCCAGATCATGTGTAGGTATATTAACGTTCCAGGAATAACTACTTACCCTGTCAACCAGGCGCCCGTTGATATCAGTCAGAATAATCTCACGCTCAGCAGCTCCGGTATTAAAAACAATATTTAGCTGATTGTTAAATGGATTTGGATTGACACTGAAATAAGCATTTGTCGCGTAACGATGGACCACCTGTGAGATGTCAACAATCCAGTTCGCTGGATCAGGGATGACATCCAACACTCTCCGATTCATAGGAATCTGTATGGTTTTAGATGGACTGTCATAGGCTATCTGCAGAATGCTGTTCTGTCCATCCTCAAAGGCCAGGCCAATATCCAGGGTGGTCCTGAAAAACGGGGTGGCCGGTGAACTGCCCTGCTGCTCTGCAACGATAAAGAGGCTATCCGTGGTCTGCCACCAGGCAATGTTAAATTCAGGATATCCCTGGCCGTAATACCACTGGTCGAAAAACCAGTCGAATGTTTTACCTGAAGTTTCATTCAGAACCGCTAAGAAATCATCACCAGTGGCTACAGAATCTGCAAACTGTTCCTGGAAATTTATCAGGGTTTGGAAGAAAACAGAATCATCATCCAGTTCATAGCGTATCATATGCAGCAAAGCCGCCCCTTTTTTATAGGATAAGGCATAACTGAATATGCGGAATTCATCTGTCGCATCTTCTTCTGGTATATATACGCTGCCTTCCGGTTCTGTATAGACCCTGTCG
>CAZXOJ010000325.1:0-5123 GCA_964642325.1 uncultured Bacteroides sp. | reverse complement strand
TTAAAAATGGAGGGTGTTATTTATACAGCATAGACATAGCTTCAGGTGCCAAGAAAGAACTTGGCCAGATAACGAAAGGGCAAACCGGGGCATGTTTCTGGTTTTATGTGGATAATGAAGGTAATTGCTGGTTTAACCTGTGGAAATTACATCAACATTATGAGCATGATACAGGCAATCTATATTGTTACCGCGTCAGTACAGGTAAAATAGTAACCTACGAAGATGTACTACCGAAAGGCGAGCTGATTGACGGGACTCCTGTTACCGACGAGAAATTGCTGGGCAGCCGTGCATGGACCTGGGCACAGGCCCTTCCGGGAAAGGACAAATGCCTTTTTACAATGGGAAAAGCGGGAGGAGGTGATGAGCGCCTATGGATCTTTGATCCATCAAAAAACATAAATAAAGGTAAGGCTTTCCAACCCCTTGCATCCATTGGCTCAACTTTCCTTGAAACTGCCCTGGGCGGAGACAGGCTCTATTTTGTCCAGTACGCATCCCTTGAAGACCAGCGGACCCAGAGCGCTGAATCGAACAGGGAAAATGATCCGGATGAAGTAGGTTATGATGAAAACCTGCACCTCCGGAGCATTTCCATACTCCCGGATGCTGACCACAGCATTACCGATCATGGGAAGATTGTAGACCAGGATGGTCGGGCTGCCCGTATGATCAATTCACTGGCGGCTGATGATGAGGGACGGGTTTATATGATGGGCAGCTGGTATATCAAATCATTAAAGGAAGCTTCTTTGCAGATCTTGTTTTATGATTATCCAGGGGAGCAGATCTATGAGCTGGTAAAACGGGGTGAATTCTTTGCCGTCGCCGAAACAGAAAAATAATAATACATTTTTCACATATGAAAACAGTACTGAAATGCCTGATGGCAGCCTGCTGTCTCACCCTGCTGGCAATCGGGCCCCTTAACGGCCAGATTAAGTTCAAGGATGTTACAAGGAAGGCCGGTCTCATAGAACCACTGCGCGGTATGAAGGGCCACGGGGCTGCCTGGGGAGATGTGACAGGTAATGGTTATCCAGATTTGTTTTATGGGACTTTTGCCATTTACAGTAAGACAGATTGGAATGTACGCGGGCATACAGGTGGTGCCTCCCCTAATAAGTTATTACTCAATAACGGGAACGGAACTTTTACCGAGGTTTTGGATTCACCCATTCGCGTAAAATCATGGAATTCCGGGGCGGCTTTTGCTGATTTTGATAATGATGCAGACCTTGACCTCGTTATTTCTCACCAGCATCATATCGACATACCCTATGGGAAACTCGGTAATTTCCTGTATGAAAATGACGGCAAGGGGAATTTTACCGATGTAACGGAGCAATCCAATCTGTATTTTGACGCTCCTTTCCTGGGGCGTTCAACCATGGTATTTGATTATGATGGGGACGGCCTCCTGGATGTTTTCATGCAGGAAGACTGGGTGCTGGCTGACAAAGGAGGATCAAATTCCCGGCTTATGAAAAATATGGGCAACCTGAAATTCAAGGATGTTACAGCAGAGGCTGGGTTCCCTCATGGATACAGGAAAGGGTTCTATGGACTCGGAGGTTTTACGGCTGATATAAATGGCGATAATTGGCCCGATGTGTTTTTTGCACATAGCTGCCGGATGTTCATCAATAACCAGGATGGCACATTCCATGAGAAACAGTACGACCTGGTGGATCCCGCTACCAGGGAACCTGCTACGGTAAACCCGGACTGGACCTGCGGGGCAGACCTGGGTGACCTGGACAATGATGGCGATATGGATTTTGTCATAGGAGATCACCTGGACTACCGGGATAGTGCGAACCATCATATATATATTATCCTGAATGAAGGTAATGATGTGCACGGGGATCCAATTCTCCGGGATATAACCTTTGATGCAGGGATAGAAAAATCGAATTTACGGGCACCGCATATTGAGCTCCAGGATATTGATAACGATGGAATGATAGATATTATGACCGCTGTATGTGATAAATTTATCTACCGCAATGAGGGTGTCGTGGATGGTATCCCCCGGTTCGGGAAGCCGGTTGAAACAGGAGTTGTCGGGGGGATTGGATACTGGGCTGCCGGTCCACTGGGAGATTACGACCGTGACGGAAAGCTGGATTTTATTGGTCCTGACTGGGAGCCGGCCTATGCATCGCCATTGCTCAGGAATATATCCAAATCTGCAAAGAATTACATTGCCATTAAGCCTGAATTGAAAAATAGTCCTAATCGAAACGGAATAGGGGCAAGGGTTGAGATCTACAAAGCCGGTATGCTGGGGAAAAAAGATGGCTTGCTGGGAACCCGTATTATTTCGGTTTCGAATGGCTACAGTTCAGGCTCTGAAGCCATCGCCTATTTTGGTGTACCGGATAACAAAACAGTAGATATCCGGATGACTATGCCCGCAGGTGGAAAGGTATACACGCGCATAGGAGTTGAACGTAAGCAGATGGTCATTATCAATGAATAAAAAATTGTATCCATAACCCAAAAGAAGCATTAAGCATGAAAAGAATCACTGTCCTGATTACCGCTCTGATTATTTCTTTCCTACCTACCTTCGGGGGGTCTGTTAACATCATCGACCATGGTGCAAAAGGAGATGGTGAATTCCTGAATACCAAAGCCATACAGGCTGCTATAGACCAGTGCCATGAGAAGGGTGGCGGGACAGTCTATGTACCAGCCGGAACATATAGAACCGGGACAATTATACTAAAAAGTCATGTCAGCCTGTTCCTTGAAGCAGGAACAGTGATTCTGGGAAGCACTGATTTAAAGGATTACCCGGAGATATATCCGGCCTTCCGGTCCTATACAGATGTAAATTACGTGGACAAAAGCCTGATCTATGCAGAGAAGGCAGAAAATATCAGCATTTGCGGGAGAGGTACCATTGATGGACAGGGTGAGTCAACTGTATTTGATCTCCCGGGACGGGAAAACTATAAGAAACGGCCTTATTTAGTAAGGATGGTAGAATGTCATAATGTACTGATCACAGGCATCAGCCTTATCAACTCTCCCATGTGGGTGCAGCATTACCTGGCCTGTGAAGACCTGGTAATCGAAGGCATAAAAGTAAAAAGCCTGGTCAATCACAACAATGACGGCATTGATATTGATTGTTGCAGCCGGGTGAGAATCAGTAACTGTGACATAAACAGCGGGGATGATGCTATTGTCCTGAAGGCAACTGCCCCTAGGGATTGCGAAAGGATCACCATCAGCAATTGTATCCTTCGCAGCCGATGTAATGCCATTAAGCTGGGAACAGAATCTACAGGTGGTTTCAAAGATATCCTGGTCAACAATTGTGTGATTTATGATACACGCCTGGCTGCGCTTGCCCTGGAAATGGTTGATGGTGGGACGGCAGACAGGATTCAGATCAGCAACATAAGTGCCAATGGAGCAGGGGGTGCTATCTTCATCCGCCTTGGCAACAGGGCAAGACATCACCTGGCCCTGGGGGCAGGAGGTGGGAAAAAGTACTACTTCGGGGAAAATGAGAAACTTGATGAAGTAGGTATGGGTGAGATGAAGAACATTAGCATCAGTAATTTCATATGTACTGGTGCAGATTCAGTCGGTTGTTCCATTACTGGGGTTCCTGGTTTCGAAGTCAGGAATATCACCCTTAGGGATATCCATATTTCATTTGCCGGTGAAGGTAAGGGCATGTACACAATAGGGGAGGTTCCGGAAAATGAGTCCGAATACCCTGAATACCAAATGTTTGGTAAATTGCCAGCCTATGGCATTTATACCCGACATGCAATGAATGTATCCTTCTATAATGTCAGGCTTGATTATGGAAAAGAAGAACAGCGGCCAGCCCTGGTATTCGATGATGTTGAGGGTCTGGTCCTTGATAACCTCAAATTGAAAGATCCTTCCGGGGAAGGCCCTTCTGTTGATTTCAAAAATACCCGTAAGATAAAAAGTGACCATGACTACTGAAACATGCACTGGTCCTGGCTAATAAACCTTTATTGCTAATAATTGACTTATTATGAAAAAAATCCGTCATTCGTTTGTGCTTCTGGTAATCCCGGCAATGCTGTTCCTTACTACTCAGTGCTTTTTAAATTCCAACGATAGGAATTTCAAAACCAATGAAATCAACCTGGACAGGCTAAATAAGGTAGCCATCAATTCAGCTAAATGGTCCCTGGAGAACAACCTCGACCGCATGAGCTACCAAAATATGTGCGCAGCCTATGGAATACTGAAAATAGCTGCAGTTACCGGGAACGATTCTCTCAGAGAAGTGGTTGAAAAGGTTTTCCGGCCAGAGTTGCTTGATGGCGTCAGTCCACACAGGGATAACGCAACCGACTATCCTCCTCATCAGTGGTTTGGTTTTGTTCCACTGGAGCTGTACAGGCAAACAGAAAATCCAATTTACCTGGAAAGAGGAATTGAGATGGCTGAAGAGCAATTCAGGGACCCGGATGAGAATGGGATGCCCGCCTATACATCTCGGATGTATGTGGATGATATATATGGTGCCACCACTATGCAATCGCTTGCATATTCCTGCACTGGTAATGAAAAATATCTTGAAAGAGCTGTGCAGCAGGTATTGTTTTATGCTGAAACATTCATGCAAGAAGAGGGGCTTTTTTATCATAATGTTGAAGAGGCTCCGCATTTTTGGGGCCGGGGCAACGGATGGTCCGCAGCAGCGTATGCAGAACTATTAAGTGTGATGCCGGCCGATCATCCCAAACGTGAGCAGGTATTGTCCTATTATCACCAGATGATGGAAGCTTTGCTGAAATATCAGGGTCCGGATGGTATGTGGTACCAGCTGATAGATGACCTGGATACCTGGCCAGAATCATCCTGCACGAGTATGTTTCTTTTTTCTATGACTGAAGGGATTAGAAATGGAATTTTGCCATCGGAAAAGTATACCGATCCAGTAGTAAAGGGATGGCAGGGTTTATCGGAATTCATTGATGCGGAATGGAGAATCAAGGAGGTTTGTGCTGGCACCAGTTACGGGGATAGAGAATGGTATCTTAACCGTCCCCGGCTAACAGGTGACCCCCATGGTCAGGCTCCACTACTCTGGGTCACATCTTCCTTGCTGAAAG
>CAZXOJ010000324.1:0-5186 GCA_964642325.1 uncultured Bacteroides sp. | reverse complement strand
TCCCAGGTTAAAACCCATCGTTCGGTCAGCAACCAGATAATCACCAATGCCAGACACATATTTTTTCATCAGGATCCCTGAGAGGAAAACCAATGCGATATAAAACACTACTATCCCTAAATCAAATACGCTTAAATTCATGCTACTATTTTTTTTATTTTTATTGGTGGAGGTGACTAGACAGCATTTTCCCTGGCTGTTTTCATCATGGCCTCCATATTGGCTTCAGGCACTTCCCTGGGATTCATTTCACCGGTGTTGAATATGTACTCTCCGCCGACTTTGGCAGTATTCATTATTCTTTCAGCTTCCTTACCGACAATCTCCGTAGGACTGTTCATCAATATTTCGATGGGCTCCAGGTTACCCATCAGGCAGGTCTTGCCTTTTACTGTCTCTTTGGCTTTGCCAATATCAATTCCCGGTCCGACATTTATCGCAGAGACGCCAAATTCTGTGGCAATCTCGATATGTGAAACAGATTCCTCAGAGTTGTGCAGGAAAGTTAATCCTCCTGCGTGGTTAAAATCATCAACTACTTTTTTACATGGTTCAAAAGCAAATTCTTTAAACTGGTCGGCGGAGATTAAATTGCTCATGGCACTGCAATCACCAAGCCAGACTGCATGAGCTCCGGCTTTGAACTGGGCCCTGCCCCAGGTTTTCTGCAATTCAACAAAAAAATCCATTGTATCTCTGAACAGAACCGGATCCGTATACATCAGCATCATGGATTCGGTCAGTCCATATAACAATCCAACAGAAGAAAAAGGAGCGGCCAGGCCTCCTGTAACACAAACATCATCTCCAAAATGCTCCCTGATCTTTGTAATAGCTTGCAGTTTTGCAGGCATCCTGCCGTCTTTTTCCGGATCAGGTATGGTAAGATTTTTCAATGTTTCCTGCATAACGGGGAGGTATTCTTTCGTAGCTCTCAGAATATTACCTTCTCCTTTTGTTCCAACGCCTAATGGTTCAAATTCAAAACAATCATCTATTTGAACCCAGGCCCAATCATAATCAAACCTTTCGGTCGCGGCAATCAGGGTTTCGGCAATCTTATCAGCATCCTGGCAGGTTTCCTCATAAGAATACTTTCCGTACCACTTTACATCAAATTCTTCGCTCAAGGCAAAAACAGGTACTCTTTCTGGCACACCCAGGTCAACACATGTGCGAACATCATCCATTAATCCTGCATACATTTTGTTCTTATTATTAAGTTATTTATTAGGTTGATTTTCTATTCCTCCGGGGCATTAAAGTTTGCATTTAGTTTTATTAATCCCAATTCAGAATCCCATTTTTCAAAATCATCCATATCCATGAGGCCTAAAATAGATAGGGCAAGCAACATTTCCTGAGCATTGGGATTGTTCTCAAGGTCGGTTGAACTTGCATAATCACCAAGCAACATGATGTATCTATCTGCTTCAGAAAACCTGCCCAAACCCTTTAAACAAAAGGCCTGATAATACATTGTTTTTAAATCCCTGAATTTATAACCGGCCTGGTACTTACTATCTCTCTTCAATGCCAGGGCTTCATTCCATATTTCCTCCGCTTTTTCCTGGTTTCCCAGTTTACTGTTGCAGTATCCCATATAAAACATTCTTCTGGCCCTGTCAATAAACATAGGTTCATAATGCTGAGCGATATTCTCGGGTATGTCTATGGAATTTGTAAAATATTCCAATGCTTCCTCGTAGTTCTTTTCTTTTAAATTATTATACCCCCTGGCCATCATTAAGTTCTTCCAGAATTCACCAAAAGATAAACGATGTGTATCGTGCAATTCTGATCTCTTCAACAGTTCTTCCAATTTCACATAAAGGCCGTTATTCATATAAACATTCATTAATCTTGCTTTGAGGGAATACACATTTTCAAAATCATCGTACCTCTCTTCCATTAGTGCTAATGCCTTTTCAAGCCCTTCACGCTTATTCACTTCACCTACATAATATTCAAAAACATAGGGGTCGTTCTGATTTGACTGATAAGCCTCTGACAGGTATGCGAATGCTTGCTTGGTATTGCGAAGTTTATTGTTTGCACGATACAAGGAGACCAGCATAACCTTGTCCTTATAGCCCAGCTCATATGCTTTTTCCCAATTGGCCATTCCTTCCCTTTCAAAGTCATGGGCATACAAGAAATTCCCCAGGTGGTAATATGGTTCAGCATCATTTTGATTTTCCTTTATTCTCCGGGTCAGAATAAAGTACTCTTCAAGCCTCCATGCAAATTCAGCGGCAAGCGATTTTCCCTTAATTGAGGAGATTGTTTTACCAGTCAATCTTTCCAATTCCACCCGGTACAATTCCACCATGCTATTGGTTTCCCTGATTAATTTCATGGTTTGAAATGCTTCTTCAATAAATCCGGCTCCATAAAGTATAACCACTACTTCGAGTATCTCTTCAGGAAAATTCTCATATCTACCGGCAATGACCTGTGCCGGAGATTTTTCTGAATTTTTTATCAAATATTCCGCGCAGAACACAAATGGATTTTCGGGATCAAGGAATGCTGCCAGGGCAAGCGACTTTTCAGCCTCCTTACCATTTCCAAGCCGGGTTTCTATAAGCGCTTTGAAAATATGTCCCTTGAGTATATTCCCATTCAGGGATATCGCCTTGCCAAGATGAAACTCAGCCTGTTCAAGATCATTGACTGCTATGGCCATTTCTGCTTCTGCAATTCTTTCAGGATACTCATAGCCAAATCTCCCTGAATGGCGAAGGAAATACCTTGCTTCAGAAATATCCCCCATATACATAAGCGTAAGCCCTTTATAATACAGCGTACGGCCATCATCAGGGATTCTTTTTAAGGACATATTGAAATGCTCCAGCGCCTGGTTCAATTTTCCACCCCTGAGATCCATCAATCCCAATTCAGTATGTGCCCTTGAAAAACCAGGGTCAACGATGAGGACTTCATGTAAAATTTCCTTTATTTCAGGAAGGTGATAAAACCAATCATTTAAAAGTACCTCTGCTTTTGCATATATTCCTTCGGCAGAAAATTCCTTTCTATCTGCTTCGGAGTTCTTGTGAGGGTTAAAATAACTATCATACCTGTCCGGTTTCTCTTTTATCGACAAAACGTTTGAAATCAATTCACCATTTTTATTTAACAGTAAAAGAGAGACATCCTTTTTTACCAGGTCCTCTGATCCAAACTCTTCTGATATCTCCACAGAAGATTCGGGCGATAGGGAGGAGAGTTTTATTTCTTTAATGATTTTGCCCTTTTGTTTTAACAATAGAATGGGACTATCATATTTTTGATTTACCTGTATTTTGATATTGGCCACTGCCATTTCGGAGGAAGGCTCATCGATGGTGAAATTTATGGCCGCATTTTCTGAGGCACCATTAAAAGACCCAATAGCCCCGACCGGATACCAGTAATGTGTAAAATCAATGGCACTCATTGGTGCTATTTTATCGAACTTCTCCTGTATCACAATCCTGCCGCTCTGAATTTCTCCATAATTCACATCTTCAGCATGTGTAAATCTATTTTGAAGAGCCGTAACATGCCATCCCCAACTCCAGTATTTTTTACCAGGCAGATCATTTACATCAGCATAATGTACAAGTCCGAAGTTTTCATCATGGTTGTAATATCCCATGTATCCTTCCCTGGCGTTCAGCATGTAAAAGCCTACTGCCTCATCTACGTTTCTGAGAATGGAAATATCTTTATTGGCATAGATGGGCCATGAAATTTCATTTTCGTATTCCCCATGTAGCGCACCACTATTTTCAGGATATATAAATTCAGTATTTTCATTTACCGGGATGCCGCAGTTAGCCCAATACAAATACCTTTCCTCGAAATGGGTTTCATTGGATACACGTACATCCTGCTTTATCCTGGCTTCGCCCGGGGACAGGGTAAATGTGACACTCCAGTGAAGCCTGCCGATTTTTTCCGTATTGCTCATGACCAATGAAGCTGAACCATCCTCATGCTCTCTAATGATACATTCTCTCTTTCGAGCATTTGTTTGTGAATGGGCGTTGGGGATATTCAATTCCATACCACCACCGAGATATTGATAGCCCATCCCTGAATTATAAAATTTCGCCTCCTTAAAGTTTCTATGGATGACTTCCTTTTTCCTGATCTTATCATAAATAAACCATAACCTCCCACCGTAGTCCGGGGCCATGCCAATTTTGAGGTATTCATTCTCAGCAACAAGGATCCTTATTTTCTTCTTATCAATCTGAAAATATTTGCTTCCATAAAACTGAAATGGATAAGTAATGTAACCTGTAAGAAGTCCGAATGGCGGGTATGGGTCCAACGGCAACTGGTTGTGTTCCAGAATTTCCTCCTCAATCTCATAAGTTTTTACTTTTTCATACTGACCATAACAATCTGTGCCTGCTATTATTAACCATATGGCAGCAATTAAAATAGATAAAATACTTTTATTCATTGATTACTGATCTTTGATGAAAAACTCATTCCCGCTCATACTTTAAAGATACAGATTTCGCTGCAAGCTGTGGGGACCTAAACCAAAAGTGATCAGAAATAATTAAAAGAAGTGCTACCTTGCTCAGGTTCTCAGGGATTTGAACCAAAAAAAAAGCCCGCTCAAAAGAACGGGCCCGGTAAATTATGTTATTTCTCAAGTACTTTACTCTCCGCTAGGTGGAGTAGTGAACTCTACCAGTTCCCAATACTCAGTTCGCACTTGCGTCCTTAAATTGCCATATTCTGGCTGTACTTCACTCTGTGGTTTGTCAGGAAGTACCTCTTTCCATATTTCCTGGTATGGCATATCCTGCTTCCACTGGCCAAATTCCTCGAAGGCATCCGCGGAAACAAACTGGAATTCATTGTCATAGGTCAGTTTACGCCAGAGACTCCATCCAGCCATGTGTCCGCGATTGACGAACTCACTGAACAGCGGTTGGGTTATCTCCCTGCGTGACTGAATGAAGGGGCCAGCGTCCCCTTGTTTGACTTTGTACTGGTTAAAGCGGACATACTTCGCAGGTTTCAATGTTTCCGATGCCGCCACCTGGTCATAATATTCAATTTTCCCAATGGTCCTTGTTTCGCCGACCTTTTTCATCATATCGGCTCTTTCATCCTCGCTAAAAAGCTCTTCAACTATTTTCATGGGGAAAGAACTGTTGGTTTTCATATAATCATCA
>CAZXOJ010000323.1:0-5192 GCA_964642325.1 uncultured Bacteroides sp. | reverse complement strand
TGGGTATCAATGTAACCAGGAACACTTCCATCGCAGATGACTCCGATGAAATCGTCCAGATACTAATGGAAACAGAAAATAGGGCTGACCTGGTGTTCCTGACCGGCGGACTCGGACCAACCAGCGATGATATTACAAAACAGACGCTTGCTGAGTATTTCAATTGCCAGTTATCAGAGAACGAAGAAGCCCTGGATAGGATCAAGGCTTTCCTTTCAAAGAGAAAAGTTGAAATGAACTCTCTGAACAGGGCACAAGCCCTGCTTCCTGATAACTGTATTATTATCCCTAACCGGAATGGTACTGCGTCAGGTATGTGGTTTAGCAGGAACGATACCCAATACCTTTCCATGCCCGGTGTTCCTTATGAGATGGAATCCATGATGTCCGGGTATATCCTTCCCAGGCTAAAAAAACAATACGAGTTGCCTGCAATAATTCATAAAACCGTGCTGGTCCAGGGGATCGCGGAATCACACCTGGCAAGGCTCCTGGTCAATTTTGAAAGCACTTTGCCACCGGAAGTAAAGCTTGCCTACCTTCCATCACCAGGGCGGGTCAGGCTCAGGCTAACCGCAGGAGGGGAGGAGAAGGATAAGGTCAAAGCCATCGTAAAGGAACAGATTGACAAGTTGATACCCTATATTCCTGACGGGCACTTCTTTGGCTTCGAGGATGACCAACTTGAGAGGATAGTCGGGACCATGCTGCGGCGAAACAAAAAAACCCTGGCTCTTGCAGAGAGCTGTACCGGAGGGAACATAGCACGTATGATCACATCTGTGCCCGGAAGTTCAAATTATTTTCTGGGCTCGGTGGTTGCTTACTCAAACTACGTAAAAAAATCAGTCCTTGGAGTCAAAGAAACCACATTGAAAATCCATGGAGCCGTTAGCCGGCAAGCTGTGGAGCAGATGGCTGCTGGTATAATTAAACGTTATGGGGCTGACTATGCCATTGCAACATCTGGCATTGCCGGACCAAATGGAGGTACACATGATAAACCTGTTGGAACGACTTGGATCGCAGTAGCATCTGCTGAGAGAACATCAACTGCCCTGTTTAATTTAGGAGATCACAGGGGCAGAAATATACAGAAGGCATCTATGACCGGACTCAATATGCTCAGGAAGTTAATAACCGATGAAAATTGTTAAAATAATATTGGATAATTAAAGAAAATTAGCGTTATTTGCGAACTGTTTTAAAAAGGGTATCTAAAACCAAGAATAATGTCGAGAGTTTGCCAAATAACAGGGAAGAAAGTGATGGTAGGGAATAATGTTTCTCACTCCAAAAGACGTACCCGTAGAAAATTTTATCCGAACCTTTTTGATAAGCGATTCTATCTTGCAGATGAAGACCGCTGGGTTAAGCTTCGGGTATCTGCATCCGGTATCAGGACCATCAACAAAAAAGGGTTGAAAAATGCCCTTGAGGATGCCAAGGTAAAAGGGTTCCTGAAAACTTATTAATATTTGAATCTGAACAATAATGGCGAAGAAAGGAAACAGACAGCAGGTCATTCTTGAATGCACGGAGCATAAGGATAGCGGGATGCCGGGTACATCCAGGTATATTACTACCAAGAACAGGAAAAATACACCTGACAGACTTGAATTGAAAAAGTATAATCCCATCCTGAAGAGGTTTACAATCCACAGGGAAATAAAATAATACGTTATGGCTAAGAAATCAGTTGCAACATTACAGACCGGTGTTGGTAAGAACTTTACAAAATGCATCCGGATGGTGAAATCAAAAGAGACTGATGCATACTTATTTGAAGAAGAAGTAGTGCATAATGATCATATCAATGATTTTTTTACAAAAGGGAAATAAGATCGAAACCCAACGTAATTAGTATAATTAGAAAAGCTTTCTTCTTGCAGGGAAGCTTTTTTAGTATTATAAAGTTACAGAAACCACTGCTAAACAAAGGAAATGGGAATCTTCTCCAGGGAAAAAAAAGAATCACTGAACAAGGGATTGGAGAAAACCAAGGAAAGTGTTTTTAAGAAACTTTCCAGGGCGGTTGTCGGTAAATCCAGTGTGGATGATGAAGTTCTTGATAACCTGGAAGAGGTATTGATTACGTCCGATGTAGGTGTGGATACCACGCTGAAAATCATCGAACGAATAGAAAACCGCGTTTCAAAGGATAAATACATGGGAACCAGTGAATTGAATCTGATGCTGAAGGAGGAGATCGCTGGACTGCTATCGGAGCATGATGATGGTGAGCTGTTCTCTTTCAGTGATGCCCTTACTCAGAAACCTCATGTGATCATGGTTGTCGGTGTAAATGGAGTTGGTAAAACCACTACCATTGGAAAACTGGCATGGCATTTTAAAAAGGCCGGAAAGAAAGTATACATGGGGGCAGCCGACACTTTTCGTGCCGCCGCAGTTGCGCAGTTGAGCATTTGGGCAGACAGGGTAGGGGTTGAAATTGTCAAACAGGAGATGGGATCAGATCCTGCTTCAGTGGCTTTCGATGCGCTGTCTTCTGCTATGGCAAATGACGTGGATGTAGTCATCATTGATACTGCCGGACGTTTGCATAACAAAGTGAACCTGATGAATGAACTTACTAAGATCAAAAGGGTCATGACCAAAGTTGTTCCCGATGCTCCGCATGAAATCCTGCTGATACTTGACGGATCTACCGGACAAAATGCTTTCGAACAGGCCAGGCAATTTACCGCAGCCACCGAAGTCAATGCTCTAGCCCTTACCAAACTGGACGGAACTGCAAAAGGCGGTGTAGTAATTGGCATATCTGACCAGTTGAAAATCCCCGTTAAATATATTGGCATAGGGGAAAAGTTGGAAGACCTCCAGGTTTTTAACAAAACCGAATTTGTCGATTCCCTTTTCAGTAATTGATCCGGCACCAGACTCATTCATCTGTCTGATTCACTGATACTTATGATGCAAGAGCTATGAATTCCCGAAAGATCAATGTAATTACCCTGGGATGCAGTAAGAACCTGGTAGATTCTGAGGTTCTGATGAAGCAGATCGAAGCCCAGGGAATCGAGGTTGTTCATGATGCCTCTGATTCAGATGCGGGAACAATTGTCATCAATACCTGTGGGTTTATCCAGGACGCCAAACAGGAGTCTATAGATACCATACTGGAATATGTAAAGAAAAAGGAGGAGGGAAGGCTTGAAAGCGTATTTGTAATTGGGTGCCTTTCCCAACGTTATAAGAATGAATTGGAAAAAGAAATCCCGGAAGTTGACCAATACTTTGGTGTCAATGATATCCACCAGGTAATCAGCCGCTTGGGAGGAGACCTAAAAAAGGATCTCCTGGGTGAACGAAAATTGACCACTCCCTCTCACTATGCCTATCTAAAAATATCTGAAGGTTGTGACCGCAAATGTTCCTTCTGTGCCATACCTCTCATCAGGGGAAAACAGCAGTCGAAAAGCATTGAAACACTTGTCATGGAAACAGAACTGCTGGTTGAAAGAGGGGTGAAGGAATTGATCCTGATTGCGCAGGATCTGACTGCATATGGGACTGATCTTCAAGGAAAACGGGAGCTTCCCAGGCTCCTGGATGCCCTGGCAAGGGTATCCGGACTCTCATGGATCAGGCTGCATTACGCTTACCCTGCTGCTTTTCCGGAGGAGATCCTGTACCAGATCCGTGACTATGATAACATTTGTAAATACATTGATATTCCATTCCAGCATATTTCGGATAGGGTGCTTTCTAATATGCACCGGGGAATTACTCGAAGTGAGACCCTGAGGCTGCTGGATAAGATCCGCACCATCATACCAGGAACTGCCATAAGGACAACGCTGCTCACCGGACATCCCGGGGAAGGGGAGGAGGAGTTCTCTGAGCTGGTGAACTTTGTGCAAACAGCACGTTTTGAGCGGCTTGGCGTATTTTCCTATTCCGAAGAGGAAGGCACATGGGGGGCCGCCAAGCTGAAAGATGAAATTCCCGAAGCAGTTAAGCTTGCACGCCTTGAAGAACTGATGCAGATACAGCAATCTATCTCACAAACAATCAATGAAAAAAGGGTAGGAGAGACCCTGAAGGTTTTGGTTGACCGCAAAGAGGGAGATTATTTCATAGGCAGAACGGAATTTGACTCCCCTGAAGTAGATAATGAGGTGTTGATAGAAACAAAAAAAGCCCTTGTGTCAGGCGAATTTACTGATGTTACCTTCACAAGGGCAGAACCTTTTGATCTTTATGGCAAGGTCTGAATTTAGCCTTCTTCCTTCTTTTCTTTCTTTTCTTTCTTTTGTTTCTGGATTTTGACTGTAATTTCTTCCTTCTTGCTGTCAAATCCGACGCTGAGTGTGTCTCCTTCTTCAATATCAGCGGAGATCAGCACTTCAGCCATGGGATCTTCCAGGTATTTTTGAATGGCCCGCTTAAGAGGTCGTGCACCATACTGGATGTCATAACCCTTTTCAACGATGAAGTCTTTTGCTGCAGGACTGATCTTTATCTGGTATCCCAACCCGTTAATGCGTGCATATAGCCCTTTAAGTTCAATATCAATGATCTTGTGCAGATCGTCACGCGTGAGAGCGTTGAATAAAACGACATCGTCGATCCGGTTCAGGAACTCAGGGGCAAAAGCATTCTTCAATGCTTTCGTTATGACGGACTTGGTATAATCATTGGTGCTTTGCTGCTTGGTCTTAGTGTCAAATCCAACACCCTGTCCAAAATCTTTCAGTTGCCTGGTACCGATATTGGATGTCATGATGACAATGGTATTTCTGAAATCCACCCTTCTTCCAAGGCTGTCAGTTAGCTGACCTTCATCCAACACCTGAAGTAGTATATGGTATACATCGGGATGTGCTTTTTCGATCTCATCAAGTAACACTACTGCATATGGTTTCCTCCTGACCTTTTCGGTCAATTGTCCGCCTTCCTCATAGCCAATATACCCCGGAGGGGCCCCTACGAGCCTGGAAACGGAAAACTTTTCCATATATTCACTCATATCCACACGGATCAGGTTATCTGCTGAATCGAAAAGGTACTGGGCGAGTACTTTTGCCAGCTGGGTTTTACCCACTCCCGTCGGACCGAGAAAGATGAATGTGCCTATCGGTTTATTAGGATCTTTTAATCCGGCACGGTTGCGTTGAATGGACTTTACCACCTTGCCTATGGCTTCATCCTGACCGATCACCGAGTTT
>CAZXOJ010000322.1:0-5197 GCA_964642325.1 uncultured Bacteroides sp. | reverse complement strand
CAGTTTGTAGATTCCATCAGGAACAATAATAAAAATGACTTTATACATTTCTACCAGATGATTGATGTGCTGGTCATTGATGATGTTCATGAATTTGCAGGAAAGGAAAAGACCCAGGATGCATTTTTCCATATTTTCAACCACCTCCACCAGAGTGGAAAGCAATTGATCCTGACTTCTGACAAGCCCCCTGTTGAATTGCAGGGCCTGGAACAAAGGTTGTTGTCGAGGTTTAAATGGGGACTGGCAGCTGATCTTCAGATCCCGGATTTCGAGACAAGGATAGCCATCCTCAGGCAAAAGACATATAAAGATGGTATTGACCTGCCTGCAGATGTAATTGAATATATAGCAACACATATTACCGATAATATCAGGGAACTGGAAGGCGCTCTGATCTCCCTGCTGGCTCAGTCCACCCTTAATAAGAAAGAGATCACCCTCGATCTTGCCAAAGATATGATCGACAAATTGATCAAGAATACCAAACGGGAGATCAGCATAGATTATATCCAGAAGGTGGTATGTAATTATTTTAATATCCCGCTTGAACATATCCAGTCCAAAACAAGAAAGCGAGAGATCGTACAGGCCCGTCAGGTAGCCATGTTCTTCTCAAAAAGCCTGACCAAGGCTTCCCTGGCAACTATCGGGTCTCAAATTGGAGGAAAGGATCATGCAACCGTCCTGCACGCCTGCAAAACGGTAAACAACCTGATCGAAACCGATAAGCGTTTCCGGATCCAGATCGATGAAATAGAAAAGAAGCTTAAAATATAAGCTCTTTTTCTCAAAGATCAGCCACCCATGCTGTTTCTCCTTCTAAGTATCCTTAGCTCAACCGGCATTTTTCTGATTTTCAGGCTGATTGAAAAACGGGGAGTAAGTAATTTTCCTGTCATTGTCATTAATTACGTGACTGCAGCCATCTTTGGCTTCGCCCTCAACAGCAGAGAAGCTGAAGGACCTGGTCAGTTTCCTACAGCCTTTTATGGCCTGGCCATACTTATCGGGGTCCTCTTTATCCTCATGTTCTTTGTGGTTGCCAGGTCCTCCCAGAAAGCAGGCATGGCAGTTACTACCATAGCTGGAAAGATGTCCGTAATTTTCCCCATCCTTTTCTCCATCGCCTACGATGTCCAGGACACAATAAGCCTGCTAAAAACAGCAGGTATACTTGTTGCTCTCACAGGAGTTCTGCTTACCGTCTATAAAAAAAGAACAGATCTGCCCGAACCTGCTTTTATCTATCTTCCTGTTATACTATTTATTGGAATGGGATTAGTAGACTCCCTGGTTAAGCTGGCACAGTATAAATATATTTCCGATACTAATCTTTCTTTGTTTACGGCCATCCTTTTCAGTATTTCTGCTTTGAGCGGCATGGTTGCCAGTTTATTCCAGAAAGGCCGGTTCAGGTCCATTTTTACACCCAGGGTATTATTATGGGGTGCTCTCCTTGGAGGAGTAAATTTTGGATCAATCTATTTCCTGGTCAAAACATTGAACTATATCCATCCGAAACAAGGCATGATAGACAGCTCGGTGGTTTTTGGGATAAATAATATAGGTATCGTTGTTTTATCAGTAATTTTAGGGATGCTTTTATTCCATGAAAAATTATCCTACATAAATAAGGCCGGGGTACTGGTCTGCATCATTGCCACAATCCTGTTGGCATATGCCGGATAATGATGGCAGAGCTTGATACATACAAGACCATAAAACAAAGATCTGAAGGCGTCTTCAGGGACAGGGGAAGTAAATTCCTGGCTTTTGCATTTCCGGTTTATACCACCGAAGAGATAAAAAAGACCCTTGCTGAATTACGAAAGGAATACCATGATGCCCGGCACCATTGCTATGCTTACAGGCTGGGTGCTGCAAAGGAAATATTCAGGGCCAATGATGACGGGGAACCTTCCGGGTCTGCCGGGAATCCTATCATGGGACAGATCAGGTCAAAAGGTCTCAGCAATATCCTTATCGTGGTGGTCAGGTATTTCGGAGGCACTTTACTGGGGGTGGGTGGCCTTATAAATGCTTATAGAACAGCAGCTGCCAATGCAATTCAGGATGCCATCATTATTACAGCGGCAGAACAGGATCTGGTCGAGATTAGTTTTCCCTATATTTTGATGAATAATGTCATGAAGATCATTCGCGATGAAGGGATGATAATCCATGAACAGGATTTTACAGAAACCTGCAAAATAATGGTATTTATCAGGAAAAGCCGTACCGCCCAGTTGCTCAAAAGATTGGCATTTATGGAAGAAACAAATGCCCGCATATTATAAGGGCAAACCACAACCGGACTGCCCTGAAAGTTTTTAATTCTTATTAACAAATACTTTGCTAAGGAATTATACTTAGCTAAATTTAAATCCCGATTGACACTCCGTTTCAATCCCCTATTATTTATTGTTCATTGAATATTTAAAATCTTCTTAAATGATTGGAAAAAGTCTTGTATCCATCATTGATTACACCAAAGATGAATACCTGAAAATTCTAGACCTGGCTGCCAAGTTCGAGCAACAGCCCAAACAAAAACTACTCGAGGGATATGTAATCGCCACCCTGTTTTTTGAACCTTCGACCCGGACCCGCCTGAGTTTTGAGAGTGCGGTTAACCAACTTGGGGGAAAGATCATCGGGTTTTCTGATATTGGCACCACCAGTGTTACCAAGGGCGAAACATTAAATGATACGATCAAAATCGTATGTAATTATTGTGACATGATCGTCATGCGCCATCCGCTTGAAGGTTCTGCCCGCTATGCCAGCGAGGTATCATCGGTTCCGGTAGTGAATGCCGGTGATGGTGCCAACCAGCATCCTACCCAAACGCTGCTGGATATGTATTCCATCCAAAAAACCCAGGGCAGGCTAGATGATGTAAATATATTTATGGTTGGGGACCTGAAATACGGCCGTACAGTTCACTCCTTGCTGATGGCCATGTCCCAGTTCCGGACCACCTTCCACTTCATCTCTCCCGATGAGCTAAAAATGCCAGATGAGTACAAACAGCATCTCGATGTACTCGGTTTGAAGTATTATGAGCACAAGGATTTTACAGATATCATTGCAGAAGCAGATATCCTGTACATGACCAGGGTCCAGAAAGAAAGATTCTCAGATCCCATTGAATATGAAAGGGTCAAAAATGTCTATATCCTCAAAAACGAAATGCTGGAGAATACCAAGGACAGCATGAAAGTCCTGCATCCCTTTCCCCGGGTGAACGAGATTCAAGAAGATGTCGATGACAATATGAAGGCATATTATTTCACACAGGCCAGGAACGGTGTATTTACAAGGCAGGCCATCATCACCTCCATACTCGATCTAAATAAATAAAACATATATGAAGGACCGTAAACAACTATCAGTCAGTGCCATTAAGGACGGAACCGTGATAGATCACATCCCGGCAAAAAGCCTGTTCAAGGTGATTGATATCCTGGGACTGGACCATATCGAAAAGATGATGACTTTCGGGACCAACCTGGAAAGTAAGAAACTTGGACTGAAAGGCATCATGAAGCTGAGCGGGGTATTTTTCGCAGAAGATGATTTGAACAGGATCGCCCTCGTCGCTCCGGATGCCAAGGTAAATATTATCCGTGATTATGAAGTCGTTGAAAAAAGACTTGTGGAAATTCCCGAAAAAGTGGAAGGCATAGTAAAATGTGTAAACCCGGTATGCATTACCAACAATGAAGAGATTAAGACCAAGTTTGAACTGGTATCCAGAAGTCCTCTTGGCTTAAAATGTCATTACTGTGAAAAGATCACCGATGCCAACAACATGGTGATCATATCCTCTTCTTAATTTTATTTATCAGCGGATCCTGTCCAATGACCGGACCAGTATCTCATCCTTTCGTATTCCGCGGAACGCAAGGTATATCAGGATAATGAAAATGGCTGGCAGAACCATTGGAAAGCTTAGTGCATAGGCTGGTTCATCCAAAGGCTTGAAACCAATTACAAAGTAGTAATAGATCAATCCTATCAATCCAAAAGCAAGGATAATGGAATAAACACAAATCCTGATCTGTAGTTTCCTCTTCTTATATAGAAAAATATTGATCAGAGGCATCAGTGTCAGGAATAGCACAAGGATAAATACCGGCCAGGTAAGCATTACCGGTTCAGCAAATTCTCCTCCAGTGATGTACCAACCCTTGCTTAAAACGCTATAAATGCTTGAGCCCTCAGCGGCTATCTCTGCCATGGGCAGAAATAGCATGAGTGACATCAATACGGTTGCAACAAGCAGGTAAACCGTCTGTACCCTTTGCAGCATGGTTTAGTTATTTCCACCAAGGATCAGCGGCAATCCGTCCTTTCCACTGCCGATAACAACTACCTTCGAATTTGCTGATTCAGCCAGTTTATTGGTTGCTTCAATGCCCCTGAGCTTGATGATATTATCGGTCAGACTTGCAGAAACCATCCGGTTATAATTAGCAATCCCTTGCGCCTCAATGAGTTTTCGGTCAGCCTCCAGCTTTTCCTTCTCATTGATATAGGTCATGGCAAACATTTCCTGCTCCCGGGTCAGTTTGAGTTCAATGGCTGCTTTAATATCAGGGGGAAGGTTAATGGAGCGGATCAGCAGGGCCCGCATATCAATGTCATTTTCCTTTAAAATATTGGCCGTCTCATCAATAATAGCGGTTTCCACTTCATTTCGTTGGGTTGAATATATCTCTTCGGCCGTATACCTTCCCATAACCTTTCTGACCGATGACCGGACCTCAGGAACCACCAGCGTATTTACGAATTCCACACCGAATACTTCGTGCAGGTAGCCAATCCTGGTGTAAAGGGGATTGAAACGTACGGTGATATCCACACTGATGGACAATCCGTTTTTATCGAGTACATCCATGGTTTCTTCCCGCTGCTGTTCCCTGACATTGTATTTATACATTTTGTTCCAGGGGGCAATGACATTCAGTCCCGTTGACCTTATTTCATCCTTATCCAACACACCTGTGATGGTGCGGAACACGAGTCCTCTTTCCCCAGGCTTGATGACGTAAAACATCCTGCTTCCGAATATCAATAACAATAGCCCAACTACAACGGCTGTGATTACGAGTGTTTGTTTGCTTTTCATAGGTTTTAGTTTTTTTGTTTCAACAAATATTGTGCAAAAATATACTATTTTGGGTTGCGG
>CAZXOJ010000321.1:0-5236 GCA_964642325.1 uncultured Bacteroides sp. | reverse complement strand
AACCAATTCTATGCGCTATTGTGGCTTTTTTGCTCCGAGGTATAGGTATATTAACTGATTTTGATTTAATACTCCCCATCGGCCCAACCCCTCCTTTAATCCCTGTTGTCAAATGCATATAATAATTAAAGGGTGTACCGTCCGCTGTCTTTTGCTCTGAATAAAAACAATTTAAATCCTTTATATGATTCCTATAATCCTTTTTGGCATATTCTTGAGCTTTTTGTCTTGCCGATGATTTAAAGCTTTCAAAATCACTACTTAAATTGTCGTTTCTACCTTCAGTTTCTTTATGTAAAATTGAGTCGTAATATGACTTCTGTGTAAGGTCTGACAATATTTGATATGCTTCATTTATCTCAATGAAAATATCATGGGCTTTTTCAAAGGCACTTATGTCTGGATGATATTCAAAAGCTAATTCTCTGAACTTTTTCTTAATTTCATCTTGACTTGCAGTTTTATCTAATCCCAGAATTTTATAGTAATCTTTCACTCAATATCCATTTGCATATTATTTGAAATCGCATCTTCTTAATTTGGCTTAACTTTTGAGTATATACCATTCAGTTTATTTATTCCATTAATTTTGGTTGAATAAGTACACTGCTATCTATAATTTTATTCCTACACTAATCCTTCCTGTGGAGAGCTAAATTTGAATTAGAATTAAACAGTGTAAAGCCTATCGAATCCTGCGATGGGTGGAAACTTTAGGATAATGATTATCGTTGATTTTTATTCAATCGTTTCCGTTATGGCCGTTATTGGAGTAAGTTCCAATTTCCTGAATTCAACTTCGGAACCTTCAGCTTGCAGGGCTATCTGACCTCTGTCAGTGGTACAATCAAATCCGTGATTCACCAGATCACCGTTTACCCAAATTTTAATTTCTTTTACGACACACTCAATAACCATGGTATTCCATTCACCAACCGGATTTTCTGATCCATCCGTAAGGTTTAGTATCCTGCGTTTTTTGCCTTCTGTAATGCCCCATTCTTCTTTTGGACCCCGGCGATCTAGCATATCAGGTACGGAGATATCCTCAACAATGCACCAAAAATCGCCTGCATTTTCATGAAACATTTGCACTTCGAGTGATTTAGGGAACATTTTATATAAAGCCCTTGGCGTAGAGGCATGTACCAGAACACCACAATTTCCAGGCTTTCCTGCGAACCTGTATTCTACTTCAAGGCGGTAATTCATAAAGACTGAATCAGTTATTAAATGGCCATTGGGATCACCCAGGCTTACCAACATTGAATCACGAACGATAAATGCATCTGCTGTGTCCGGATTAATATCTATGGCAGGGACATCAACATGCCAGCCGGTCAGATCAAAGCCGTTAAACAGGCTTTTGGTTTCAGGTCCGGAGGGGCCACAGGAGAAAAGGAACATCAGGCTTAAAAGGGAAAGTGACAGCTGTTTCATTTTGGTTGGAATTAAAAAATTTATACTCGTAATTAACTCTGTTTAAGGTCTAAGAATTACCAAATTTAGTGGATTCCCTTAACAAATGGGTGCGGTATTTTCATCAATTTACAATAATGGTTTGATTATTCAGAAGTATGGTTTAAATTTCGGAAATAACTTCTGTACCCTATCCGGCTCAAGTAATTCAGGATTAAATAAATGGATATGATGAAATCATTAGAACTTTCCGGCAGACAGCAAAAGATAGCCTATACCTTTTTGTCAATACTCAGGATAGCTATTGGCTGGCACTTCCTTTACGAGGGACTCACGAAACTATTTGATCCTTCATGGACCGCTGCCGGATTCCTGCAAAGCGCCACGGGTCCCCTGGCCGGGATGTTCCAGGCCATGGGAAACAGTGAACTGATCTCAATCATAAACGTTCTGAATACATGGGCCCTGATTGTAATCGGTCTGGGACTTATCCTGGGACTGTTCACACGAATAGCGCAGCTGGCGGGGATCATCCTTTTATTTACATTTTATATCTCCCACCCACCAATATTCACAGAGCCTGGTTATGCCAGGGAAGGTGCCTATTTCATAATCAGCAAGGACCTGGTGGAGATACTTGCCTTGCTGATGCTGATGTTCTTCCCGACGGGTAAATTTCTTGGCATCGATGGTTTGCGAATGAATTTTCCCAGCCTATCATTTCATAAGATGGATCATGGTCAACCTGATCCCGAAGAGACAAAAGCTGATGTGAACGGAATACGCCGCAGGGAAGTCTTGAAACACCTGGCTACCGTTCCTTTCCTGGGGGCCGTTGTTTTTGGAGCCCTGGCCAAGACCCGGATGAGCAGCCTGGAGGAAAAGAATCTTGTGGATGGCGCATCCGGACCGACACAACAATATGTTAAGAATGTCATGGCAGGATCTAACAATCTTAGTCTCAGGGGACTGATGGGTAAAAAATTTACAGAAGAAACAGATTTGCTAAAAGGAACCCTTCCCCAAGGTAAATTGGGAAGTATGACTTCATCCAAGCTGATCCTTGGTGGGAACCTTCTCAGCGGATACGTGCATTCCCGTGACCTGATCTATGTTTCCTCTCTTGTTTTGAACTACCATCAAAAGGACAGGATATTCAGGACCCTGATGCTTGCCGAGCAATCAGGTGTAAACACCATTCTTTCGCACCCCATCGTCATGCCAATTATGGAAGAATACTGGAAAGATGGTTACGGTGAGATACAGTTCATATCAGATTGTGCGGGACTGGAATATTCAGATGAGGGGGCTAGCCCCATGGATTTTGAAAAATATATGGACCTGGTGAAGTATGCCATTGACATGGGAGCCACTGCGTGCTATATCCAGGGGGAATCAGCAGATTATTATATTGAGAACAACCAGGTTGACAAGCTGGTACAAATAATGGACCTGGTAAAGGAAAATGGATTACCGATGGGGATAGGAGCACATAAAATACAGACCATTAAGAAATGTGTTGAATTGGGACTCGAACATGATTTTTGGATGAAAACGCTGCATACGCATAACTACTGGTCAGCAAAACATCCAACCTGGCATGATAATATGTATTGTTACGATCCTGAGGAGACGATCCGATATATGGAGGGCCTGGAAAAACCATGGATTGCCTTTAAAACCCTTGCCGCCGGAGCCATTAAGCCGGAAGAAGCTTTTCCATATTCATTCAACAACGGAGCCGATTTCATTTGTGCTGGTATGTATGACTTCCAGATCATCGATGATGTGAACATAGCCCTTAGTGCACTAGATCAAGTCACCGACAGGAAAAGGCCCTGGCGAGCCTAGGACATTCTGGTAGGCTGATTCCTACCTTTCATAAAATGGGAATATCTCAGATTCTGTGCGGACAGTCTCAATATGCCCGGTGAGTTCCCTTACTAATTCAGGGTATTCATCAGAGAGGTCATTTAACTCTCCTGGATCATGTTCAAGGTCAAATAATTCTGGTTCTCCTCCATCCTGCTGGAAACAGTTATTTTTTACAAGTTTCCACTTTCCTCTTCGGATGGCCTGCTTGCCACCCAGAGATGGAAATTCCCAGTACAGGTACTCATGGCCCGGTTGAACCAGACCTAGCAACTCGGGCAGATAAGAAATTCCATCTATGCCTGCAGGTACATCTATCCCTGCCAGGTCACAGGCCGTGGGTAGAAAATCCCAGAAAGCACTTACATGGTCTGAAACCCTACCGGGCTTTATTGTACCCTTCCAGGTCGCAATCAATGGAACCCGGATCCCACCTTCATAAACATCCCTTTTCCCACCCCTGAATATTCCATTTGAATTAAAAAGTTCTGTAAATTCTTCTCCTGGCATGGGACCGTTATCACTGGTAAATAGTACCAGTGTATTTCCTTCAATTCCCAGTTCTTCAAGTTTTTTCATAATCATGCCAACACCTCTGTCCATCCTTGTGATCTTGGCGGCATAGCGTTTGGTATCACCGGTCCAGTCTTCTTCAGCGTAGAGTCCCTGAGCAGGAACCTCCATACGTTCGCCTGCAGGTGCTTCTCCATTATCGTGAGGAATGGTAAATGGCAGGTACAGGAAAAATGGTTTTTCATTGTTTTCAGCAAGGTATTGCAAGGCCTCATCAAGGAAGAGGTCATGGGAGTATTCTGATTTACGTGTAGCATAACTACCTAGTCCTTTATGCCAGAATGAAGTATCCAGGTATTGGACCTCATTATTAAGGTATTCCCTTTTCCCGTTCCTCAGGAGGTATTCCGGATAATAATTATGTGCCAGCACCTGGTCGAGGTATCCGTAATAATCATCAAAACCTTGTTTCAGGGGATCACCGGTAGAACCTTCAATTCCCAATCCCCATTTACCGATCATTGCCGTTTTGTACCCGGCAGATTTAAGTAGTTTGGCCACCGTAACGGTCCCAGGAGATATCGGCCACTGCCCGGAAGGTTCTGCCTGGCGATTCCCCCGTATCTGTGCATGACCCATATGATACCCTGTCATTAAGGCACATCGCGAAGGAGCACAGACAGTATTGCCGGCATAATGCTGTGTAAATTTTATGCCATTTATGGCCAGCCTGTCAATATTGGGAGTTTGAATCATCTCCTGGCCATAGCAGCCCAGGTCACCATAGCCCATATCGTCTGCCATGATATAAATGATATTGGGACCTGTTTTTTGGTCTATCGTGGGACTGCAACCAGTCACACAAACCATAAGCAGGAAAACATAAAAAATGCCTGATCTACGAATCATTTGAAGGTGTGTCATGATACAAAATACATACATTCCGGCATCCATCAAAATCCAGCTCCTAAAATGTTTACATTTGTTTATCATGAAGAGAAGAAGTTTTATCAGGGGTCTCGGACTGGGTTCTGCGGCACTGGCTACGTCGAAGACCTCTGGAATAAATACAGATCCAATTTACACTCCCCTGCCCCCATTTGATTACGGGAAGATCCTGAGCCTGGATGATGCACTAACATCTGAAGGTTTGATCATCGTGCGTATTGAGCTAAGTGGCCACCCGGAGAAAGAGCCATATTATCATAAGGGCAAGATCAGGGTACATGGAGCTGAGGTACGTAGAATAAAACCCTACTTTTTCGAACAGGATGAGGACGAGTTCAGCGGGGATCTTTCCACCTATGAAGTACATCTGCATGGAAATGACACAGAAGTAATCGTACTCTGGCTTGAAGGTGCCTCAGGCACTACCAGGATAAATTTGCAAGGTGGAAATAAGTGCCAGTTCCGGATCTCTGAGTTGGTTGAT
>CAZXOJ010000320.1:0-5252 GCA_964642325.1 uncultured Bacteroides sp. | reverse complement strand
TTGAATGGACTTTACCACCTTGCCTATGGCTTCATCCTGACCGATCACCGAGTTTCTCATTTCATCACCCATTTTTAACAGCCTTGCGCCTTCTGCCTGGGCGATACGCTGTACGGGAACACCGGTCATCATGGCCACAACTTCCGCCACCTTCTCCTCATCAACCATTTCCCGGTTCTTGGCAAGTTCTTTTTCCCACTTGGATTTTTCCTGGTCCAGCAGATCAAGGTATTCTTTCTCCCTGTCCCGGAAACTGGCAGCACGCTCAAAATTCTGGTTCTTTACGGCTTTGATCTTTTCACGCTTGGTTTCCTCGATGTCTTCTTCCAGCTTCAGTATCCTTTCCGGAACCACAATATTGGAAATGTGAACCCTAGAACCAGATTCGTCAAGGGCATCGATGGCTTTATCCGGAAGGTGCCTGTCACTGATATAACGTTGTGTAAGGAAAACACAGGCCTTGATGGCATCATCTGTATAAGTTACATTGTGATGTTCCTCGTAGCGTTCCTTGATATTGTTCAGTATCTCAACTGTTTCTTCAGCATCAGTTGGTTCAACCATGATCTTCTGGAAACGTCTTTCCAAGGCACCGTCTTTTTCAATATGCTGCCTATATTCATCCAGGGTAGTAGCTCCGATGCATTGAATGTCACCCCGGGCCAGGGCAGGCTTCAACATATTGGCTGCATCAAGTGAACCGGTGGCACCTCCGGCACCAACGATAGTATGGATCTCGTCAATAAAAAGGATGATGCTGGATGTTTTGCTCAACTCATTTAAAATGGCTTTCATTCTCTCTTCGAACTGCCCACGGTATTTTGTACCCGCTACAATGCTGGCAAGATCGAGTGTGACCACCCGCTTACCGAAAAGTACCCGTGAAACTTTGCGCTGAACAATACGGTTTGCCAATCCTTCTGCAATGGCAGATTTCCCAACGCCTGGTTCTCCAATTAATATAGGATTGTTCTTCTTCCTGCGGCTGAGGATCTGGGCGAGGCGTTCGATCTCCCGTTCACGTCCTACAATCGGATCCAAACGGTCTTCCTCAGCAGCCTTGGTAAGATCTATGCCAAAATTATCAAGTACCGGTGTTTCTGAGCTGGATTTAGTGGCTTGTTGTCCACCGCCGGCTCCCTTGGAACCTTCATAAGGCCCTTTTCCTTCTTCCTCATCATCTTCATCTCCTGGAAATTCTGACCTGGGAGTCCCTTTTTTAGTGCTTTCCAATTCAAGCCTTACAGAATCATAATCGATATTGTGTTCTTTCAGCACCTGGGTAGCAATGGAATTCTCATCTTTCATAATGGCCAGGAGCAAATGCCCGGTATCGATGGTATCATCCTGCAGTGATTTTGCTTCAAGATATACCAGTTTCAATACTTTTTCTGCACTCTTGAGCAGGGGTATATTGTCAGTGTCACTAATCTTTATTGCACTTTCCGGTCGGATCAATTCTTCAATTGACCTCCGTAGATCGTATAATTCTGCTCCCATCAGGATCAGTATATCAATGGCCAATCCTTCTCCATCCCGCAAAATGCCCAAAAAAAGGTGTTCAGTACTAATATGAGCATTCCCCAGACGAATAGCCTCCTCCTTGCTGTAAGACAGCACATCTTTAATTCGCTGTGAAAATCTGGCATCCATCTTCTCTAAATCGTTGATTACACAAAGGTTAAAAATAAATATCTGATTGCAAAGATAGCAATAATAATAGTAACAAATATAAACACTAAAATGTTGAAAAATTGCACACCAAAATGACTAAATAATAGACAATAATTAGGTATTTTCGGAGTTTGAAATCTGGAATCTATGTGGAAGATCTAAGATTGAAAAATTTAAGTATTAAAAGATTTATTTACAGGTATTTAATTCCCCATTTTCCCGTTTCCGAGGAGCTTATAATCTGAATTATTGTCTGGTTTTTCAATTTTTTAATCTTTACATTATATAATTAATGGAATATGGCAGAAGAAGAAAAGATAATAAAGGTCAATATTGAAGAGGAAATGAAGTCCGCCTACATCGACTATTCGATGTCGGTTATCGTATCAAGGGCTTTGCCTGATGTGAGAGATGGACTGAAACCTGTGCACAGAAGGGTCCTGTATGGAATGTCGGATCTCGGCCTGGCATCAAACAGACCCTATAAAAAATCGGCGAGAATTGTGGGAGAGGTGCTGGGTAAATACCACCCACATGGCGATTCATCAGTATATGAGGCGATGGTGAGGATGGCTCAGGAATGGTCTTTACGTTACCGCCTGGTCGATGGCCAGGGAAATTTCGGGTCTGTAGATGGTGATAGCCCGGCTGCAATGCGATACACAGAAGCAAGGCTGAGAAAAATTGCAGAAGAAACACTTTCAGATATCGATAAGAATACCGTTGATTTTCAATTGAATTTTGATGATTCACTGGAAGAACCAACCGTATTGCCAACAAGAATACCCACCTTACTGATTAACGGGGCTTCAGGGATAGCCGTGGGTATGGCTACAAATATGCCACCACATAACCTGAGTGATACCATTGATGCGATCATAGCTTATGTTGATAATGAGGATATTGAGATTGATGAATTAATAGATATCATTAAGGCACCGGATTTTCCGACAGGTGGATTAATTTATGGCTACCAGGGAGTGAGGGAAGCCTACGAAACAGGCAGGGGAAAGATTGTGGTAAGGGCCCAAACTGAAATTGAGGTCACATCTTCCGGCCGGGAGAAAATCATCGTCAGTGAAATCCCATACCTGGTCAATAAGGCCGAGATGATACGAAAAACAGCCGACCTGATCAATGAAAAGAAAATTGAAGGGATCTCGTTTATCAATGATGAATCTGACCGCAATGGGATGCGAATTGTTATCATCCTGAAAAAAGATGCAAACGCTCATGTAGTTCTTAATAAGCTACTTAAGTATACGCAGATGCAGACAAGCTTCAGTGTGAATAATATCGCATTGGTAAATGGCAGGCCACGCATGCTCAACCTAAGGCAAATGATCATTTATTTTGTCAAACACAGGCATGAGGTTGTTGTTCGCAGAACCCAATATGAGCTTGAACAGGCTGAGAAAAGAGCACATATCCTGGAGGGATTATTAATTGCGCTTGATAACCTGGACGCTGTTATAAAGCTAATCCGTTCTTCCAGGACCCCGGACATTGCCAGAGATGGACTAATGAAGCAGTTTGAACTAACTGAAGTCCAGGCCAGGGCAATCCTGGACATGAGGCTACAGAGGCTTACCGGACTGGAACGGGATAAGATCAAGGAAGAATATGACGAATTACAACGCCAGATTGAATATTTTAACAAGATCCTTGGTGATGAAGTACTGCGGATGCAGATTATTAAGGATGAATTGCTTGAGATTAAAGAGAAATACGGAGATGAGCGACGCACAGAAATAGTACCCAATGCAGAAGAATTCAATCCGGAGGACTTTTATGCAGATGAGGACATGATTATTACGATCTCTCATCTAGGCTATATTAAAAGGACCCCACTTACGGAATTTCGAACACAGAGCAGGGGAGGTGTTGGTGCAAAAGGATCAGTCACCCGTGACGAAGATTTTGTAGAGTATATGTATACTGCCACCATGCACAATACCATGCTTTTCTTTACCGAGAAGGGCAAATGTTACTGGATGAAGGTTTATGAAATCCCGGAGGGGACAAGGATATCCAAAGGAAGGGCAATACAGAACATGATCCAGATCGATGCGGAGGATAAGGTCAAGGCATTTATTAATGTGCAGAACCTTACCGATCAGGAGTATATTAATAATAATTATATTGTATTATGTACCTCCAGAGGCATTATTAAGAAAACAGCCCTTGAAGCCTATTCACGTCCCCGGCAGAATGGTATCATTGCCATCAATGTGAGGGAAGGGGACAATCTTCTGGAGGCCAGGTTAACAAATGGTCAGGCTGAAATCCTGCTCGCCAAAAAATCCGGCAAGGCTATCCGGTTTAATGAAAGTAAAGTGAGGCCAATGGGCAGAAATGCTGCTGGTGTGAAAGGCGTCACATTGTCAGAAGATCCTGAGGATGCAGTTATTGGTATGGTATGCCTTGAAGACCAGGATCATGATATCCTGGTAGTCTCGGAAAAAGGATTTGGAAAACGCTCCGATGTTGATGGTTATCGTATTACTAACAGGGGGGGGAAAGGTGTTAAAACCATCAATATTACGGATAAAACGGGTCAACTCATTGCCATTAAAGAGGTCACAGATGCAGACGACCTGATGATCATCAACAAATCTGGTATTGCCATCAGAATGCGCGTAACGGATATGAGGGTGATGGGACGAGCTACCCAGGGAGTCAAGGTCATCAACTTGAAGGTGGGAGACTCAATAGCATCGGTCACCAAAGTACAGGGTTACGAAAATGGTGAAGAAAATGGATTGGAAGATAGCCAGGAAACATCTCCCGAAATTGATACGACTGAATAAAAAATTCAATATCTTTGATATATATTTGAACAGTAGCCATTTGCAGAAACATGCTGAACGTCATTTAAATTTTTGGCAAGGAATTTGAACTTTATTGCTTGAAATGCATATTTTTGCGCCAGAATAATATTTTAAACCAAATACTAGTAACATGAAACGTTTTATTATTGCATCTATTCTATTGGCAGGTTTTTTATCAATGCAAGCACAGGACATGGCATCGCCTACTATAAGTTACTCTGCACTTGAGAAAAAGCTTAAAAAGAGCGATGAAGCAATTAATGATGCAAAGGACAAAGTAAAAGCCACTACCTGGTTCGACAGAGGAGAATTGTTCCTTAATATTCATGATGTCAATGCTGAATTTCTCAGGTTGGGCATGCCTTCATCAGAGGCCAAGTTATACATGAAAGACCCGAATGAAACAAAAACAGTCGAAGAAGATGGCCGGACCTTTGAACATCATGTATATGACCGGGTAACACTCATTTTTGAGAATGATTTACTTCATGATTATATAGAAACCCAGGTGCTCCATCCCGACCCGCTTCCTGTTGCTCTCGATGCTTTCAAAGAAGCATTAAGGCTTGATGATAAGGCAAAACTAACTAAGAAGATTCAGGAACAGTTGGAAAATATGAAACGCATGGCAGAAGCAGATGCCATCCGTAATTTTATCAAAAATGATTATGACAAAGCGCTCGGAAAATTTGAATTGATAATTGAGGCCAGCAATACCGAAGCTTATGATAATTACATTGATTCTGT
>CAZXOJ010000319.1:0-5283 GCA_964642325.1 uncultured Bacteroides sp. | reverse complement strand
AGTCATCCATTTTTATTGACACCAATCTGAAGCATATTGAAAATGCGGTTGAAACCGGAACAGACCGGATTGAACTCTATACTGAACCTTATGCACGAAATTTCCCGACAGATCCTGAACATGCCATCGCCGGTTTTAAGGAGGCAGCTGAAATAGCACATAAATTAGGATTGGGAATTAATGCCGGGCATGACCTCAGCCTGGAAAACCTGAAATACTTTAATGATAATATACCCGGATTGCTTGAAGTATCCATCGGCCATGCACTCATTTCCGATGCGCTATATTTCGGGCTGGAGAATACCATACAGCTCTATCGCCGGCAGCTTTCCTGAGCAAACTGCACGAAACCCATATGGAACTATTCTATAGAAATTTTGGTGAGGGACCGCCCCTGATCATTGTACATGGACTGTACGGGGCTTCTGACAACTGGTTGTCTATCGGCAAGGCATTGGCTACGGATTTCAATGTTTACCTAATTGACCAGCGAAATCACGGGCAATCTCCGCACTCGGATACACATACTTACCCGGACATGAGGGATGACCTTCTTTTGTTCATGGACAAGCATGAACTACAGAAAGCAATCCTGGTGGGCCATTCAATGGGTGGCAAAACAGTCATGTTCCTGGCAGAAGCCTACCCGGAAAGGGTGGACTCATTGATCGTCATTGATATTGCACCCACCACCTGTCATCCTGATGATCAGTCCAGCCAGGCCAGGACACATATTGAAATTGTGAATGGCATGTTATCGGTGGACTTCAGCCAGGTAAAAAAGCGGGAGGATGTGAATGAACAGCTTGCCCGTTCCATTCATTCCCGGAAGATCAGGAGTTTCCTGATGAAAAATGTTTCCAGGACCCCGGAGGGCAATTACTACTGGAAGCTGAATGCAGCTGTTATCGGGAAGGAACTTCCATCTATTTTTGAGGGGATTGACCTGTCGAAATATTCACCAGGGAACGGGGTCACCGGGTTTCCGGTGCTTTTTATCAGGGGTGAAGATTCAGACTATATCACTGATGACTGTATCCCAGACATAAAAAAGATCTTCCCCATGGCCGAGATAGCCTCCATCCCTCAGGCAGGACACTGGCTTCATGCTGAGCAACCTGATCTCCTGGTCAAGACGATCAGGTATTTTCTTTAATTTCCACATTTTCCTCAGGGATAAGGGGATCCCCCCTGAGTTTCAGCAGGATCTGTGCAACGGTCAGAACGTCTTTTTCGCAATACCGTACAATCCTTTTGATATTCTTTTCTTCATAATATACCTTGCCCACCTGGCTGCCATCGATATCATCCTTGGGATTGGGAATGTCCAGGATCTCAGCCATAAGGGCCAGTGAAATATAGTGCCTGTAGGCACCAAATTTCCATAATTCCATGGTATCCAGGAAATGAACCTCCCATGGTTTCTTGCCTGCAATGTTCAATACCCCGGGTACAGGTAGGCCATTGATAATCATTCTCCTGCCTATAAAGGGAAAATCGAAATCCTTGCCATTGTGTGCACATAGATTAAGATCTTTACCCGGGCGGAATTTTTCTAGCAAATTCGAGAAGCCTTTCAGTATTTCAGCCTCATCATCTCCAGCAAAGGACTTGATACGGAAATGCCTCGGTTCTACCAGGCTTGAAAAGATGCCGGCGGAGATACATATGATCTTGCCAAATTCTGCATAAAGTCCCCCTCTCTCCCATAGTTCCTCGGGTAATCCCTCTTCATTCTTAACAGGAATAGCTACTTTTTTATCCCATAATTCCTGCATATGCTCATTAAGCATGTGGTAGTCCCTCCTCACCGGGACAGTCTCAATATCCAGGAACAATACATTTTCCAGTCTGATGTCTAGGATCATATTAGTATTTTTTCAGTCTATCCATGATAATGGTAGTAAGAATATCTATGGCCACTAAATTATTACCGCCCTGGGGCACGATGATGTCGGCATACCGCTTGGAGGGCTCTATGAATTGTAAATGCATGGGCTTTACCGTCTTATCGTAACGTTCCAACACCTTATTTACCGACCGCCCCCTCTCCTGGATATCACGGCTTACTACCCTGCTGAGCCTGTCATCTGCATCTGCATCCACAAATACCTTGACATCAATCAGTTTCCTAAGCTCCTCACTGGTCAGTATAAGGATTCCTTCCAGTATGGTAACCTGGCGTGGTTCTATGCGTACGGTTTCTTCCGAACGGGTGCAGGTCAGGTAGGAATAAATGGGTCGATGAACCGTCTTCCCCGCTTTTAATTGAGTCAGCTGTTCAATCAGGAGGGAAAATTCAACGGAATCCGGATGATCAAAATTGACCTCCTGCCTGTCTTCCAGCTTCAACTGGCTGTTATCTTTATAATAGGCATCCTGTGGCAGGAGGGTTACTTTATCCTCCGGCAATCGTTCCAGTATCCTGTTTACTACGGTGGTTTTCCCCGAGCCTGTACCCCCGGCAATCCCTACTACCAGCATAATGTTCCTTTGTTAGAATTGATACCTTTGCTATGATTTACAACCGAAAATACAAAAACTAAAAGAGTTCAGGAAATGATACATCACATCGTTATGTTCAAATTATCGGAGACCCCGGACACGAGGCTAAAAGAAGCTCACAAACAGGAAATTAAAGAGCGGCTGGAAAGACTTCCCTCCGAAATAGATGTGATCCGGTCCATGGAGGTAGGGATCAATGTAGTAGCTCAGGCAAGGGCGTTTGATGTTGTCCTTGTATCTACATTCGACAACCTTGATGACCTGGAGACCTACAGAGTACATCCCGCACACCAGGAGTTTGTCAAATACGTCGGACAAATACGCGAACAGACTGCTTCAGTGGATTATGAAATTTAAATCCTTACAGATTAATTTCCAACAGTCTGCTATCCTGGTTTGGTATAAGTGAAAGATCCTTAATAGCGGCTGGGATCAGGATGGTATCTCCCCTGACCAGATGTGCCCTGTCCTCACCATTATATTGTATATCCAGGTCACCATCCAGGCACATGTAGACTACGAAAGAATCCAGGGTAGTATAATCCAGATCCAGTTTTTTGTCAATTTGGAAAAGCTGGGTGGAAAAGTATGGACATTCAACCAGGTTCACAGGGGCATTCAATTGGCTTTGATAGCTTGTTTTGTAGGATGTATAAGCTTTATAGTCCAAAACATTCAAGGCATGCTCGATATGTAACTCCCGTGGCTTACCATCCACCCCAACACGGTCCCAGTCATATATCCGGTATGTCATGTCGGATGTCTGCTGTATTTCTGCCAGGACAATGCCAGGACCGAGTGCATGTATCCTTCCCTCCGGGAGAAAAATTACATCCCCTTCCGATACCTTCTCAAAATGGAGGACTTCCTTTAAGGACCCATCGTTTAACTTTTCTAACATAATATCCCGGTTAATATCCTTATTGAAGCCAACTATCAACTGGGCATCTTTCTCTGAATCAAGGATATACCACATTTCAGTTTTACCGTTCTCCCCATGGTGCTCCGCAGCATACTTATCCCCGGGGTGGACCTGTATACTCAAGTCGTCATTCGAATGTATGAATTTGGTGAGCAGGGGGAACCTGCTGCCAAACCGTTCAAAGACACGCTGTCCCAGTAGTTCACCTTTGTATTTTTGAATGACTTCCTCCAGGCTTTTACCCTCCAGGAAACCGTTGGATACCAGAGAGATATTATCCTCAACTTGGCTGATCTCCCAGCTTTCGCCAGTTTTCTCAGGAGCATCCGTTTTTCCGTAGCATTCCCTGAGTTTTTCCCCACCCCATATCAGTGGTTTGTAAATTGGGTGGAACCTTAGCGGGTAAAGTGAATTATCCATATAAATTTTGAGATAGGTTTTAAACCACAAAAATAAGAAGGAAATCCAATACTCGAAATAAACCTTAAAAATTAGCCAATAGTCTTTCCCAAAAGGCAATTCTTTGGTATATTGAGATTCCCTTTATCAGTAGTGTTTTTCTTATGTCAAAGTTTTAAAATGAATTCCCTTCAAAAAATTTCCTTGGTATTATCTATCCTTGGTATTGCTCTATTTCTGAGCTGCAGCAAACCTCCCCTTAAACCAGGGGCTGTACATTTCCATACCGAAACCCTGATCCGCCTGGGGCATCCCGGAGATAACTGGTGTATTACCTGGAACGCCGAAGGGCACCAGCTTACTAACATGTGTGACGGAAACTGGCTGAATGGTGCACACCACTATCATAACCATGTATACCGGATCCTGGGTGATCCTAACACTTTTACCCGGGAAAATACCCCGGGTTATCCACAGTTTGTAAGGGAATTAGGGGGCTGGTTCGGATATGGGATAGTGAGTGTCGGGAATAACATATACTCCATGGTTTCAAAAACACCCGGGGAAAACTGGAGCGGGCCTTTCAGGGGGATCAAAATGTTGAAATCACCCGATTCCGGAAAGTCCTGGTACCGTGTAAACAGCCTCGGAGAAGAGAGGTTCCTGGATCCCTGGGATGATGAAGCCAGGGAAGATATCAGCCATAATGAGATGTTTTTCATGGAGGAGTCAGGGAGAAATGGGCATGATGGTGTGGCCTACCCCTTTTCCTTTTGTTCATTTGTGCAAAACGGACAGGCTAATTCAGCTGCACAGGATGATTATATCTATATCTATTCACCCGAAGGTTCACAAACCAGCCAATTGCTCCTTGCCAGGGTAAAACAGGATGAGATTGAAAAACGGGACAGATGGGAGTATTTTACGGCCTGGGAAGGTAAAGAACCAGTATGGACCAAAAACCTGGAAGAAAGGGGCGTGATCCATGAGTTCCCTGAAAAAAATGATAGCAGTGAGTTTTTTGGCTGGTACTCCTGGCTCCCTTCTGTTGTGTGGAATGAGGGACTGGGATTGTATGTCATGGTCAACGGAGGCACCTATGCAGGACGAGGACTCACAGATTCGGGAAAGGATTATTATTCTGCCTGGATGCATACAAAAACAGGCAGCCTTGGTTTCTGGTATGCTGAAAAGCCTTATGGCCCATGGAATCAATTCTTTTACACAGACTACTGGATAGTGGATGATGAGAAGAACAGGACCTACCAGCCGAAGTTGTCACCCAAATGGATCAGTGAAGACGGGACGAATATGCACCTTATCTGGTCAGATGCCATGAGAAACGAAGAAGGCAAGTCACACACCGTAAATTACCGCTGGAACCAGATGGAAATTACCCTGGAGATGGAACAGTAATCCAGGGATTCGTAAAAACAACAGATTAAAATAAATCCTAT
>CAZXOJ010000318.1:0-5322 GCA_964642325.1 uncultured Bacteroides sp. | reverse complement strand
AGCTGTGCAAGTTATTCGATGCACTGGAAAAGAGCCCGTATGCCGATAATACCATTATCATAGTCTGGAGTGACCATGGCTGGCACTTGGGTGAAAAGGAGCACTGGCGAAAAGCAACGCTATGGGAGCAGGTGACCCGGGTACCCATGATCATATACGCTCCAGGCATGGCAAGTAACCTTAGATGTAAGCAGCCGGCAAGCCTGATCGATATTTATCCCACCCTGATCGAGTTATGTGGTTTGCCAGGAATAAATGAACTTGAGGGAGAAAGCCTGGTCCCACAATTAATTAATCCTGAAGAAAAAAGAACTGTGCCAGCAATTACAAGCATTACCCCGGAATATCATGCTGTCAGGGATGAACAATATCGTTACATATCCTATGGCAATGGGCAGGAAGAATTATACAACCACGAGACAGATCCAGAAGAGTGGGCCAATGTTGCAGGCAATCCTGAATATTCTGAAATAATAGAAAAACTGAAAAAATATATCCCTCAGGAAGGAAAAGAACCACTGAAGGGCCCTTATTACGATTAATTCCAAAAACAATAATATTCATATAAAACCATTAAGACATGAAAATGAAAAGTATCGACAGAAGATCATTTGTTAAGAAATCTGCGCTGGGAGTTGCCGGGGCTTCCCTGAGTTTAAGCGCAAAAAGTTACGGCAGGATCCTGGGAGCCAACGATCGCGTTAATGTTGGAATTGTTGGATTTTCAGGACGTTTCAGAGGAGCCTTATTGCGAGCATTTTTGAATCATAAAGATGCTATGAATTTTGATATTGTAGGCGTTTCAGACATATGGAATAAACGCAGGAATGAAGGACAGGCGACCCTTGAAGAGAGAATGGGCCATAAGGTTAAGGCCTACCTGAATAATGAAGCATTGTATGATGACAATAAAATTGATGCAGTCATCATATCCACAGCAGATTTCCAGCATGCCCTTCACACAGTCCAGGCGGCCGAAGCTGGTAAGGATATCTATGTTGAGAAACCATTTGCAGAAACCATGGAAGACAACAAAGCAGCCATTAAGGCAGTAAAAAAAGCGGGAGTAATTCTTCAGGTGGGTTCTCAGCGAAGGAGTGGAAGTAATTATCATGCTGCCAAGAAGTACATCGATTCCGGAGACTTTGGAGACATCGTGGCTGTGGAGATGACGTGGAATGTCAACCAACCCGGAAGATGGAGACGCGTGGCTGAAGTGGCAGAGATAAAAGAAAGTGATACCGATTGGAAACGTTATTTGATGAACCGTCCCCAGGAGGTATGGGACCCTCGTAAGTACCTGGAGTTCAGGCTTTTTTGGCCATACTCTTCAGGAATTCCCGGTCAGTGGATGGCGCACCAGATCGATACAGTCCATTGGTTTTCCGATCTGGCCCACCCGCGCAGCGTAGCAGCAAATGGAGGAATATATCTATGGAAGGACGGACGTAAGAATTTTGATACGATGACAGCAGTATTTGACTATGGTCCCCTGGACGATCCTGGTTCAGGTTTTCAGGTTATCTACTCATCCAGATTTACAAATTCAGCAGGAGGTGTTAAAGAAATCTATTATTCCAATGCAGGTGAATTGAATCTTGATACCAATATGGTAACACCTAATGGCGGATTAACGGAAAGATATGCCGGTGCAATGGGAATGAAACCGAATCAACTGGAAGAATATAAATTATCTGACAGTGATGTGAAGGTAGTAACCAGTGCCAATACAGGAGCAGATAATTCAACCAGTATGCACATGCTTAACTGGATGGAATGTGTCCGCAGCCGGAAACAGGCAAATGCTCCTGTAGAAGCAGGTTATAATCATTCCATTGCCAATATTATGACCACCGCCGCCCTTCGTACAGGTGAGTTCGTTACTTTCGATGAGGAGAACCAGGAGGTGCTTGCAGGAACTAAGGTATTCAAGTACTGATGCGTGTTATAGCCTTATTTTTGTTTTTTATCCCATTGCTTGCTTCAGGTCAGGTTGAGCTATATCAAATGGATAGTCTACCGGATATAGTCCCGGAAAACCTTGATATATACCTCGTAATAGGACAGTCAAACATGGCAGGCAGGGCCACAATCCGTGAACAGGATAAAACGCCCCTGGGAAATGCTTATCTGTTTACCGGTGATATTATCCATCCATGGGTAGTGGCTACTAATCCGATCAATCGTTATTCTACAGTAAGAAAGAATATGGCCATGCAGAGGTTGGGGCCAGCTTACTCTTTTACAAAAGCAATTGTTGATGCAAAACCCGAACGTCAGGTTGGTCTGGTAGCAAATGCAAAAGGAGGAACTAAAATAGTACAGTGGATGCCAGGTTCAGAGCTTTATCAAGAAGCGATAAAACAAACACATAATGCTTTGAAATACGGCAGCTTAAAAGGAGTTATCTGGCATCAGGGAGAGGGGGATTGTCATCCTGTACGTATTGATTTATATCTCGGACGTCTGGAGATATTGATTAATGCGATCCGGGAAGAATTTGATGATCCTTACATTCCTTTTGTTGTGGGTCAACTTTACGGAAATGAAAGAAGAGATCCCTTTAATGAAATGATATTGGAGCTGCCTGATTTTATAGGATATACAGGAGTTGCGACATCAGAAGAAACCCAGGTCTTTGATGGCACCCATTTTGATTCAGAAAGCGCCTTAATTTTAGGCGATCGTTATGCGGCCGAAATGCTCAGGTTGATGAATAAGAAGGAATCGTTTCTGTTAAAGAAAAGGAATTAGGGATCCGGCGAATAGGGATGGCGGGGTGGCGGTCATTATACCGGAATGACGAATAATGTTCTGGGAGCATCCGAATTGGTTTGCTGGCCTTCAAAATAAACATGTAATGAAACAGGTTATTAAGATAGTTTTGATTACCCTAATTTCTATTGCTGCTCTTTGTGTCGTCTGGTATATGGTAGATGGAAGAAAACATGATTCAGCAATGCAATATGAGCCTGAGGATGTACAGGCACCCAGCCTTAATATTCTTTCAAATCACCCTGTCGAGGTTGTCGTTCATCGTGGTGCTACCTATGCTGCCCCCGAGAACACCTATGCTGCTGCTGCTGAGTGCATTCGCCTTGGTGTGGATTATGTGGAGGTGGATGTTCATAAAAGCATGGATGGCGTACATTATATCATCCATGATTTAACCCTTGATCGCACTACCAATGGGAAAGGCCCTATTTTCCTGCGTCATTCCAACTACATCGATCAACTGGATGCGGGAACATGGTACAATGAAAGATTCAGGGATGAACCGGTCCCCAAGCTACGGGAGTATCTGCAATGGATCAATGGGAGAGCAAAAGTCTATCTGGATGTTAAAACGGCGGATCTGGAAAAGGTAATTTTAATGATCCGGGAACTGAAAATGGAAGAAAGTGTGTTTTTCTGGTTTGGCAGAGACAGCATGGCAAAAGACTTTAATAAATTGGCTCCCGATCTGACACTTAAAATGGCAGCCCGGTCATTCAGCGAATTACGACGCGTCATTGAAGAATTCGATGCAGATATGATAGAATGCAGTCTGGGTAAACTAACACCGGAAATGATCCAGTTATGCAGGGCACATAAGGTGAGAATTATGACAAAGGGAGGTGACAACTCCCCGGAACATTTCCGTAAAGTGATGAATTCAGAAGCAGGACTGGTTAATTTAGGCAGGCCGGATATTTATATCGAAACACTTAGAAATACAAAACTGAAACCCAGCTGCAGGTTGAAACTGAACCAATCAAAACTGGCAGATGTACATTTTAGTGTGTTTTAGCTTAATTGAATTTATCAAATCATACCTATGAAATCAATCAATCCAATTCAGAAAATCTTGATCATCGCAGCAGTGATGACAGTTGTAAGTGCCTACACACAGGCTGGAGATAATAAGCAAACTGTCGACCTTGTTAATCCCCTGCTGGATGCAGCCAACTCACGCTGGTTTTATTTTTCCTCAGCCTGCCGCCCCTTCGGCATGGTGAATCTTAGTCCCGATATGAAAATCGACGGGACATGGGAATCTGGATACCGTTATAACAGGGATACCATACGATTCTTCAGCCATATACATGCCTGGCAGCTTTCAGGGATTCCAGTATTTCCTGTAACAGGTGAATTCCAGGGGCATCTGGGACCGGAGCACAACGGATCCCACTACAGCCATGAAAATGAGATTGTCCGGCCAGGTTACCACGCTGTATTTCTTGACCGTTTCGGGGTGAAGGCTGAATTAACATCCACCACCAGGGTGGGGTTCCACCGGTACGAATTCCCGGCATCAGAAAAGAAACATCTCCTTCTTGACCTGGGAACCATGCTGGCCATCAGCAAAACCGAGAAAGGATATGCCAGGATGGTGAACCATAAGGAAATTGAGGGTTATGCATTGATGGCAGGTTCGCGCAGAAGGCCCAAACCCGTTTATGTTTTTTATGTGGTACAGTTCGATACCCCTTTCGGGGAAATGAAGGCCTGGAAAGACAAACAGATCCTGGGGAAGAAAGATGAAATTGAAGGTAGTGATATCGGGGTTTTTATGAATTTCACAGAAACTGGTGAGCAGAGGGTACTGATGAAGGTGGGTATATCCTATGTTAGCTCGGAACAAGCCAGGCTTAACATCGATGAGGAACTCCCTCACTGGGATTTTGACAGGGTCGTAAGGGAATCATCGGAGGACTGGAACTGGTGGCTGAACCGGATTGAAGTAGAAGGCAGTAGTGAAAAGGCCAAGTCGCGCTTCTATACAGACCTCTGGCATGCACTTCAGGGAAGGAGGATCATCAGCGATGTGAACGGGAAATATTGTGACATGACCGGCCCTGAGCGGAGGATCGGACAGATCCCCCTTGATGAAAACAATAAACCAAAGTTCAACCATTACAACTCGGATTCATTCTGGGGGGCCCAGTGGACTATAAATACCCTCTGGCACCTTGCCTATCCTGAGATATCGGAAGAATTCGTTAACTCCATGCTTATGATGTATGAAGACGGGGGACTGATACCACGCGGTCCTTCCGGGGGGAATTATACCTATGTCATGACCGGGGCCTCATCCACACCATTTATCGTAAGTGCCTACATGAAAGGCATACGTGGATTCGATGCGGAAAAGGCGTATGAGGGGATGCGGAAGAATGCTTTTCCGGGTGGAATGATGTCAAAGGCCGGTTACGAACATAATACCGCGAAAGGCGGTGGGATTGAATACTATATTGAACGGGGATATATTCCCTGGCCGCTTGCCGGGCGTAGTTATGGTTACCACCAGGACGGGGCCGGGCAGACTCTTGAATATGCATA
>CAZXOJ010000317.1:0-5341 GCA_964642325.1 uncultured Bacteroides sp. | reverse complement strand
TTCCCCAGCCTGGGGTCCTTGGTCAGGTATACTATCTTGGGATTGGTATGGAATATTTCTGCAGCATCCGCCATCCTGGGAACGGCAAGAGCTGCCCAGGGAAGGTAGGCTGACATCTGGTCTTGTGCCAGGTCAACTGCCAGCTGTATTTTTACCACTTCCGGAATGACCTTTGAAGGATCCTTTTCAATGGAACGGAGTACATATTGTTGTCCGTCGTCATTCTCCAGCCTCAGGGATTTTGTTTGTCCGCCGCCTCCCTTTTTTACGATCTCCAAACCGCCTTTTTCACTGTTGAAATCAAACATAGGGATCTCTACAGGGATGACCCATTCCTCCCGGTAATTATCCCCGAAGAAGGCACGTTTAAAATTACTTGCCTCATATTTTTCCCCATTGGGATAGGTCGTTATGGTACTGTCCGAATAATCTATATCGCTGAGGTATTCCTTGTATTGTTTCTTATCATAGACAGGTTTATTGAATATCTTCTTCTGGAAGGCCAGGTGTCCTTCGGGATCATCAGGTGATTCTGTGGTGAAATATTCCAGCCAGACATCCCCATTGTCCTTGAAGCTCAGTTTGGCAAATCCTGTCTGCATCTGGGAGAAATCGGTTTTCTTGCTTTGGGCCGCATAAGTCGCCATTCCTGCTGCCCCGCTGACAATATAGTGGTTGGAGTCTTTTTCGGCATACTGCAGGTTGTGTTCATGGCCTGCAGCATAAATGATATTGGAATGTCCTTCAAAGGTTTCAAGCAAGGCTTTCTTAAGCAATTTATAATGGGGATGGGCAAGGTCCTGGGGGGCACCCAGAAATTTCCTGTAACCGGTATAAAGGAATCCGGGCAGAGGTATCCACAGGGCATTGTTTACCTCCAGCAGGGGGAACAGAAGGCTGGATCCCGGGAAATGCCCCCCATGGTTCCCAACGCTGTACAGGGGATGGTGGGTAGCTATGATGATCTTCTTTTCCTTATTTCGGCTAATGGCATCTTCAAGTTGTACAAAAAGATCTGCCTCATCTACGATACCAGAATAGCTTTTTTCATTTTCGTGGAACCACCATTGCGAATCAAAAACAATCATAACAATATCATCGCTCAGCTTGATTTCTTCGGGTCCTGGACGGCCTTTTTTGGGAAGGAATACATCTTTCTTGTCAAGATACTCATGGATGTATTTCCGCTGGTTTTTTACGTATTCGAGGCCTTCCTTGCCGCCCCTTGCCCAGTCATGATTTCCAGGGAGGTAAATGATCTCACCATGGTAGTTTTTTAAAATATCCAGCTGGGCTATAAGGCTTTTTTCAGCTATCTCCCAATGCCTGTTGGTTGAATCATCAGGCAATCCACTTGGCTGGGCATTGTCACCAAGAAATACAACAGCGCTGTTCTCTCCTGCTGCTTCCAGGTGGGTTTCCATCATTTTCAGAATGGGCTCATTTTCATAGGCTTTCCTGGAATCACCTATGAGAAAGACCGAATATACTGTAGAAGCTGATGCAGCTGGTACACTTTCTTCCCATTCTCCCAACCTTTCATTGTAAAATGGCTCGTTTGTGGCGCAGGAGAATATGCCCGGGATAGACAGTAAATAGATAAAACGCAATACCTTATTCATTTCTTTTTGGTTTAAACTTTAGTACATATCCCTTTCCTCCCCGTCCCTCGTTGGAAATATACATGTCACCTTCCGGGGAAAAACAAATCCCTTCCGGTTGCCTGAATAGATTTGGATCCAGGGCATGAACGCCCAGAATATAACCATCCCTGTTAAGCACGACCAATAATTTCCCTACACTGCTGATCATATATATTTCATCGGTCAGGGGGTGAATGGCAATGCCGGAAGGCCTGAAATTCCCGTAAGGATCTGTTATCCCAAGTATCTTTGCCAGTTTGCTCGAGGCTTGCGTAAAGTTACCCTGGTCTTTATAACTGTCAACTTTACGGAGATCAATGAGATATACAGGTTTCTCGAGTAGTTGATTTTTTTCCAGGTCAAAAGAATACACGGCCCTGTAACCCTTATGAGGATTTCCTTTTTCTATAGACGGTGATCCCTTGCAGGCAATCAGCAAACGGTTTTCTGAAGAATCATAAACCATTCCTTCTGCATCATTCTTGCTTGACAACAGGGTTTTATACCTTTTAACCTTTATCTCATCCTTTTTGAAGTTTTTCACCCGGTAAATGTGCCCGTTACTTTTCAGGATATAGGCAGTGTTTTTTACAACGGAGATATCCTCATAATCACCATCTTTTCCGAACTTAACTTCATTTACGACTTTTTCTTTCTCAAGACTATAACAGTAAACAATTCCATCTTCATCCTGGATACATGCCAGCGATCCTTTTCCAGTCCAGCTTATGCCTGAGATTTCTTCAAGTTTGGCAGGCATAGTGTATCTGTGATGCGGGTTGCCCAGGTTATACAAGCCTTTCTTGAAGGGAATGTCAGGGGACTTGCATAAACTCATAAGACCCAACAGGATGGAAAGGGCCAGGATACTCTTGAGTAATGAAGCGCCGGTTAAGTAAAATTTCTGTATTTTTATCAGTAGTGGCATCTTAGAGAAATCTGGAAAAAACTAAAATACGGAAAAAACAACTTCAAACATAATCCATCCAAATGGCTGACATAAATATCAGTGCGGTACAATCGCATGTAGAGGAATCATTCAATAAACAATTGCCTGAGGGAATAAGCTATCATGACATGGATCATACTCAATATGTGGCAAGTCAGGCCAGGATGATTGGAAAAGAATCCGGACTCACCGAAGCTGAGCAGGATATAGCTGAAACAGCAGCCTGGTTCCATGATATAGGTTTTCTCAATACTACTGAAGATCATGAGACTGAAAGCCAGAAGATGGCCAGGGAGTATCTATCCTCCAATGGTGTTCTGGAGGAAGTCATTGATCGTGTGCTTCAATGTATTGAAGCCACCAGGATGCCCCAGGACCCAGGGGATGACCCTATTGCGTCTGTCCTTTGTGATGCAGATATGTCGTATCTGTCAGAGGACTTTTATATTAAACGCACCATGCTCTTGAGAGAGGAATGGAACACAACCAGAGAGAAAAAGATAAGCAAAAAGGATTACTATGTAGAAACGATTGAGCTTTTCAACAATCATAACTACCATACGGAATATGGCCGGCATAAACTAACTTCTGGCAAGTATGTGAACTTCCAGTTATTGCTGGAAAGGCTCTCGAAGATGTCGGACAAGTCCAAAAAGGTCCTGAAAAAAATGAAATCCCAGAACACAAAGCTGAATCAAAAACTGCAGCAGGAAAAACTTCCGGCAAGGGGAGTAGAGTCGATGTTCCGATTGACAGCCAGGAACCAGATCAACCTCAGTGCGATTGCAGACAATAAAGCGAACATTCTTATTTCGATCAACTCCATTATATTAACAGTCCTGGTGTCAATGGGAGTTGGCAGGGTAGGGGATTATCCGAAATTCATTATACCCGGGATAGTGTTTTTGTCCGCATGTCTTGTCACCATCATTTTTGCCATCCTCTCCACTCGCCCAAAAATCTCTTCCGGTAAGTTCACAAAGGAAGATATCCATAATAAAAGGGTCAATCTGCTGTTCTTTGGTAATTTTTTCAGAATGAAAATGGATGAATATGAATGGGCTGTAAAGGAAATGATGAAAGACAGCAATTATCTTTATACCAGCATGATCAGAGACCAGTACAGCCTGGGGAAGGTGATAGGTAAAAAATATAAATTGCTGAGGGTGGCCTATACCATTTTTATGGTGGGACTGATCGTTTCGAGCATCCTCTTTGCTATATTTATCCTGGCGGTACCAAATGTTTAATACATCAGATGGAAAAAAACTCATCATTCATCTGTCTGCCCGATATCAGCGGGTTTACCCATTTTGCGCAGGAGACAGAAATATCGCATAGTAAACATATTATTTCTGAATTGCTGGAGGTGATCCTTCACTCCAATAATCTTAAACTAAAAGTGGCGGAGGTTGAGGGTGACGCCATTTTTTTCTACCGTGAGAATTTTACCCCGTCGGCAGAAGAACTGCTTGACCAGGTCAGGATAATGTTCCTGAATTTCCATGCACATCTAAAGTATTATGAACATTACAGAATCTGTCACTGTGGAGCCTGCAGTACTGCAACCGAACTCGGTCTCAAGTTCATAATTCATCTGGGGACATTTACTTTTACCACAGTTAACAATACGGTTAAACCCTATGGGAGGGATGTTATCCTGGCGCATAAATTACTGAAGAACAACATAGAGGAAAGTGAATACTTGTTACTGTCTGAAAAGACATTTGACATTTATCCAGAAAAATCTCCTGCCTTTATCAAGGATTTAAAGAAGATGAATGAGGGGACAACGAATTACGATGAAATAGGCAGCACCAGGTACAGGTATTTCCTGTTAAACCACTTGCATGACAGGGTAAAGGAGCTTCCTACTAAGGTCCACCCGCATAAATTCAAAAACCCGGTACGATATGAGGGTATCATAAATGCACCAAGGGAAAAAGTATATGAAACAGCCAGTAACCTGGAATACAGGACAAGTATAAACAAAGACGTTTCTGAATTTATATTTGACAAGGAGCGGGTCAACAGGGTAGGATTTGTTCATGAGTGTGTTATTAACAATCGGAATATCAGTATAGAAACGATATCCCAGGATTTTGGTGATGATAGACTGGTATATGGTGAACTTGTGAAAAAGATACCAATAGCCAGGAAGATGTACAGTTATACCATACTTGAAAATCATGCGGAAGGGACAAAAGTGTATTACGAACTGCATCTTGAGCCCATACCTGTATTGACCTGGTTGCTAAGTATATTTATTAGACCTTTCATGCGGAACAGATTGAGAAGTTCTTTCAATCAGCTGAAGGAATACTGTGAGCAATCTAACTGAATGACAAACTGGTAGATGAAAAAGAAAAGTATAAAGCTTATCAACCGCGACATCAGCTGGCTGTCTTTTAACGGACGTGTACTTGATGAAGCAAAGGACAGTGAGTTACCCTTGTATGAAAGATTGAAATTCCTTGCTATTTATTCTTCCAACCTTGATGAATTCTACAAGGTACGAGTGGCCGATTACCGGAGGTCATCCCAGGATTCCAAAGCCTTGTTGGAGCAAATACTGGGAATCGTTGATCAGCAGCAAAAAGAGTTCGGTACAGTCTTCTGGAAGGAGCTTGTCCCACAACTCCTAACAAACGGGATCCACCTGTACCAAAATCAACGATTGAATATATCCCGCAGAGAATTCATTGAGCAATTTTTTTTCTACCAGGTAATACCCTACCTCCAGCCTGTA
>CAZXOJ010000316.1:0-5346 GCA_964642325.1 uncultured Bacteroides sp. | reverse complement strand
CAATCGAGATTTTTACCACAAATGGAACACAATTAATGGGTGGATTCTATCTTTTCTTGAGTTTTTGCATTTCCAGCCTTATATTGTCAGAGATTTTGACAAGGAAAGTCAAAAATGGATCCTGATAAATTCCATGAATAATCCAATGGCAGAAAAAAAATCACCAGATATAGCCCAGTGGGTAGAGATTTATACCTCAGACCTGTACGCCTGGGCAAAGCACAAAGTATCGGATGATGAGCTCGCTAAGGACCTGGTACAGGATACCTTTATGGCAGCAGCGGAAAAACAATCCTCTTTCAAGGGTGAAAGCTCTCCAAAAACCTATTTGTTTTCCATCCTCAACCATAAAATTATTGATCATTACAGGAAAAAAGTCCATACCCCTGTTAATGTGGAAAGTCCCATTTTATCAAGGTTCTTTAATGAGGACGGGGATTGGCACCATAACAAACGGCCCCATGAGTGGCAAGAAGAAGAGGGTAACCTGCTGGATGATGATGATTTCCAAGAAGTATTAAATGATTGCATCAATGACCTCCCTGATAAATGGAATGTCTGTGTGACATCGAAATACCTGATGGATAAAAAAACTGAAGAAATTTGTCAGGAACTGGGGATATCAACTACTAATTACTGGCAGATGATGCACAGAGCTAAGTTACAGCTCAGAGAATGCATTGATGAAAACTGGTTTAAAAATAATTGAATGGTGAAGCGAATCATGCGCATATTGTTTCTTTCCTGCCTTAAAGCAACTGAATTGATTGAGAAAAAACTCCATTTCAGCCTTTCACGCAAGGAAAAGTACCGGCTAAAAATGCACAAGATGATGTGCATTGCATGCCGCCAGTATGAAAATCATTCCTATTTTATTGACAAAAACCTCAAACACCATCATTACATTAAGCCCCAGGAAGTGGATGTCGAAGAGCTAAAGAAGCTAATCAACGAAAAACTCCCTAATTAATTTGTCTGACTGCAGCCAACCTGACCGTGAAATCAGGTTTCCTATTTAAGCATAACTAATCTAATCTGTCAGGAATTTCTAATCCTTCGACTGTTAGGCTTAAATACAAACATGAAGAAAAGCAGTACAATATTGATATTTCTGATCATCCTTTCCAATATGCATGGTCAACATGCTCCGGTAATCCAGTCAGGCTCTGAACAATTTAAGGAACTGACGGCTCAAAATAGCGGTATCCTGCTTGATGTTAGAACCAAATCAGAGTTTAAGAATGGCCATCTCCCTGAGGCTGGTAACCTGAATTATTATTCCCTTGACTTTCGTAAAAAGCTCATCCTGCTTCCCAGGAACCAACCCATTTATCTTTATTGTAATACGGGATACAGAAGCGAGAAAGCTGCAGAGATTCTAATTGAAAACGGGTATACTGATGTGTATAATCTTCAGCATGGCATAATGGAATGGGAACTATTGAACCTGCCGGTTATCATGGAACCCGATGCCCGTCCGGATACAGATAATAAAATGACCTCGGAACAATACCATGCCATCCTCTCAGAAGGTTCACCGGTATTCTTTGATTTTTACGCACCCTGGTGCGGCCCCTGCAGGAAAATGATGCCCATGATTGACAGCCTCATGGTTGAATATCATCCGCAGATTGAGATGCATAAGATCAATGTGGATGCCAGTAAAAAGCTTGTAAAAGAACTGAAACTGATAGGGGTACCTTACCTGGTCTTGCAGGATAAGGGGGTGGTTTTATTCTCTAGAAACGGGTCTGCTACACGTAATGAACTTACATCTGCATTCGATCAAACCCTGATGAACATTACCGGATCACTGCTTGTTGAAGACAAATAATAAGATTTTCGGATTCTTTTGTCAGGAATCGGATTTCCTTTCGACTCTTTATTTGAAAACAATAATTAGCATAAAGCAAAAACCAAATACGATGAAAAAGAAAAAAATAATAAAACTGGCAGTCGGCATCGCAATCATAGGAACCCTTATAGGAGGTGGCTCTGCAGCTTATATGTTCTACAAACCACATAGGGATGTACAGGCAACGAAAACCGATTATTCTATTACCAACTCGGAAATCGTCTCGGAATACCTCAATGACAGGCAGGCAGCTGACAATAAATACCTTGCAACAGATGGTGATTCCAAAATACTTGAGATCACCGGGACGGTCGACAAGATCTCGGAAAACTACAATGACCAGAAAGTAATTCTGCTGAAAGAGGACGGAGATCATGCCGGGGTCAGCGCGACATTTACTGCCGAGACAAATCATAAAGTCTCGTACCTGGAGATAGGGCAAATTGTCACTGTTAAGGGTGTTATCCGTTCAGGGGCTGCCTTTGACGAGGACCTGGGATTCTATGAAAACGTAATTCTCGAAAAAAGCGATCTGGTAGCCCAGAATTAAACATATAAAAAATTATTACAATTATTAAACAATAAAAAATTACAATCATGAAAAAGATAAGTTTATCTACGATTAGTTTGGTTTTGCTGATGACTTTCTCAGCATACAGCCAGGGTAAATTAAAAAGCTCTAAATCACATATCAAATTCTATTCTCATACCTCTGTTGAGGATATCGAAGCTAATAATTATACCTCTGTAAGTACCATTGATACAGAAAGTGGAGAGGTAGTATTTTCTGTTCCCATGCAGGGTTTTGAGTTTGAAAAATCCACCATGCAAAAGCACTTCAACCAGGAAGATTTCCTGGATACAAAGACCCATCCTAAAGGAAAGCTGGTTGGTAAGATTACCAATATTGATGAGATTGATTTCTCCAAAGACGGTGTATACCAGGCGGATGTTGAAGGAGAGCTGAGTATCAAGGGAGAAAGCAAACCCATTTCCGAGAAAGGTTCCATCACCGTTAAGGATGGCACTATAGGCTTGGAGAGCAAGTTCAATGTTACCCTGGGAGATTACGGCATCAGTTTCGCGAAGGGAAAACCTTCTACAAACGTTGCCAAAGAGGTTGAGGTAACAGTGCTTGCAGACTACCAGACTCAATAATTATATACATCATGAGGATGCCCCGCTACACCGGGACATCCTCATTTAACTGAATGATATTCTAGTATTCGAAAAAGCGTTAATCCAATAAGACCATGAACAGAAAGATTCAAATAATACTTGTGGTGATGGCCGTTTTCGCATTCGGTTTTACAAACCCGGATCAGGCAGAAAAATTGGCAGGGGATTATAACCTTTTTAAAATAGACAGGAGCAGGGATTCGGATATAGTTGTATATGATGTCAGGTTGGATAGCCAGGGTAAGTTGGATACATCAAGTCCAATATCTATTTACTGGAAGAAATTTACCAGGGATAGCATATTTGAACCCCTGACAGGGATACAGAAAAAATTCGGTTATGGAATAAAATTTCAGAATATCGACGAACATTCTGCTGATTTCAAATTTGTTTCCTCCCTGGACCGGATATTTGAACTGAGAAAAACCGGGTATGACCATTACAGAGTATATACATATTCAGAGGGCAATAGAGTTGAAGTTAAGAGCCTATTTATCCATTTTGAGGATGATTCATTCTGGCTTCCCGAAATCTCGAGCATAGAACTGGTAGGATTAGATACTGATAAGGGAAGCATGGTATCCGAATCCATTATACCCTGATCATGTCCTGCTGATAAAATAAAATAAAATCATGGCAATCGACTATTTAATAATATTATTACTGGGGATGAGCGCTACCATTGTTGGTGGTTTGCCCTTCGGACTGGTAAACCTGACTGTCCTAAATGTTACATTCGAAAGGGGAAACAGTGCAGCCTTTAGAATTGCACATGGTGCTGCCCTCGTAGAGGTTGTGTTCGGAATTACAGCTTTGTTTGCCGGGGGAATGCTGGTCAGGCATATTGAGGGAAATGTAATAGTCAGCTATGTGACAGCAGGGGTATTGATCATAGGAGGCTTATTCTTTGTTTTGAAAAAACAAGGTAAAAGCGATCACCGTGAAACAGGCTCTTCGGGTTTTTTAAAAGGAATATTTTTGAACCTGGTCAGTTTACAGGTTTTTCTCTTCTGGATACTTGCCATTGCCTTTCTTTCTTCAAGGGAGCTCCTTCAATACGATTTAGTTTCCATCCTGCTATTTATTTCAGGTATATGGCTTGGCAAGATGGCAGTATTGTGGATGTACATGAGTTTAAGCAACAGGATCCTTTCCAGGTCCCGGATCATTTCGAAAAATATCAACACTATCATAGGAATTGTCCTTTTCGGGTTGGCCTTTGTTCAGGTTCTGAAAATTTAAACATGAAAAATAATTAATTAATAATCATTTTAAAACTAAAGCAATGAAAACATCTATTACACTATTTTTTAGCATTCTAATTGCAGCTTCTGTTTCACAGGCTCAGGTTGTAGTAACATCAACAGATAATTTCAATACGCGTGATCAGATGCTGCTCGCCAATGAGATTAATGAAAGCGGAGAACCATTTGCAGAAGCATTGGGATATGATCTCGATTTATTGGACCCTATGGTGTTAAACATGCCTGATTCCATCTCTTATACTTTAGGTATTGAAAATTATGAATACTCAAGGTACTTGCTAGGCACTGTAATCTCGCGTTCTGGTATTGGGCTTCACATGATGTGGGCGCCCATGATCGTAAAGATGGCAGCTATGGAGCCTGATAGTTTTGATGGCTCATTCACCGGTGGGACTCCCAATGGATTTAAAGAAGATGATGAGCTAATGAAAAACATCATGCACTTTGGCATGCTTGCCAACCAAATGGCACCGATGAATCCATGGCCACAGTTTGCCGATTTTGAAAGTGGTGACCCTCATCTTCCACAAGCTGCAGCTCCTGATTTTCAGATGGATTTTTCAAGTTTGCGCTGGGACAGGGGATTAATGGATAAAACCCTTAATCCTGCAGCTATGGGACAATCTCTTATGAAGCAATACCTCTGGGCCCAGGATATGCTCGGCGGGTTTCATGACTCACTTGACGTTGGCATCACTCCTGATGGCACAAATTCTCCTGACTCGGCAGGTAGTCCGCATTTCGACCCACACAACAATATTTATTACGGAGGAAGCTCTTTGGATGGATTTATCGGCCAGGTACTTACAGCAGAAGCAATTAACAAAACCATGTTTTTAATCAACTCTCTTGCTTATGACGGAACTGTGCTCGGTATGGTTGATCCTGCCACCTATGATCCGGCGAACGGCATCAAATATTTTCCGCACAGAATCAGCGTAACCGAAACTCCCGTCGGTGATATGTTGCCCCCACAAGCTACAGTTTTACAAGTAACAGATGCAAGTAGCGATCTTTTTGACCAGTTATCCTATTTATGGGGAACAC
>CAZXOJ010000315.1:0-5365 GCA_964642325.1 uncultured Bacteroides sp. | reverse complement strand
TTTATAAATGCTAGCATGCCGCATCCAGGAGGGATCATTCATGTAGAGCTGGACCGGAAAGGGAAGACTGGCTTAAAGGGTACGGTGACACTGCCTGAGAATTTATATGGGACTTTCAAATGGCATGGACAATCCCTCGCGCTGATTCCAGGTGAACAAAAAATCAATCTCAGGTAAATGAATCTCAGGAATACATATGGACTACTTGTTGGCATCCTGCTGATTGTATCCTGTCAAAGCAATCAGGAGATAAGCCTGCCTGTAATCAGGAACACGGTGGACCTGACAACGCTGGAATGGAAGCTCTGGGTAGATTCAGCTGCAGTCTGGAAAAATGATAGTTTATGCCTGCCACCTGTAGATCTGAAAGAATTGCCTGTTAATCCACCTACCTGTGGATGGGATGAACTTTACAGTTCGAAGGGCATCAGCACCAGGATCCCGGCCACCGTGGAGCAGTATTTCTGGAATGATGAGCAGGATATCAATGGGACAGGTGGGGACTATAGTGGGGTTTCGTGGTTTACCACCAGTCTGAATGTTCCCGATGCTTTAGAAGGCAAAAGAGTGATCCTGGATTTTGAGTCAGTCAGGTTGAGGGCTGAGGTTTTCGTAAATGAAGAGCTGGCCGGATACGACTGTATCGGGAACACCCCCTTTGAGGTGGATATCTCGGACCATCTAAAGATTGGCTCCAATAACAGGCTGGCCATAAGGATTACAGACCCTTCAGGCAATTTTGAATGGGGAGATTACCACCTCGACCGCTGGGGCAGCAAATATATACCTCCCAGCCATGGCTTCGGAGGAATCACAGGCAAACTCAGTATGTATGCAACCGACAGTACTTATATAAGTGATGTTTTCATAAAAAATACACCTGCCATTACTAAAATTGATGCAGAAATTTCCCTGCGAAGCCTGAATCCTGATCCCGTAAAAGGAAGGCTGGTTGCCAGGATCTTTGATGCTGATCACAAAAATTGCATGCTTGAAAAAGAACTGGCTGTAACGCTGACCAGTAAAGATGAGAAAATCGACCTGGCCCTGAACCTGCCAGAGGCCAGTCCCTGGTCCCCTGATAATCCTTCCCTGTATTTCCTGGATGTGGAATGGTATGGAAATGATGGCAATACCGATAAATGGCGCGAAAGATTTGGTTTCCGCTGGTTTGAGATCAGGGACAATGACGGGGACCGGCAACTTTTCCTTAACGATGAGCGGATCTTCCTGACATCTGCCATCACCTGGGGATTCTGGCCTTCAAACGGGATCTTTCCAGCCAATGGCATGGCAGAAAAACAGGTCAGGATGGCCAAAAATTTGGGATTGAATATGTTGAACTTTCACCGGGCCATTGGTGAACCACGGACCATCGAAGCCGCTGATGAATTGGGATTGCTGCTGTATGAAGAGCCAGGAGGTTACAGGAGCCCCCAGCACAACATCTGGTTCTGGGATCTCCAGGGAGATTCAAATTCCATATCCCGGGAAGAGATTTTGCCGGCCTGGGAATGGAGAAGGGTCAAACTGCTGAGGATGATCAAGCGGGACCGAAATCACCCTTCCCTGGTTATCTATTGTATGCAGAATGAAATACTACACGACCCTGATGAATTCAATAAGCGGGATATATACGATGCCCACCAGCTGGACCCGACCCGGATCATCGTGTATTCATCAAATGCCTTTGAAGCCCCCTACATGCAGGGATACAACGGGTATTGCCCGGAAACACCAGCAGAAGCCAAGATGTACATGGAACCCTATGACGATGAGATGAAATTCCAGGGCTGGTGGGACGAGCATCATGCACCCGGTCCCGGTACCTATATTGATAAAAAACATTACAGTCATCCCGGATATTACTATCATAATACCGATCATAAAGGTGAAATCATCTTTTACGGTGAAGAGGGTTCTATCGGCGGTCCCTCGAGACTGACACAGATTGAGAAAACCATACTGGATAACAAATCAGAAACCGGCTGGGACGGAACACATTATATCAGGTCCTCAGATGCACTGGAGGGATACCTGGCAGGGCATGCATTCACGAATAAGGACATCACTGTCGATGATTACATTATCAGCATGGGGAATGTACCTTTCTATTACCAGGGAAGGATCATAGAAAATTGCCGCATCAACAATAATGTAGACGGCTACGTGATCAATGGCTGGGAAAGTTCTAAAATTTCCAATTTCTCGGGCATGGTGGATATTTACCGGAACCCGAAAGGTGACCCGGCATTATTGGCACATTATAACCAGCCTGCCTATGTCGCAGTTAAATTAAGGAATAAGGTATTGCCGGCAGGTGCAGGAACTATGGCTGATATTTATGTGGTCAACCAGGAAAATATCACCGGAGCACATCAACTGCTTATCCGGGTCAGTGACGAAACAGGATTACTGGCTGAAACGGAGTATGACATTGACCTTGCAGGAGGAAGCCAGTTTGGCCAATTGTTAGTGGACGGGATTCCGATCAATCCCAGGGACAAATTTTACCATGGATATATTCATGTTAATGCAGTAATCAGGATTGGACAGGAGGAGGAGCTTACCGGAAGTGATGAGTTGTTTGTGGTTGGGCTTGATCCCGGGAAAGTGAGCAGGGGACAGGTACTGGATGAAAGCGGACTGATTTTGAACTACCTTAAAAATGGCAACGGGCTCAGTCTCTATACGGGGGACAAGCCACATGGCAGGTATCTGGTACTCGGTTCAACAAGCAAACCGGAAATCGATGTTCAGGTCCTGAATTGGATCAAGGAAGGGAACAAGTTACTGATTGTGCATGATGCCGATAAATGGATGGAGGCCTTTGGTGAGCAGGGGATCATCAGCTATAACTACCGGAAAGACCTTGACAGTTTATGGTTCGGCGGACATTTCTTTGTAAAGGAACATGAGTTGTTCAGGGATTTGCCGGTAAATACAGCATTTAACTGGGAGTACCAGGTCTTCTCCAGGTATACTGCAGAAAGATACGGACTTATCCTGGAGGGTGCGGGGGCCGTTGTTGGTGCCATCTCCAAGGAAGATATCGACATTGCCACATCCGTAGGTATTATTCCATACGGCAAGGGAGAAATTATCTTTTCCACCCTGGATATCCTGCCCAACCTAAACAGCAACGAAGAAGCAGCGGCAGTTTCCCAGAAAGTCCTATTAAATTACCTGGAATATGCCTCAAATTAGAGAAATGGAAAGACGTCATTTTATAAGTAATTCATCAAAAGCCCTCCTTTTGGCTTCAGCCGGAGCTGGACTGGCAGGTTCATGCAGTCAGGGTACAAAAGAAAAGTCCGGTAAAACTGCCGGGGGACCAGTAAAGCATCCGGGATATCCTATGGCCATTACCATGTGGGATTTTTCATGGCTCGAAAGAAGGTGGAGCGGGGCCGGTTATGAAGATTGGGACCTGGCCCTGGACGAACTGTCAGAAAGGGGTTACAACTGCATACGTATCGATGCCTTCCCCCACCTGATTGCTGCAGATCCCGACAGGGAATGGTGGCTGGATCCGCATTGGGACAATATGCTCTGGGGAAGCCCGGCCCTCAACAAGGTCAGGGTACAACCCGAGCTGAATCAGTTTATTAAAAAATGTGCGGAACGCAATATCCGCGTGGCCCTGTCCACCTGGTGGCGGGAGGACAAAGAGCGGCATGCGGAAAAGATCAAAACCCCCGCAGACCTGGCCAATGTCTGGATTAAAACATTGGACAGCATAGCAGAAGATGGACTCCTGGAATGGATAGAATTCGTGGATTTCAATAATGAATTCCCGATCAAGGTATGGACGCCCTACCTGGAGGATGGTTTTGTCAGGAATTCCCCTGAGGGTAAAAAATGGATGTCCGAATCCATAGAGATCGTCAGAAAGAAATACCCGGACCTTGACTATACTTTCTCCTTTACCACGGAGTACGAAACCTGGGAAACGGAAGATGTATCCTATCTGGACTTGCTGGAACTGCATATCTGGATGGTCCAGGTTACTGATTTTTATCCAAAGACAGGCTATGAATATACCCCCTGGGGGAACGAAAGCTACAGGAACCTGCAATTGAACGGAGAAAAAGAATACCGTGCCAATGAACAGTATTACCTTGATAAGCTGGCAGAACATATAGAAGCCAGGGCAGCATGGTCAAGGGCATCCGGACTGGCCATAGGTACCACTGAATGCTGGGGGATCATCGATTATAAGGATTATCCTTTGTTGGACTGGGGATGGGTGATGGAGATCTGTGAATTTGGTACACTGGAAGCCGCCAAAAAGGGAAGATGGAAATATATCGGCACCAGCAATTTTTGCGGTCCCCAGTTCGCAGGCATGTGGAGAGAGATCGAGTGGCATAAACGTTTAACAGACCAGATCAGGCAATCACCACTTGATGCAGATCTGCTCTCCTAAATCCCGATAACATGATTCTCAGGTTATTTCGAAAAGAATACCGGCATTATATTTCTTTTCCGCGGAACATGCGGATATTGCTGATGACCAACCTCATTTATGCGCTGGTCCTGCCCGTGCTTGAGCTTTTTGTAGGGGCTTATATCCTTCGACAGACCAGTGATACCAGCCTGGTGGTCATATACCAGATGGCCGTCTATACTGGAATCCCCTTTACCTTCCTGGTCAATGGTTTCCTGCTGCGAAGGATCAAGATAGCCCGGCTGTACTCCCTGGGTATGATGCTCAGCGGTGTGGCCATGACCGTCATGATGACCTTTGATTCATTGGATGTATACGGTGTGGCACTCTCCGGTTTCCTCATGGGAAGTTCCTACGGGTTTTTCTGGGCCAACCGGGATTTCCTATCCCTTTCGACTACCAATGACGGGAACAGGAACTATTATTTCAGTATGGAAACCATGTTCTATACGATTACCTTTATCTTCATTCCGGCCATAGCCGGATTTATGATCTCTGCAGGAGAAAATTTTGGCTGGTATCCTGCCAAATCTGCATATATAGGGCTGACGATAGGCGTTTTTGTCCTGACCACCTTTGCCTCCATCATGGTACACAAAGGGGACTTTGTGAATCCAAAAAACGAACGGTTCATCTTCTTTAAGTTTCACAAAGACTGGTACTGGATGCTTGTACTGGGAGCTTTCAAGGGGATAGCACAGGCAGCCATATTCTTTTTCCCCATCCTGTTGATCCTCTCGTTTGTTGGCAAGGAGGGGTCTCTCGGGGGACTCATAGCAGCGGGTTCGCTGATCACGGCATTCATGCTTTACCTGATCGGAAGGTTTTCCAAACCCAAACACAGGTTAATGATCTTTTCAGTGGGTTTAATATCATTCGTACTTGCAGGAGGTGTCAACTCCATATTGTTCTCAG
>CAZXOJ010000314.1:0-5388 GCA_964642325.1 uncultured Bacteroides sp. | reverse complement strand
GCCAGCCATCCCGACAAAGGCGCACCGGATGTCTTGCCCATTGTCCAGAGATACCAGCCCAACTGCCTCTTCTATCATAACGAACAACTGGCAGAGGCCCGGTGGGGTGGCTCTGAATCAGGAACGGTGGGTTATCCCTGCTGGGCGACCGTTCCTGGTCCCACTTCCCACTTCGGTGAGTTGCCTCAGAACAGGCTGGAGTTTTTAAGCCATGGTGATCCTGAGGGGAAATTCTGGATGCCCGCCATGTCTGATGCGCCTCTGCGGGGAGCAAATGGACGGCACGAGTGGTTCTGGGAACCTGGGGACGAGGAGAATTTAGAACCCCTGGAAGACCTGATGGAGATGTATTATGAATCAGTAGGACGGAATTCCACGCTTATTATGGGACTTACACCCGACGCTGAGGGATTGATGCCAGAACCTGATGTACAACGCCTGAAAGAATGGGGCGATGAGATCCGGCGCCGCTTTTCCACACCCATCGCATCCACATCAGGATCAGGGAAAAAAATAACGCTTGACCTGCCTGAAAAACAAAAGATCAACCATGTGATTATCCAGGAGGATATCAGGTTCGGCGAAACGGTAAGAAAGTACACAGTGGAAGCAAGGGTAGGGGGAGACTGGAAAACGGTATGTGAGGGAGAATCCATAGGGCACAAGAGGATACAGTATTTTAATGATGTGGAATGCACGAGAATTAGGTTATCCATACAAGAATCAATAGCAGAACCACTGATAAAGAACTTTGCTATATATTATGTTAAATAAAAACCTATTATGAAATCAGCACCTATCCCTTGGGAGGAAAGGCCTCCCGGAACATCTTCACCAGTTTGGAGATATTCAAAAAATCCAATCATCCAACCTGGTGACCATCCAGGAAGTAATAGCATTTTTAACAGTGCCACCGCACCCTATAATGGGAAATTCGCAGGTATTTTCCGTTGCGACAACCGTGCAGTTCAAATGAATATTTATGCTGGTTTCAGTGATGACGGGATCAACTGGGAAATCGAAGACGACCCCATCAAATTCGAAGCGGGAAATACGAAACTTCTCCATTCCGATTATAAATATGATCCGAGGCTTGTATTTATCGAAGACAGGTACTGGATCACCTGGTGCAACGGTTACCACGGACCGACTATAGGAATGGCATACACCTATGACTTTAAACGGTATTTCCAATGTGAAAATGCATTTCTTCCCTTTAACAGGAATGGTGTCCTGTTCCCTCAGAAAATCGGTGGCAGGTATGCCATGCTGAGCAGACCGAGTGATAACGGGCACACCCCTTTCGGAGATATCTTCCTGAGCTACAGTCCCGATATGAAATACTGGGGAGAGCACAGGCTTGTAATGAAAGTTACCCCGTTTGAGCTAAGCGGATGGCAGAGCACAAAAATCGGAGCTGGACCGGTGCCAGTATTAACCGATGATGGCTGGCTGCTTCTTTACCATGGAGTGATCAACACATGCAATGGTTTCAGGTATGCCATGGGAGGTGCATTGCTTGATCCTGATGAACCAGAAAAAGTCATCTACCGCTCTCAACCTTATCTCCTGGCACCTGATGAGTTATATGAAAGGGTTGGGGATGTTCCCAACGTAATTTTCCCATGTGCCGCCCTGGATGAAAATGATAAGATAGTAATCTACTATGGAGCCGCAGATACCGTAGTGGCCATAGCCTTCGGATATATTTCAGAGATCATCGATTTTCTGAAAAATAATTCATTAAAACAATGAAGCGTAAATTGGCCCGATTTTTCACATTCCTTATCTGTTTACCATTGTTAATAGGGTGTGCGGCGCCGCAGGAAAACAAATCTGTAAATCCAGAAGATTACAAACTGATTGCTTATGTTGCCGGTTGGGGTGACTTTGATCTGAGTAAGATCGATCATTCAAAATTGACACATATAAACTATGCCTTTGCCAATATTAGCGATGGAAGGGCAGTGATGGAGCTGGATGTGGATTCGGCAAACCTAGCTACCCTGGTGTCTTTCAGGGAAACAAACCAGGACCTGAAAATATTGCTCTCGGTGGGGGGATGGGTCTGGTCGAACTGGTTCTCGGATGCTGCCCTAACAGAAAGTTCACGGGAGATATTTGCGGAAAGCATTGTTGAATTGATCAAACGGCATGACCTTGATGGTGTGGATTTGGACTGGGAGTATCCGGGACAAAGAGCGGAGGACAATGTTTACAGGCCTGTGGATAAGGTAAATTTCACCCTGATGCTGAAGGAAATCAGGGAGCACCTGGATCAATTGGGAGCGGAGACAGGGGACAGGCAATACCTGCAGACCATCGCCTCCGGAAGCGATCAGAATTATTTCATTAATACCAACCTTGGAGAAGCACACAGGTACCTGGATTTTATCAATGTGATGACCTATGATTTTTATAATGGATGGATGTCCCAGACCGGGCATCATGCCAATTTGTATCCGTCCGAAAGCGAAAAATTCGGAGGGAACAGTGCTATCGAAACTGTCGAGCGGCATTTAACAGCCGGTGTGCCTGTTGAAAAACTGATCCTCGGTTTCCCCTTCTACGGACGTATGTGGGAAGGCGTGCAGATCTCTGTAGATGGACTTTTTCAGCCTGCGGGTACTGGCGGCATGCTCATCCCTTACAAAGAAATTGTCAAATTGGATACCAATACCTGGAAAAGCCATTGGGACCAATCGGCATCCGCCCCATATTTGTGGAACCCGGATTCACAGGTTTTTATTTCCTACGAGTCTCCCAGATCCATAGGGCTTAAAGTAGATTATATCAAGGAACATAAGCTGGGAGGCGGAATGTTCTGGGAATACAGTAATGACCATGAACAGGTATTGCTGGATGAATTATATGAACAATTGCTTCAGGACTAATTAAACTACGATACAGATGAAACAACTTTTCAGCATATTGTCAATAGCCTTATTAATAGGTTCATGTGATTCTGTTGAAGATTTTGACCCAGTCGGATATGTCGATCCACAGATCGGGTCAGTTCACGGGAGATGGTTTTTCTATACGCCTGCGGCCAGGCCATTCGGAATGGCAAAACTCGCTCCTCATACCAATGCCTACGGAAGTATGGGTAGCTGGTTGCCATGCGGATATGATGACAGGCATGGCTCCATTGAAGGATTTGGTCATTTTCATGAATTTCAGGTTGGGGGACTGGTCATTATGCCGGCTACGGGACAGCTTAAAACGGTACCTGGAACACTCGAAGATCCTGATTCAGGCTACAGATCCAGATTTTCCAAGGCCGATGAGTTGGCTGAACCAGGTTATTATTCCGTAGTACTTTCGGACTATAATATCCGGACTGAGTTAACTGCCTCGGACCGGGCCGGATTCCACAGGCATACTTTTCCGGCATCAGAGAGTTCACACATTATCTTTGACATTGGTCATAAACAGGGGGAAAGCAGTGACGTTACCGAAGCATTCTTAACAAAAACGGGCGAAAGGGAACTGGAAGGATATATCATTACCAATCCTGAGTACATCAAGTTTTGCGATCCTGGCAACAGGGTGAAAATGTATTTCGTTATCCAGCTGAGCAAGACCCCGGATACCTGGGGATCTTTTGAAGATGAGTCTGTGGTGGAAGGAGAATCACAGACAAAGGGTACTGGCAATGGCATGTACCTTAGCTTTTCCACCAGTGAGGGAGAGCAGGTTGAGATCATGGCAGGCCTGTCCTATACAAGCACCGATAATGCGCGCTTAAATCTTGTAAGTGAATTATCCGGACGGGATTTTGACGAGGTAAGAAAAGATGCCCATGACCGGTGGAAAGATATGCTATCCGTCATCAAGGTGGAAGGAGGATTGGAAACAGACAGGGTGAAATTTTATACCGGCCTGTATCATGCCCTGCTGGGAAGGGGACTTGCCAGTGATATAAATGGACAGTATCCCCGTAATGATGGGGCTGCTGGACAGATCCCACTTGATGAGAAAGGGATCCCGGAGTACCATCATTATAATACCGATGGCATCTGGGGAGCATTCTGGAATTTGGGACAGGTATGGGCACTGGCATATCCTGACTACCTCAGCGATTATATGCAATCCAACCTGGATTTCAGTGATGAAACTGGCTGGCTGCATGATGGAGTTGCTGCAGGCGCATATTCCAATGGTGTGCAGACCAATTTTAACGGCTTGATGCTGGCAGCCACATATAACTGTGGGATCAGGGATTTTGATGTTGAGAAAGCATATGCTGCTGCTTATAAAAATGAAACAGGGTACAGTGGACGGGATTTTGGTTCTGGGAAATACGACCTGCATTATTTTGTGAACAATGGCTACATCCATTCCTATGACACCACGATATCCAACGGATGGGTGTTCGATTTTGGAACATCCCATACCCTGGAGTTCTGTTTCAGTTCTTTTGCCGTAGCGGAATTTGCAAAATCACTCGGGAAGGATGATGACTACAAGCAGCTGATGAAACAGGCAAATGCTTATAAATTATTGTTCGACCCGGAAACCAAGTTTATCCGGCCCAGGTATCTTGACGGAAGCTTCATTGAAAACTTCGATCCCATGGAACCATGGCGGGGATTTCAGGAAGGAAATGCTTTTCAATATACATGGTATGTTCCCCATGATCCTGCCGGGATATTTGATCTGGTAGGTGTCGATCTTGTAAATGAACGCCTGGAAATGATGTTTACGGAGGCCCGAAAAAGCATTTTCGGAGGAGGAAAGGAAATTGATAGTTTCTCCGGTCTCGAAAAACTATATAACCATGGGAATCAGCCCTGTCTGCATAATGCCTGGCTGTTTAATTATTCTGGGAAGCCCTGGTTGACCCAGAAATGGACCCGGATGATTCTGGATGAGTTTTATGGTACGGAACCCCTTCATGGCTATGGTTTTGGACAGGATGAAGACCAGGGTCAATTGGGTGCCTGGTTTGTGATGGCGGGCATGGGACTCTTTGATGTATCGGGACATGCCTTCGCCAACCCTGTATTCCAGATTGGAAGTCCCCTGTTTGATAAAATAACCGTAAAACTTGATCCCCAATATTATGGTGGCAAGGAACTGGTCGTCAGGACTGTGAACAATTCACCCCAGAATATTTATGTCCAGTCTGCCTCATTTAATGGTGACCTGTTAGGAAAATACTGGGTGGAAAGGAATACCCTTGTAGAGGGAGGGGAACTAACCCTTGAAATGGGTCCGGAACCTGTTACAGATGGTAGCAGCCGGAACCTTCCTCCATCCATGAGTTTAGCAGGGGAGTGAGAAATTTATTCTTCCTTATTGATTAAAATGAACTCATTCTATACCTTGATATTAATCTTTCTGATCTCAGTGATCACATTGTATGGACAAGATAAAAAGGATACA
>CAZXOJ010000313.1:0-5391 GCA_964642325.1 uncultured Bacteroides sp. | reverse complement strand
AAACATTCCGTGAAAGGGGATATCGAAATTTCTCCAGGCAGATTTACCCTGGGTTATACCATCATCTACAACAGCCGCATGGAGAATATTGATGAGGTATTTTTAAGTCCATTAATAGGAGAACTGATCCTTCCCGGATTCCCGGATTACTGGGCTGATAATAATAATGGCTCTACCATTATGAATGCCAGGGTATTGTATGATGTTACCGGTTTTTTGAATGTGGGACTGATACTGCGGAATATGTGCAATAAGGAATACATGGGCAGGCCGGGAGATATCAGGCCACCAAGGAATATTACCTTTCAGCTAACTTTTAAATTTTAAATGGTCAATTCTTCAGTTTCAACAAGCGGTTGGTGTATATTTCCCCCTTTGTTGTGATATGATAGATATAGGTGCCGTGACTGAGGTCCTGTCCGTCAAAGCGAAAGTGGTTAATCCCGGGTGATGTCCTCATTTGTTCCCGGTACACGATGCCCCCCAGTAAATTATAAACAAGCAGTTCAGTATCGTCAATGCCCTGGGATTTCAGCCGGATCGTGGTGGTATTATTGAAAGGATTCGGTCCGCAAATTACCATCTGTTCGTCATAGAATGGGTCATCGAGTCCCGATCCGGCTTGGATGACCATACTCACGGAGGTATCATCGGTAGTGCTATCTATCCGTATCTGACCAAAGTTTGGAATATCCACTAAAGCTGACACTGTTATGCCAAGGTTATATTCTCCGGCAGCTTCCGGCGTTCCACTCAATAATACACAATAGGCAGAATCTGGTAAAAGCGTATCGGCACTGGCTTCATAGGTGATCCCTGGTGGCATGTTCTTGACATCCTGTACAACTATGTTTAATACTGTTACCTCACTGCCAAGGTAATTATAATGGCTTGGGACAATGATGGTAATTACCTCACTGTAGGGCTGGCCTACGTAACCATCAGGGAGTGATTTGGGACAAAATTCGCCGGGCTGCAGGGTGTCCTTGCAGGTGACCGTATCAGGCTCACATTGCGCATGGCTTATTGATGTACCTAAAAATAAGGCTGATACAACAAATAATGCGGAGTATAATATTTTTTTCATGATGGTCTGGTTTGCTATAAAAGTAGTAAATAATCATCCCCAAGTCAATAGCATGGCCGTGCAAATACCAACAGACCTTCAAGGGATCAAAGCTTGCTCCGGGGAAATAGTTGTTTCCAGTCCCCCGTCTCCTCCTTCAACCACTTATCAAACCATGACATGATGGTATTATGCCATTCAATCCGTTTGGAGTAAGTCAGTATATGGTGGTCTTCCCCTTCCACCTGTACCATTTCGACCGGTCTCCCCAGAATTTTCAGTCCCACCCAAAGCTGCAGTGATTCTCCTAGTGGGACATTGGTATCTTCGGATCCATGCAGCAGCAGTAAAGGGGTATTGATCTTGTCGGCATTGAACAGGGCACTTTGGTCAATGTAAATATCTTTCCTGTTCCAGGGGTATGAATCCCCGCTGGCATTGGCCGAATATCCATATCCCCAGTAGCCTTCCCCCCAATAGGAACTTATGGAGCTGATCCCCGCATGGGAGATGGCACAGGTGAAAATATCCGTTTGGGATTGCAGGAGCATGGTCATAAATCCGCCATAAGAGGCGCCAATACAGCCAATCTTTTCCGGGTCTACAAAATCATGCGCTGCCAGGAATTTTTTGGTTCCCTCAATGATCTCACCAGCTACAGTTTTACCCCAGTTGTTCTGGTGCCGGGCGGAGAACTCCTGTCCGAACCCTGTAGCTCCGCTGGGTTGTGGCACATAAACTACATATCCCTCACCGGCCCAGATATCAACCGGGTACCGACCACCAAAACTTTTTGATACGGGACTGGTCCCACCATAATACTGGACTATCAGGGGATATTTTTTAGCCCGATCAAAATCCCTCGGATAGATGAAAAACCCCCTTACCAGGGTACCATTTTCCATTTCAAAATCCCACTCCTCAGAGTTCCCGAACCGGACATGCTCGTAGGTGCTGGCTTCAACATCATCGAATAAGCTGCTGGCTCCGCTTTCCAGGTCAAGGATCCAGGCCCTGTTGTGACTACCCAGTCCGGTCCCGGTATGGACCGCCACGAGTTTCTCATTCGCCAGGCTGAAGGATCCAAGCACCTCGGGCTGGGTAGTGATCAGCCGGAATTGCCGCAACCCTGTATCATAGGCATATAATCTCCTGTAGATCTCATCTATGGTAGTAATATAGATACGGCCATCCCCCGGGTGCCAGGTGACACCGGAAACCGATGGATTAAAGTCCCTCGTGATAGGATCCACCTCACCGGTCGTAAGGTCATATAGATAGGCCTGTGTGTCATAATTATTGGCAATGGGATTATCTCCGATATTCCTGCCCGTCTCACCAAATAGGTCTGGTCCCCCGGAAACCAGCAATTTTGTCCCGTCAGGAGAGAAACTGGCTGTCCCGCTCCATGGGGAATCTTTCCAGAGGGTATCCACCTCTCCTGTGTTGAGATCCATCAGGTATACGTCCTGCTTGTTGAAAGGCCTCAAAGTGGGATTAGGCCTTGTTATGCTGAAAACAATTTTTTTACCATCCTGGCTGATATCGTTAAGCCAGGTACTGAATTCCGCATAAGTTAAGCGGGAACTGACTTTGCTTGCTACATCATATTTATAAAGGTTGCCAATGGATTTGTCAGGGAATGTGCGGTTACCCAGCTCGTCCATATACCGCAATGAGGAACCGGGATCTGCCTTCTTTTTCTCAGCGATGGTATAGATAAAAAACTTCTCATCCGGGGACCATTCTGTTCCGGAAAGCTCCTCAATATTCTCCAATACAGAATACTCTTCTCCCTCCTCAAAGTCATATATCCATACCGATGATCCTTTCTCACCCGGTTTGATATAATAAAGTTTTTTTCCCGTCGGCATCCAGTGAAATCCCCTTGTGTCGGCTTTCCTGAAACTCTGCCTGATACGGCCATTGGAAACATCCTTGATCTCTGTCCAGCTGCTGTTTTTCCCTGACTCTCTATCCACCCTGCTGTAATTGACCATTGCCAGGGATCCGTCAGCGGATATGGAAACACTACCGAGCTTTGTACCCTCCAGGAGGTGATGGATATTCATTCCACCCTCAGGTGAGGTAGACAGCAGGGGATTCTCGGCCACTTTTGCTTTGATCCACCATTTATTCTCATCACCCTGGGCATACAATGACTTCACAATTACCAGGAACTTTCCACGGTCCAGCTCCATGCTGGCCTTGCCTGTAATTGAACTGTCCTTCCCGGCCAGCTCGTAACTTGATGATAGCTTTTTACCCTGGAGAAATATTTCGAACATCTGGGGACTTTCAACTTCCATTTTATATTTATTCAGTCCTCCCGATTCAATGTAAAAGGCAAAATATGCAATCTGATACGCTGCTTTCCTGATGGGTTTTATTTCCAGGAATTCTCCTTCCGGGATACTTTTAATCATCCAGTGCTGCACTTCCTGGTTATTCCAGGGGAATGGCTTCCCATCTGCTGGTTGCAGGGTAGACAGATCCAGGTAAAAATTTGATAAGATGTACCTGGGACCGAATTCCTCGGACTGGATATTTGGTCCATTGATGAACCCAGGGGCATGTACATTTAAAGGGCCAGAGTCAAGCCACTCATTCACAGACACATCACTTCCAGTAATACTGCAGGAGATTAGGGAACCCAGCAGTAAGAGGGAAAATTTTGCTCTCATGGGAGATTATTTTATTTATACAGTTCTGAATTATCAATAAAAATCAGGTAATCCTTGATTTTATTTCCATTCAGCCTGAAGGTATTTGAAAAATCCACTGAGAGTGTGGAACCATCCAGGCGTGTATAGGTAACATTTCCCATCACAAACCGGATCCCATCCAGTTCATAAATTTCCAGGTTTTTATGCCTGATGGCTTTTATCGATTGAAAAAACCCGGCTACAAATTCAAATACATTATTCTTTCCAGTGATAACCGGAATGTTGGCGAACTTAAACCTGGCCTTCTCATCCAGGTAGCTTGCAAAGACTTTTGTGTCAAACTTATCGATGGCAGCAAAGAGGTCCAGAATATCCTTTTGTGTCATAATGCTAAACTTTTGATGCGCAAGATAGGTATTTACACCATATTTTTTGATTAACACACCTACTTCATTGATTAACAACTTGGGGGGGACATGTTTTATGAATTACCTTTACATCTGTAAACAAAATCATTGGATTTACGTTAAACGGTAAAACCGATAATTTAAATTTTGTGGCCATGAGATCAAAAATTATACTTATCATTCTGTTGCTGGCAATTGTATCGATTAACGCCTTTGCCGTTGTTGACGGTGGAGGAAGTGAAACTGTAGGAGTGCCCCTGGATGGTGGCCTGCTCAGTATTCTTGGTGCAGCCGGTGTTGCTTATTTTGTAGCCCGCAGGAAGAAAAAGAATGCGGATAATTAGATTTCACTGAACTTTCGAGATATCATCAGGCGGAAGGCATTGATAATTCCTTTTATCATTGTGTTTTCGCTTGTTTTTTTATACATAGCGATCAGTCTTCTCGTTTTTGATGCTGACCCCCTTATTAGCTTATTTGGCAAAGTGACAAATGCCTACCTGTTATTCCAGGAAGGGATTGCCAACAAGTATCTTCATTGGGCAGGTTCCGGGGTGCATGTGCAGGATCACCTGGTGATGTTTGATGGGACCGGAAATGATACGGTAAGAAGCGGGACTTTGATGAGAAAGTGGATGGCCCTCCTGCTGTTGATTGCCTGGCTAAGCCATACCAACTTTAAGAAGAAACTATTGTTCAGCGGTATCATCCTGCTGCTGAATTTCATGATGTCCCCAGTAACCATTGCCATACAGGCGCAATTAAGTGCACTGGGCACTGACCTGTATTCCAATACCAGGATATCCAGAACAGCAGCCCATCTTATGAATATAACCCTGTTGTTTGTATGGCTCAGGAATCATCGGGATGCTCTCTGGAAGTTCCTTTCACGGATGAGGATAAATAGTGACCTGATAAAGCGGAAATCCACCTCCATTGTTGTAGTGAGCTATGTATACCTGATCCTGGGCTATTTATTCCTTGGTTGTTTTGAATTTACACCCTGGGTCAATTTCCTTTTCAAATCATCCCAGGAAATCCTCTCCTGGTTTAATATTGATTCCATGGTTGATTCACAGCTACTGATAGGGGATAAAGGATCTCTTTCCATGCTTAAAAGCTGTCTGGGTTTTAACACAATGTTATTGTTTGCTTCCCTCGTATTCATCATGGGAGAGAATAGCTGGACAAGCTGGATCTATATTTTATCCGGACTGCTTTTACTGAATGTTGCCAATATCCTGCGGCTGGT
>CAZXOJ010000312.1:0-5395 GCA_964642325.1 uncultured Bacteroides sp. | reverse complement strand
ATGGGTGGTGGTGAGCTGGCAAAAATAAGGATTGCAGAAGCACAGGAAGCTGGAAAAAGGTTTGGTGTGGAATATACAGTGCTAAATAACCATGACGGCGAGCTCATGCCCACACTGGAGAATCGTTTACAGGTTATTCGGGAAATCCGCAAATGGAACGCCGATATTGTCATTGCACCAAGAACCAACGATTATCATCCCGATCACAGGTATACTGCCATTTTAGTACAGGATGCAGCTTATTTGGTCATTGTATCAAATGTAGCCCCCGAGGTTCCTCCACTGAAAAGAAACCCTGTCTTTCTTTACGCTGCAGACAGGTTCCAGAAACCAAACCCCTTTGAACCGGATATTGCGGTTATCATTGACGAGGTATTTGAGCAGAAAATATATGGGATGGCCGCACATGAATCCCAGCATTTTGACTGGCTGCCATGGACTTCAGGGAGATTGGATATGGTGCCGAAAGATGAAAAATCAAGATTGGAATTATTAGCTAAATGGAGACCATCTGCACCCAATGCTTCTGTGAGGGAATGTTTGAAAAAATGGTATGGAGATAAGGCAGCTATTGTCAAGCATGCTGAGGCATTTGAGATTTGCGAATATGGGAAACAGCCTGGTAAGGAAGAGATACTCAGATTATTTCCTATGTTGAAGAAATGACATCGAAACTTCCTGCAGGAATTTTAATCCTGCCTCTAACACATGAAGTATGGTGTGATATACTTACCGGGTTTTAAGTTCATTTTCCAGCCATTTGCTGACATCTTCTGATACCTTCTGGCTGATCAGCTTTAGTAAACCTTCTGTAGAACTAATATTGTTATCCGAGACAATATTTAATAAGGATAAGAATTGTTCTGTTCCCAGCTTTTGTTCAAGATCGGATAGGATTAAAGATCCTTTCATGTATAAGACATAATATGCTTCCTGACTTTGTCGATCAACTCCCCAGACTGGAGCTGTATCAATGGTTTTCTCTTTATATTCATTGATAAATCTGTTAAACTCTTTCAATCCAAATCTTTCCCTCATAAAAAACAAAGCACTATACTCTGCAAAAGCCTCATTGAGCCAATCCTCCCAGGTATTTGCAGGTGCATTAGACCACCAGAAATGGGCTAATTCATGAGCATTTCCATAACTCAGGTTCGGACCATAATTATTGGCAGGCATGGTAATGAAATATTTTCTTGAATAACCTCCACCCTTTCTGGCTGGACCCATTACGATCTTTAAATTCGCATCGTTCTTTTTTCCAAAGTTTTCTTCAAACAACCTGAATGCAAATTTACAGTCATTAATAGTTGAATCTGAGCCCGCATCTGAAAGATTAGTATAATCAATCTGAATCTTGGCATTGTTATCTTTATAGACTTTGGACTTTAAATCTTTGGATGCCATAAGTACTATGTCAAAGCTTTTCCAGCTTTTATTTATTTCCCAGAATCCATTTTTCTGTGAAACAGCGCCGGATCCTGTAACTTTAAATTCTTCATTTATATATACCTTAAGTTCAGCGCTATAATTCCCACCATGAATTGGGTACCAACCACTATAACTAGCTAATTCTATCCATTCATCAGTGAAAACACCTTCCCAGCCGATCCCTAATTCAGACATGTCCGAAGTATAAATGAAATGAATTCTTTGATCTGATCCTTTTAGTTCGTCGGGTATTCTGATGGATAGGTTTCTCCCATTGGGTGTAAAGAAACTGGGTGAAGCTGCCATAGTATCGAAATTAAATACACAAGGAATATTCCCAATCTCAATCCTTTCAATGTTTGAGTACTTCCAAAGGGTAAAATTCAGGATGTCTTTGTTTTGATAATCAATATCTACATAGCCGTCGATGTGCAAAGATCTGGTTTCCACGTCAATATGAACATCCAGATGGTATGAGTGGGCTTCCTGCCCTTTCAAAATAAGAGGAGTAATCATCAGTGAAAATAGAACCAGTAATTTCATTATGTTTTATTTAGTTAATAATCCGTTTCATAAAACGGTCTGCCAGCGCATCCAGTTCAGTGACCTGGCCTTCATCCAGTCCATTTTTAACATCCTTCTTCATCAGTTCCCTTACCTTTTCTTCCGCTACTTCTGTGAGGGTCCTGCTTCCATGAACACTCCAGTTTTCACGTACTTCTCTATTCAATATATCCGGCTGAAAAAGTTCATCCTGGAAATTCTCCAAGGTATGATACTGGTCAAGGAAGGATCCTGAAATTCCAACCTCCCTGGAGAGTTCAATGGCCAGGGTATCTTCATTGATTTCAACACCTTTCAAATATCTTTTCACATAAGAGATGATCTCGTTATCAATTACAGCCTGTGACGGTGAAAAGGCAAGTTCCGATTCCAATTGCCCGACTGCCCAGATGTTGGAGACACCACTTTGTAGATGGGTAAGAAATCCGCACATTTTTTCAAGGGCTGCCTGGGAATCCGTACACATAGACTCTGTGGAGACCCAACTTGCAGAGGGAATTCCATAATACCTGCCCATGATAGCTGATATCCGGGCAAACAGATGATTTTCCGGTCCACCGGTCACTGCAATACTATTACGCATATCAAAAGTATGGGCTAGTCCCAGGTTAAAAACACAGGGACGTCCCGGTTCAAGAAGCTGGTTGATAACGATGCCTGCAAGAATTTCAGCTGTCCCCACAGCGGCTGAACCAGCCAGGGTTACTGGACCAGAAACACCTGCCATTGGTTCGCCATTTATTGTTACAGGGATCCCGGAGCCAGCCGTTTTTCTGAAAATCTCCAGGGCGAGGTTTGTCCAGCGCAGTGGCCCATGTGCTGTAAATCCAATGCTGAACCAGGGAAAATCGCCCACCACTTTTTTCATCTCAACCATCATCTCCGAACCAAGTGGTGAAAAACAGAGCACCCGTATATGTTTGTTTGTATTCTCGGCGATAATTTTCAGTCCCACAACATCACAAGCCTTTGGTGGAACATCGTCCAGGGCAAATCCAAAAACTCCATCCACATGCTCCAATTGGTGAAGCAGCCGCGTAGCTTCTGCCATATCCTTCGATGAGAATAGACGCGCCCTGTTATTCTCTACTATCTTCATGCCTGGTACAGACCAGATCACAGCTTCAGTTGAAGCACCCGTTACTTTTCCATTTCCTTCCCTGTTGGCAAAAACAAACGAAGCAGGTAAAAGGGCAAATTTTTCCCTGATAAGCCCCTCCGGGAACCGGATGACATTGGTGGATCTGCCCTCTTTTGCCCCGGCTTTCAGCAGCAGCTGGCATATTTCATCATGATCTAAGCGGATACCTGGATTCCCAAGCAGTTTTATTGCCGCCACGTGTATTCTTTCAGCAGTCCGATTTTCCGGGATCATCATACTAAAATGAATAAAGTTGAAGATTACAATTTAGGTATTTAATGAATTAATCCTGCTTCCCAAGCAGATCTTATGCACAAATACCGCACAATATTCCAGGATTCTATTCCTGAAAATACTATTATGCTCTGATTATAAGTGAGTTGAAAAAATGGCGTATGTTTTGCATCTATAGATAAAAAAGCAGGTAATTTAGAACAAAAATGACACAGAAGACATGAATGAACTGGAAGCTTTAAGAAACCTTGTGCTAGCCCCTTATATAATAAAGGCCACCGCCCTGATCGCGGTCGACCGGAAGGTAGGCGGCAACCAATTCAGGCATTGTTTTTCAACACTGGGGATACTGCTGGATTACAAATTTTACGACAAAAGCATCCTGTTGAAAGCTTCCCTGCTACATGACTTTCTGGAAGACCTGCCCGAGGCCCGGGTGGATGAAATCAGGTGGATTGATCATGAAGGTCCGCAGGTAGTTGATCTTGTTTTAGAGGTCACAAAACGCAGGGAGGAATCAAAATACCAATACCTGCAAAAGATCCTCAGCACAGGATCGCGGAATGCTTTGATACTTAAATGTGCCGACCGGATCAGCAACTTGACCGATCTTCACCGAGATACCCACACTGATCAGAAGATATCTGATTACCTCGACCAAACCGAAAAGTTTGTGATCCCAATGGCAAGAAGGGTTAATGAGGATATGGTCATCGAACTAACAGACCTGGTTGCCAAAAGAAGAAAAATACTGAAAATGATAGGCAATTCAAATGAAGATTAAGATCGTCAATTGTTTATGATTCCGGATTTTTTAAATTTGCGCTATGAATGAAATGCTGAATCGCATTCTAAATAATTGGGAAATATTAGGAAATACGACCGGGTCTGTTTTGATTATAGCATTGTCTATAGTCCTCTTTAGTTTCCTGATCTATTTTGTAATTTCCTGGCTCCTGCTGCGGATTGGAAGAAAATCACCGGATAATTTAATAGGAATAGCATGGCAAAAGTTCAGAAATCCAGTACTGTTTCTCATACTGTTAATAGATTTTATTATCCTTCAGGGATTATTTACACCAGGGGTAGAGATTACTACATTCACCGCTACTTTTATCAAACTGGCCTTAATCTTCGTTATCACGTGGTTTGTAATCCGCTCGATTAATCTTTCCCGGGAAGTCATCCTCCGTCAATATGATATCTCTGAAAAGGATAACCTTAAAGCCAGGAAAATTTATACGCAATTCAGGGTCCTGGAAAACATTGTCATTTTTATCGTGATACTTGTCGCCATTGCCATTGCCCTGATGACCTTTGATGGTATCAGGCGCATTGGTGTTAGTTTATTTGCATCTGCAGGTGTAGCAGGGATCATCATAGGTTTCGCTGCCCAAAAATTAATAGCCTCAGTATTGGCTGGTTTCCAGATTGCCCTGACCCAGCCGATACGTATTGAAGATGTTGTCATCGTTGAAAACGAGTGGGGGTGGATAGAAGAGATTACACTTACTTATGTCGTAGTTAGAATCTGGGATAAGAGACGATTGATTGTCCCCTCTACCTATTTCATTGAAAATCCATTCCAGAACTGGACACGAGTATCTGCAGATATTCTTGGAACAGTATTTATTTATACAGACTATACAGTACCAGTGGATGAGTTACGAAAGGAACTCACGAGGATACTTGAGGGCACTGATCTTTGGGATGGTCAAACAAATGTTTTGCAGGTTACGAATGCAAAGGATCATACACTCGAGATCCGCGCATTAATGAGTGCTGTAGATTCTCCCACTGCCTGGGATCTGCGGGTACTTGTCCGGGAGAAACTTATCAGCTTTCTCCAGCTAAAATACCCTGGAAGCTTACCAAAGACACGAATTGAAATGACTGATGGATCAGGAAATGAGGCGGTTTAACTCTTATCAAGTTTTACATTGATGGCAGCAGGTCCCTTATGCCCCATGGTAACTTCGAAGCTTACTTTATTACCTTCAGTGATATCTTCGATAACATCATTTA
>CAZXOJ010000311.1:0-5401 GCA_964642325.1 uncultured Bacteroides sp. | reverse complement strand
AAACGCCAGTAAGTTTATGTTACTGCCTTCCATTTGTAATCACCGAAGGCGAGAATGGGAATAAAAACGACGGAAAGCAAAACCAGACCAACAGTAAAGCCTGTACTCTGGCCGAAATTCTTGGAGATCCCGTTACAAACTAAAATCCATACCACAAGGAATAGAATTGGGCCTGCAATAGGAATGATCATAAGCAAAAGGCTGAATACCCACCACCAGGGTTTACTTGCGACCCGCAAGATGACCAGAAAATTAAAAACGGGAATAATGGCTGCCCAACCGGGTTGCCCTGCTTTTTTGAAGACAATCCACAATGAGACAATCATAAATACCATAATGGCGATGTATACGACAATTACACCAGCGCCCATGCCCTTAAATACACCTAACATTTGTTCAGGATCCATAATGTTTAATTTTGGTTAGTGAAAATAATTTTGACTTGAATAAATTTATGTTAATTTTTTGCAAAAACAAAGTACGAATTGCGATTCCGGACTTTTTTAAATTTTATTTTACATGGTTCTACGGATTTCAATGTTAATTTCTTCTTTCGTTAAGGCTGGCTTTTTGACCCCCACGTTGTAATAATATTATTAATTTTAGGCTTTTGTTTACCGTGTATTCTAATCTTATACAAAATAACTAAGCTGATATGAAAAGGGATGAAACTGTATTTAACCTGATCCAGGATGAAAAGAACAGGCAACTGCATGGGATTGAGCTGATCGCCTCGGAGAATTTTGTCTCTGACCAGGTCCTCCAGGCCATGGGTTCCTGCCTGACCAATAAGTATGCTGAAGGGCTTCCCGGCAAAAGGTATTACGGGGGATGCCAGGTAGTGGATGAGGTGGAACAACTGGCTATCGACAGGGCCAAAGAACTTTTCAATGCGACCTGGGCGAATGTTCAGCCACATTCCGGAGCACAGGCAAATGCAGCCGTAATGCTGGCCGTGCTGAAGCCTGGGGATACCTTTCTCGGACTTGACCTTTCACATGGAGGTCACCTGACCCATGGATCATTTGTTAACTTCTCAGGAATACTTTACCATCCAGTCGCTTATGGGGTAAACAGGGAAACCGGGCAGGTTGATTATGATGAGATGGCAGCAATCGCCAAACGTGAGAAACCAAAACTGATCATTGCTGGTGCATCGGCTTATTCGAGGGACTGGGATTTTGAGCGGATGCGTGAGATTGCCGATGAGAACGGGGCCTTGCTTATGGCTGATATCGCACATCCGGCTGGAATGATTGCCAAGGGATTATTAAACCTACCCTTTCCCCATTGTCATATTGTTACGACCACCACCCATAAAACCCTTCGTGGTCCACGAGGTGGCATGATTATAATGGGAGAAGATTTTGAGAATCCCTGGGGACTCTCTACCCAGAAAGGCAAGATCAAGACAATGTCACAGCTTTTGGATTCTGCCGTTTTTCCGGGTACTCAGGGGGGCCCCCTTGAACACGTCATAGCCGCCAAGGCTGTCTCTTTTGGGGAAGCCCTTTCAGACAGCTTCAGGGATTATATGTTGCAGGTGAAGAAAAATGCAGCAATTATGGCAGATGCATTCATTTCGCTGGGATACAAAGTAATATCCGATGGTACGGATAACCATTCCATGCTGATAGATCTGCGTCCCAAATATCCGGATATTACCGGGCGGACCGTTGAAAACACGCTTCAGCTGGCCGATATTACAATCAATAAGAACATGGTCCCATTTGACGACCGCTCCCCATTCCAGGCATCCGGCATACGGATAGGAACACCGGCACTGACCACACGTGGAGTTAAGGAAGACCTGATGGAACCTGTTGTTGAGATGATCGATACAGTGATTGCTAATCATGAAGATGAAAGTAAGATTAAAACTGTAAGAGAGAAGGTCAACCAGTCGATGAAAGATTATCCGCTTTTTGCTTATTAAATAATTGAAACCGTGGCCATATCATGCTTATACAGATCTGGGATCAGCTGATCCAGTTGCTTCAGGATCTTGACCTGACGGGGTGGAAGATCCTGGCAGTTATTGGTGTGGGCGTGGTGGCTGGATTCATTAATACGGTCGCCGGCAGCGGTTCGCTGTTAACCCTTCCCTTGTTGATGTTTTTGGGACTTCCGGCCAATGTGGCGAATGGGACAAACAGGATAGCCATACTGCTTCAGAATGTGGTTGGTGTAGCCAGTTTCAAGAAGCAAAAAGTCCTGGACCTGAAACAGGGATGGATCATAGGCCTGCCGGCAGTGGCCGGTTCCATCCTGGGAGCCCAGATTGCCGTCAGCATTAACGATGCCATCATGGAAAAGGCCATAGGTGGATTGCTGATCCTGATGTTCTTCCTTATCATCCTCAAACCAGGGCGCTGGCTTAACAGCCATGAAGGGCAACCGCCAGTAAAACTTCTATTTAAAATCATTATATTTTTCTTCATCGGAGTATATGGCGGATTCATACAGGCCGGTGTTGGTTTCTTTTTGCTGGCGGGACTTGTCCTGGGAGCTGGATTTGAACTTGTCAAGGCCAATGCCTTGAAGGTTTTTATTGTATTTCTTTATACTCCCTTTGCCCTGGCCATATTCATGTGGAACAATGATGTGAATTATGTGTTGGGCTTCATCCTGGCCATCGGGAACATGACCGGTGCCTTATTTGGAGCCCGGGTGGCTGTAAAATGGGGAGCCAAAGCAGTCAGGGTATTTTTGCTGGTAGCCCTGTTCTTCGCCAGCCTGAAGCTGTTAGGGGTATTTGACCTTTTATTAAATTGAGAATCCTCGTTGCAATTATTATGTGAATATAAAATGTACTGTTAAACTAAACCAATATTATGAAAAAAATTGCTTTAATATGTGTCACTCTTTCAGTGACGATTATGGGATGTTCCGTAGATGGAAAATGGCAGGAATTATTCAATGGAAAAAATTTCGAAGGTTGGGAAAAACTTGATGGGTCCGCAGAGTATAGGATTGAGAATGGTGAGATAATTGGAACCTCAAAGACCGGGACTCCCAATTCCTTCATGGCCACAAAGAAAATCTACGGGGATTTTATCCTGGAGTATGAGATGAAAATGGACAGGGGACTGAACTCTGGGGTCCAGTTCAGGAGTACCAGCCATAAACCTGACGGAACGGCAAGAGTGAATGGATACCAGGTTGAATGTGATGACCATGCAGACAGGCCCTGGGTTGGAGGTATCTATGAAGAGGCTGACAGGGGATGGCTGTATCCCATGTCGTACAATCAGGATTCCTATAAAGCATTTAAACCGGGGGAATGGAATCAATTCAGGATAGAAGCCATTGGCACTACCATACGGACCTATGTTAATGGTGTTTCGTTTGCCAACCTGGTTGATGAAGCTCGTCCCAAAGGCCTCATTGCGCTGCAGGTACATGGGATAGGTGACAAGCAGGAACTTGAAGGCAAAGAGATCAGCTGGAAGAATATCCGGATTTTAACGGAAGATATTGATCTTGAGCAGTATAAGGATGTTCCGCTCTCACCCGAAGTGAGTTACCTGGATAATAAACTGACTGAGAATCAAATCAAACAGGGATGGAAATTGTTGTGGGACGGCAAATCCACAGAAGGATGGCGTGGAGCTAAACTGGAAAAGTTCCCGGAAAAGGGCTGGAACATTAAAGATGGTGTTTTGTCGGTGGAAAAAAGTGGTGGCGGAGAATCGGCCCATGGGGGAGATATTGTGACTATCCAAACCTACAAGAAATTTATCCTGGAACTTGACTTCCTGATTACTGAGGGAGCAAATTCCGGCATAAAATATTTTGTGGACCCTGAGCTCAATATGGGAAAGGGGAGTGCTATCGGATGCGAATACCAGATCCTTGACGATGAAAAACATCCTGATGCAAAAGAGGGTGTCGCCGGCAACAGGACACTCGCTTCCCTCTATGACCTGATCAAAGCAGATGCATTGTTATACGGGCAAGATAACAGTGAGAAACGTTTCAATGGGGTTGACAGCTGGAACCGTGCCCGGATTGAAGTACATGGTAAAAAGGTAAGTCATCATTTGAATGGAGTAAAGGTACTGGAATACGAGAGAGGAACACAGATGTGGAAAGCATTGGTGGCATACAGCAAATATGCAAAGTGGCCGGCCTTCGGTGAGGCCAAAAATGGCCATATCCTGCTTCAGGACCATGGTGACGCGGTCAGTTTTAAGAACATCAAGATTCAGGAGCTAAATGATAATTAATTGAAAGTGAGATATTATTTGCTAAAAACAATAATATTGACTAATTTTGTCAAAATAAAATTGTCAAAATGAAAGAGATTGGCAACTTAATTAGGACACTAAGGCTTGAGAAAGGTTATCCTTTAAGAAAGGTAGCTGCTTTTCTGGATATAGACCAGGCAATTCTAAGTAAAATGGAAAGGGGACAAAGAAAGATTCATAAAGATCAGGTGATCAAACTGGCCAAATTCTTTGACTACAGTGAAAAGGAGATGATGGTAATTTATCTAAGTGATAGGATCCTTTATGAAATTGGTGATAGTCAATATGCAAAAAATGCCCTGGAGCTTGCAGAGGGTAAGCTTGATTATTTGACGTTTAAAGCTGTGGACAGATCAAAGCTTTTAAAGAAGATTGTTGAAATACTAACACAATTTCCAAAAGTAAGCAAGGCCTGGATCTACGGTTCATTCTCACGTAAAGATGATAGGCCTGGAAGTGACATTGATTTGGCTGTAAAAACAGATGATGGGTTCAGTTATTTTGATCTCGCTGAAATACAATTCCAGTTGGAAAATAAAGTAAATCGTACCATTGATATAGGTTTTATTGATTCCTTCCGACAGCATATCCTCAAAAATGTGAAACCGGATCTAAAACTCATTTATGAAAGACCAGAAAATTGAGAGCCGGGAAAGATTAACTATTATCCGGGAGGCGATCCATCAAATTGAGGTATTCATCCAGGATATTTCTAAAGCGGTTTTTCTTGAAGATCAACTCGTGGCAAGTGCAGTGCTGTTTCAGTTCAGTGTGATTGGGGAAGCGATCATTCACGTCGATATAGATTTACTAAGTAGTTATAATTATCCATGGCATAAAGTAACAGCGTTCAGAAATTTGATATCCCATATGTATTTTCAAATCAAACTGGAAGCTGTTTGGGAGATAATCGAAAACGATCTGCCTGAATTAAAGCTGATTATTGAAACAATCCTAAAAAAAGAATTTTAATTGCTATTGTAACACAAAATGGTAGGTGATGGTTCCGGCCTCGGTGTAGGCGGCATCTGACTTGGCGTTAAACCTGGCCTTGAGGGCGGCCTTACGGGCAGATTCCAGCAGGCTTTCATCCAGGATATTGGTGCCTTTGTAACCGGGTTCTGCACTGGTTACTTTTCCATCCCTGTCCA
>CAZXOJ010000310.1:0-5413 GCA_964642325.1 uncultured Bacteroides sp. | reverse complement strand
AGCAGATCGGGAGGTTCAATAAGGGAGCTGACCAGGTTGAAAAGTGTAAAATAATTCTCAAAATCCCGTGTTGTCATCAGTCCCATTGAATGCAGGTTGGGAGCAAAGATGTATGCATCTTCATAGATCGTCCTGTCCTGTATCACTTCCTTGCCTGATTTCCGGATGTCCAGGATCTGGTTAAACCTGCTGTTCAGGAAATAGATCTGAAGGTTGAAGGACCAGCGTTGCATATCCTGGTAAAAATCATTCAGGTATGGATTATCATCCACGTCCTCATAGTGGGGTTCCCATTTGTAATGTTTAGATAATAAGGAAGTTAATGTTGTTTTCCCTGATCCGATGTTACCTGCAACAGCAATATGCATTTCTGATTTGTTTTGAAGTCCCGAATGACACGAATGTACAAAATAAATCTGAAGATGATAGGCAGGTTCTGGCTAGTCGATGATTTTATAAACCGAATAACCCTGGTGCCTGAATAAATACAAGAAATCAGGTTGCATTTCAACTTTAACAAATCCGTCTTCTTTGGGCAATTCCAACTTTCCGGGACTATTTTTATGCAGGTCAAAACTGTAGAATTTCCCTTCCTTAAAAAAATACAGATGCTGATCGGTCACCTGGAACTCTCCGGGTATTTCAAGGGGTATGGTTTTTGAATAATTTCCGAATCGGTCAAATATCAGGATACCGAATCCTGGGACGTTCAAATATACATTGCGGCTCTTCTCAAGCATGAAGGTAGGCTGGATATCAGGACCGGTCAGGCTGTTCAGCGTAATACTCTCATGGACAAACTGCAGGTTAACATCAAAATACTGCAGTTGGTTGTTTAGTCCATTGAAGATCCAGAGCCCCCCCTGGTTGGATGAACATACCAATTGTGCCTGGTCCACTCCCAGGTCGTCCAGCCAGATGGGACTTCTTAATTCTGACAGGTAATTGTCCACCCAGACAACCTGGTTATGATCCTTGTAGTATATGAGGATCCGTAGCGGGTCAGATACATCGATAGAATGGATATTGCCAAGGAAAAGGTTGGTGTATTCAGCTGCCTGCGTGTAGTCCTGAACGAATTTTACCAGGTGGTTGTTTTTGATTATATACACATTCCCCATAGGGTCTGAGAAATGCCTGTCTCCGTCGACCTTTATAGATTTGACAAACTGGAATTCAGCAGGCTGGAGGAATTGAATAAGGATCGATATATAAATGATCAGGTACACCTCTATTTGTTATCATGAACCATGCCAAGGACCTCATCCACAATTTTACGGTTATTGCTCAGCCGTGGGACCTTATTCTGGCCACCAAGTTTGCCTTTTACACTTAACCAATTGTAAAACGTACCCTGGGGGAGGTTTCGTACTGTCGGCATGACAAGTGTAATGCTTTTATATCGCTTGGCCTCATAGTCTGAGTTTATTGAACATAGGGCGTTGTCAAGCAGGGAGGTAAAGTAATCAAGATCTGTTGGGGCCTTCTCAAATTCTATGAGCCATTCATGCGAACCCTTGCCTTCATCTCCCATATAAATCGGGGCAGCAGTATATTCACTGATCACGGCATTTGTCTTGGCACAAGAAATGGACAGAGCCTTCTCGGCATTTTCAATGATCACTTCTTCTCCGAATGCATTCATAAAATGTTTTGTACGCCCGGAAATCTTCAACTTATGGGGAAATGTTGAAGTAAATACAACTGTATCACCAATCAGGTATCTCCATAAGCCACTGTTCGTGGAAATAACTATGGCGTAATTCTCTCCCGGCACAACCTCCCCGACTGTGAGTGCCGTTGGATGAGGATCCCCGACCTTTCCGACCGGGATAAATTCGAAAAATATCCCGTAATCGAGCATTAACAACATGTCATCTTTGTCTGGTTCATCCTGGAGGGCAAAGTGACCCTCGGAAGCATTATAAACTTCCAGGTAATGCATCTGGTCTGATGGAATCAGTTTCCTGAATTGCTCCCTGTACGGTGTGAAGTTTACCCCGCCATGGGTGAATAATTCAAGGTTTGGCCAGACTTCCAGTAGATTTTCCTTTCCCGTGTAATCAAGTACATGTTTAATTAAAACAAGGTTCCAGGAGGGGACTCCAGCAAGACTGGTTACGTTATCACGGAGGGTTTGTTTGGTGATTTCTTCAAGCTTTTCTTCCCATTCATCCATCAGGGCCACATCCTTACCCGGGGTCCGGATGAAATCTGCCCAGAATGGCAGGTTTTCAATAATGATGGCCGACAAGTCCCCGTAATAGGATTGGTTTGAATAGCTGTTGACCTGGTGACTTCCCCCTAGGGTAAGCCCTTTCCCTGAAAACAATTTGTTATCCGGATAATTCTGGGAATAGATAGACATAATGTCTTTTCCACCACGATAATGGCAATCTTCCAGGGACTCCCAGCTAACAGGAATGAATTTGCTTTTATCACTTGTGGTTCCTGAGGATTTGGCAAACCATTTAATTTCACTGGGCCAAAAAAGGTTTTGCTCACCTTCCATGACACGGCTGATAAGTGGTTTGTAGGCCTCATAATTCCTGACCGGCACCTTTTCCTGGAATTCAGAGAAGGACTGTATTTCAGAAAAACCATATTCCTTTCCTATCAAGGTGTCCTTTGCCTCATCCAGTAATTTGAAGAATGTTTCCCTTTGCACATCGATGGGATACTTCCTGAAAAGATCTATCTGGTGAAGCCGTTTGGTATTCACCCAATTAATAATAGAACTTATAATCGGCATTTTATCTTAGATCACAGGATAAGCATGGCATCTCCATAAGTCCCGAAACGATACTTTTCCTTAATGGCAACCTGATAGCAATCCATCAGGAAATCGTAACCTGCAAAAGCGGATACCATCATGAGGAGGGTGGATAAAGGGAGATGCAAATTTGACACCATCATATTGGCAATGCTAAATTCATAAGGGGGAAAGATAAACTTGTTTGTCCAGCCGTCGAATGGTTTCAGGTAACCCGTAGTGGAAACCGAACTTTCAAGTGTCCTCATAACGGTTGTTCCGACAGCGCACACATTGCTTTTCCGGTCCTTGGCCTCATTCACCACCTTGGTGGATTCGTCAACAATGATAATGCGTTCTGAATCCATTTTATGCTTGGTCAGATCCTCAACATCAACAGAGCGGAAGTTCCCTAGTCCCACATGAAGGGTAATAAATGAAAACTCACATCCCTTGATCTCGAGTCTTTTAAGCAACTGTTTGCTGAAATGCATGCCTGCAGTTGGAGCGGCTACTGCTCCCTCGTGTTTGGCATATACAGTCTGATAGCGCTCACGGTCCTCCGGCTCAACACCACGCTTGATGAATTTTGGCAGCGGGGTTTCTCCCAGCCTGTAAAGGGTTTTTTTGAAATCTTCATAATCTCCGTCATATAGGAAGCGCAAGGTCCTTCCCCTGGAGGTTGTATTATCTATCACCTCGGCAACAAGCATATCGTCCTCGCCAAAATATAATTTATTTCCTATCCTTATTTTTCGGGCAGGATCGACGAGTACATCCCATAACCTTTGATCTTGGTTCAGTTCCCTTAACAAGAAAACTTCGATTTCCGCTCCGGTCTTTTCTTTGTTTCCATACAACCGGGCCGGGAAAACCTTGGTATTATTAAATACCAGGACATCCTGGTCATCAAAATGACCCAGGATCTCATTAAATACCTTGTGTTCAATTTTTCCAGAATCCCGATGTATTACCATCATTCTTGATTCATCACGGTTTCCGGAAGGATATTTGGCGATCAGATCTTCAGGCAGGTTATACTTGTATTGGGATAATTTCATGCGTGCGGGTTTTGTTAAATTTATGGAGTGCTGTTATACGTAAGAAAACGTGTTTTGTTACAAATTAATTAATATTTCTTCAAATTTTTTTAATACCAGTGCTTCGTCAACTGAAAATTGACCGATTTTAGTCCTGCGAAGCAATGCTAAATATGCTCCGGAATCCAGTGCTTTCCCTATATCCCGGGCCAGGGCCCTGACATAAGTCCCCTTACTGCATTTTATTCTAAGGATGAGTTCAGGAATCTTAAAATCAATTATTTTCAGTTCGCTGATATTGATCAATTGTGGACGCATAGCAATATCTTCCCCCTTCCGGGCAAAATCATATGCACGTCTTCCGCCCACACGTTTAGCTGAGAATATAGGAGGAACCTGTATGGTTTCACCCATAAAATCCTGTAGTACCTTGTTGATCAGCTCCAGGTTGATATGTTCGGTCGGGAATGATTGGTTAACTTCCGTTTCAAGGTCACAGGAAGGAGTGGTTGCTCCAAGGTAAAAGGTGGCAATGTATTCTTTCTCCAAACCCTGGTAGTTTTCAATTTCCTTGGTAGCCTTACCGGTGCATATTATCATTAATCCTGTTGCCAACGGATCCAGTGTCCCGGCATGCCCGACTTTCAACTTCTTGATGCCAAGCTTTTTACTGATCATGTTCCTGACCTTTTTTACTATATCAAATGATGACCAGTCCACTGGCTTATCAATCAACAGCATCGCACCATTTATAAAATCTGTATGGGGGGTGATTTCCTGCATCAAATCGATCCGAAAATGATGGCTATGGTACCTATAACAAGGCAATATAATCCAAAATACAAGAGTTTCCCTTTGCGTACGATGGATAACATCCACCTACAGGCAATCAGTCCTGATACAAAAGCCGCAGCGAACCCAACCAGCAATGGAAACCACCCGATTGAATCTGATGCTGCTGATTCCCGTCCGAGCAAGTCAATAAAATTGGCAGCAATAATTGGAATAATCACCATAAGGAATGAAAAACGCGCAGCTTCCTCCCTCTTCTTCCCAAGGAATAATGCCGTAGTGATAGTAGCTCCGGACCTTGAAATTCCAGGTAAAACGGCAAATGCCTGGGCAATTCCAATAATAAAGGCATCCAGGTATCCTATATTCTTTGAACCGGGTCTGATAAAATAGGATATGGTCAATAAGGTGGCCGTGATCAACAGCATGGCTCCTACAAATACAATGTTCCCGTTGAAAAAAGCTTCCACTTCACTTTTAAAAAAAACACCGACTATGGCTACAGGTACCATGGATAATATGATCTTAAGAAGGTATGAGGATGATTCGTTATACCTGAAGGCGAGAGATTCGGTCAACAGTTTTTTCAGATCATTAAAAAAAACAACCAGGATGCTCAACACAGTTGCTCCGTGTACAACAATTGAAAAAGTCAGGTTATCCCTCGCTTCAATTTGCAGTATTGCTTTTCCAATCTCGAGATGTCCGCTGCTGCTTACCGGCAGAAATTCTGTCAGTCCCTGGACAAGTCCAAGGATTAGCGCCTCTAGCCAATTCATCTAATCCTGTTCCTCTGTTTTTGGTTTCTTCATGATGGCCCAGATTTCGA
>CAZXOJ010000309.1:0-5413 GCA_964642325.1 uncultured Bacteroides sp. | reverse complement strand
GGAGCCTACCTGCATGCCATGCATCGTGCTCTCTGGGGTGACATGCACTGGCTGGTGAAGGGTAAGGATGGTAAGGGAGAACTGATCCTGGAAGGGGGCTGGCAGAATAACCGTCCCTCCCCCATGCACGTAAGGTACCGTTATATCGAAAATGTTTTTGAGGAACTGGATGCACCTGGGGAATGGTTTTATGATGAAAAGGATTCCCGCCTGTATTATTATCCGCGTCCCGGGATAGACCTGCCAGCAGCAAAGGTTGAGATCGTCAGGCTCCCCCACCTTATCGAGTTGAATGGGACCATAAAAAAGCCCGTTCAGCATGTTCATTTTGAGGGTATTGTTTTCAGGCATACAGCCCGCGTGTTTATGGACAATAAGGAACCCCTGCTGCGGTCAGACTGGACAGTTTACCGTGGAGGGGCTATTACCTTCAATGGTGCCGAGCATTGTACCATAAGTAAATGCGAATTCGACCAGTTGGGAGGGAACAGCATATTTGTCAATAATTACAACCGCCATATAAGCATTACCGGGTGTTATATCCATGATGGGGGGGCCAATGGGATTGCCTTTGTAGGCGACCCGGATGCCGTCCGTAGTCCCATTTTCAGATACGGCCCGCAAAATTACAGTGAACTGGACCTGGTCCCCGGTCCAAAAACAGAAAATTACCCCGCCAACTGTACAGTCTCGGACTGCATAATTGCCAGGACAGGACGGACCGAGAAACAAACCTCGCCGGTCCAGATCTCCATGTCCTTCAGGATCACCATATCCCATTGTTCCATTTATGATGTCCCCCGTGCCGGGGTGAATATTAGTGAAGGGACTTTTGGGGGACATATACTGGAACACTGTGATATATTTAATACGGTCCTTGAAACGGGTGACCATGGGAGTTTTAATTCCTGGGGCAGGGACCGTTTCTGGGATCCAGACGTAAAATTGATGAATCAGCAGGTGGCTAAAAATCCGGACCTGCCCTTTCTGGATATGGTTAAACCCAGCATCATTCGCCATAACAGGGTCCGTTGTGACCATGGATGGGATATTGACCTGGATGACGGTTCGAGTGATTACCGGATCTACAATAACCTTTTGCTGAACGGGGGGATAAAACTGAGGGAAGGATACCGGCGGATCGTAAGCAATAATATAGTCCTGAACAATGGTTTGCATCCACATGTATGGCCCAGTGAGAACGGGGATGTCTTCAGGCACAACATTGTTTTTGCCGCCCACCGTCCCGCGCTCATGACACGTGATATTGAACCGAACGGTAAATGGGGGAAGGAGATCGATTATAATATTTATGCATCCAGTAATACAGACCGTACTAAATTTGCATCTAACAAATGCGACCTGAACTCCATTGTTGTGGATCCGGGGTTTGTCGATCCGGTGAACGGGGACTTCACCCTGGTCGGGGGAAGTGAGGCCCTGGCCATTGGTTTCAGGAACTTTGACATGCACTCATTCGGCGTTGAGAGTCCAGCGCTACAGGCCATTGCAAAAACACCCGATCTGCCAATTATCTACATCAATCCGGATGACATGATCTCTGATGCCCGGAAAGAAGGAAAAGTCCTGTGGATGGGTGCCAGGCTCTACGAGCCCCGGGGGAAAGAAATGTCAGCCTACGGACTGGATTTCGACCACAAAGGTGTGGCCTTGATCGGGGTGCCAGAACATTCAGTGGCCTGGCAGAAAGGGTTCCGATCCGGGGACTTCATCACCGGTGTTGACGATCAGGAGGTAGAGGGCATAGAAAACTTCCTCAAGATCGTGGATGGGAAGTATGCCCCTGGATCGAGCAATTTTCACATTTACCGGAACCAGGGAGAAAAACAAATGATGATAAACTGGTAAAGGTCAGGGTGCTTCTCCGAGCCAGAGCCACTGAAAATCTATGGTTTCATTTTTTGCGGGGTCTATCTCCAGCGTAATATCATAATAGCCTGACTGCGAAAACTCGAGCTTCCCGATCCGGTGGGAATTAAAGCTGTCTATCTGCCATTCCTTTTGGGGTTCCCCTACATACCTGCCGGTTGGTTGAACAGGTTCTGAATGCACTACTCCCGCTGATTTCACCTTGACACTCCCCTCCCCCAACTTGCCCTGGTAGCTGTAGGAAACATCGGTAAAAACCGACATGGGTCTGTCAATATAGATTCGCCAGCCATAAGTGCTTTTTTTCGATACTTTAATATGTGACGGGACTGAACCAAAGCGTTCTGCAGGCTCAACATTTGTATTACCATCCATGCTGCTGGTATTAGATGGTATCAGGGAAAATCCTCCATAAACAGACCTGGCTGCCAGGCCATCTTCAGTTCCGGGATAGAATTCATACTCTAAAACAACAACAGAGACATATGGATCTGGTTGTTTCTCCGGCAGCTCCAAGGTGGTAAAGACTTCATTCTTTGAAAAAGGGATTTCTGATTTTTGTTTGTCGGCCAGCAGATAGGCTCTGAGGGGCCTCCCCTTTATCCCTGTAACAGGCAGCTTTTTATTTAAAGGCCAGTTATAGACGTGCAGGTACAACTTGGTCTTGCCATCCGGATACTTTTTATATGTAATCTTTCCCCAATCATGTTGATCTTTTACAAGGTCAAAAGCATGGCTGCCATATATGGACTCTCCATTAACTGCCAGCCAGTCCCCCATCTCCCTGAGCCTTTGGGAAATTTCAAAAGGTACATCGCCATTGGCACGGGGACCGATATTCAGCATGAAGTTGCCATTGAGGCTGACATTGTTAATCAATGAATGCAGGAGGGTCGTAGTTGATTTCCACTGGTCTTCCAATGCATGAAATCCCCAGGAATGCGCGACGGTAGCGGGGGACTGCCATGGGAATTCTTCCTTTTTTCTGCCCAGCTGGTTATCTCCAAGTGTTTTAAAATCGATGTCACTGTCCTCCTCAATGGATAGCCCCAGTCTTGAGTTAACAAGGCAATCCGGCTGGAGTTCCCGGATCAGCCCTTTCAGCTGCAGGAGTTGCTCTTTTGTAACAACGGTATTTGAATGGTGGATCCACATATCGAACCAGATCAATCCGATCTCCCCATACCCAGTCAGCAGCTCCCTCATTTGTGGAATGACTTTTTCCTGCCAGTACTGGTTATACTGCTCATCTGTTATACCATAAATCTCTTTGGAATGATCCCAGCCGTTTGGATGCTCCCAATCAACCCAGTGAGAATAGTATAATCCTAACTTTAATCCATGCTTCTTACAGGCCTCAGATAATTCCTTGATGATGTCACGTTTTGGATTGGTGAATTCCGCCACATCATAATCGCTCACTTTACTGTCCCACAGTGCAAAACCATCATGGTGCTTGGCTGTAATGGTCACGTATTTCATCCCGGCTTCTTTCGCCAGCAAGACCCATTCTTCCGGATTGATCTCCTCCCAGTCAAAGCGGTCCAACAAACCGGTATATTCATTGCGGTCAATGCGGTTACGGTAAAATATCCATTCTGCGTAATCATTATCATACCGAAGTTTCTCTCCTTTCCAGATGCCTTCAGCACCACTGTAAACACCCCAGTGGATAAACATGCCGAACCTCGATTCTGTAAACCATTGGGCTCGCTCATTGGTATTTTTTTGTGCATTTCCAACATTAATGATGGCCAGGAATATAACCATCAGGAAAGCTAATTTTTTGAATTCATTTTTCATCGCGCTGTTTTATTATTTCCGGTATTGATATACTTTTTCATACATGTCCCTTGTCCGCTCTTCACTGGATTGAATTTCCGGTAGGTTACTGGATGGTTTATCCAGGTAAAAGTAGGCAGTGGCTGATACATCATCACTGCGGTAAAAATTGGTCGAAACCCCATCAGGGAAATCATCATCTTCCAATTTTGGAGGGGATTCCATATCCAGGTAACGTTTACTGGCATCCAAACCATCTTGTGCAACATAGGACCATACGATGTCAAATTCAGCTCCGTCTGCCCGCATTTCTCTTAATTTTTCCCGCTGGGAATTACCGATTTGCTGAATGGTAACGCGGCAATCCTTGTGGAAATAAACCGGATCTACAGTGTGGTATCGGTAAAAAGCATATATGTCATGTGTTTTATCAGAAACCAGTGAACCCTGAAATTGATTCGCATATTCACCCTGCCCCCAACCGCTTCCAATATAGTCTTCGGTACCAGTACCGATAAGGGTCGGGTATTGGGAATCCCCGTCCAGGTATATTTTCACTTCCCCTTCTCCAAACCAGGTCCCTTGATACATCGATCCACCAATCACCCCGATATTGGTCCCAAGATACCGCCCCCTGCCCTCAATCTCAGGAAGGATCTCGAAATCAACTCCGCGCTCGGTGTTAATATCCCGGTGCCAGAAGGCATGAAAATAAAGCACATCATCAGCATGCCTGGGTACCTGAATAAAATCAATCTTGTAGTAGAACATTAGGATTTCTTCTGATTCATTGACCACTTCTATCCGCGATGCAGTGCGGTAAGGCATGGGTATGAAACAATTATGTGAACGACCTTCCGGAGCAGCAAACAGTTCACATTCGAATGGCTCCATTAATCCCAGGCCTATCCCGAAAAAATCAGTAAAAGGAACTGAAACCGCTGGTTTGTCTGCTTCATCCCAGAACATTTCCAATTTCACTTTGCGCCGGTTTTCGACCCTATGTAACAGGGAGTTGCCCGACCAGATCTTGGTTATCATTCCGGCCCCTTTTTGATCGAATATTACACTACGCTCGCCAGGTGCAATCAAGGTATAGGCATCTCCCTTGGCACCATTGTTACTCATGCCACCTTTGCCCTTCAAAGCATAAACATTCTCAGCACTGGCCCAACGGGTATAAACGTTCTCAGGCGCAGCTTTGTACAGATGCTTTATACTATCCGGGTCAAAAGCTTCCTCTCTGGATGCGCATGAAAACATTATGGAGGCAAGTAAGGTTGACAAAAGGACTATTGAGGATCTCATTGGCTCAGGTTTTAAGATCTTTAGAATGAATCAATGAAAATATAATATTATGTTGGAATAACCTGTAGCACCAAAAAATATGTTGTGTAAATTGCACATTCTCAAATTATGGATCTATGAATTCTTGCAGACAATTCTATAGACGAATAGCTTATATTGTTTTATTGCTCATTCCAGGTATATTCTCTGCCTACAGTCAGAATGACGACGTTGTACAGGAAGAACCCGATACAACATTTATCCTGATCCCGGAAATAGTTATTAGTGCACAGCGGATTAAAACGGATAATATTAACCGGCCTGAGTCCATCTCAACTATAAACAACCTGGATACACGCCTGGGGACAGCTATGTCAATCCCCGATGCGCTGGATGTTTTACCTGGCGTCTGGATGCAACAAACAAACCTGGGGTGAGGATCGCCTTTTCTCAG
>CAZXOJ010000308.1:0-5419 GCA_964642325.1 uncultured Bacteroides sp. | reverse complement strand
CTTCCTGGACCCAGAGCGATAATAAATTACTTGTGTATTTCTTGCAGATTTTATTAACCTCTTCTATGGGGAAGGGATGCAATTGTTCTATCCTGACCAGCGCCACATCCCTGGCATTGAACTCTTTTTTCCTGGCCAGCAGGTCATAATATACCTTACCGGAACAATAAACTACCCGCCTTACCTCACTGATATCCACATCTGGATCATCAATGACCTCATGAAAAGTGTCATTCTCAAAATCTTCAAGCGGAGAAACGCATTTGGGATGCCTCAGCAGGCTCTTGGGTGTAAAGATGACCAAAGGGGTGCGGAATTTGGCATAGAGGTGTTTGCGTAATGCATGGAATAAGTTGGCAGGAGTGGAGCAGTTTACCAGGTGCATATTGTTCCTGGCTGCCATGGACAGGAAGCGCTCTATCCGGCCGCTGGAATGCTCCGGTCCCTGGCCTTCAAATCCATGTGGCAGGTACAACACGAGCCCGTTCATCAGTCCCCATTTCTCCTCTGCAGAGCTGATGTACTGGTCGATGATCACCTGGGCTACATTATGGAAATCTCCAAACTGGGCCTCCCAGATGGTCAGGCCGTTTGGGACGCCGAGTGCATAGCCGTATTCAAATCCCAGTACCCCGTATTCTGACAGGGGCGAGTTGTATATTTCGAAAGATGCTTTGGCTTCTTTCAAATGTTTAAGGGGAACATATTGCTGGTCCGTATCCTCGATCACGAAGCCGGCATGCCGGTGAGAGAAAGTCCCCCGAATAGAATCCTGTCCTGATATACGTACCGGGAACCCTTCCGTCAGTAAGGTGCCATACGCCAGTAATTCCGCCAGGGCCCAATCCAGCCGGTCCCCTGCAATGGCCTTTTTCCGCTCCTCCACCAGCTTGGTGATTTTATTAAAAAAGGGTTTATCCTCAGGCAGGGTATTGATCCCCTCAGCAACCATGAGTAGTTTTTCCCTTGTGACACCGGTGTCTACATGTCTTCGAAAGTCGGCCTGGGAAGCGTATTTGAATCCCTTCCAGTCTTCTTTTAGAAAGCGTTGTATATAGACCTTTTTAAGTCCTTTGGCAACTTTAAGTTTCCCATCCAGGATCTCATCGTAGTCAAGTTCAGCCTGTTTGATGTTCTCTTTCGAATAGATTCCCAATTCCACCAGGTAGTCTGCATAGATATCCCGGGTATTGGGATGCTTGGCGATGGCCTTGTATAGAAGGGGTTGGGTGAACCGTGGCTCATCGCCTTCATTATGTCCGTATTTGCGGTAGCTCAGGATATCGATAAAAACATCCGTTTGGAAGCGTTGCCTGTATTCCATGGCGATCTTTACGGTATGCAGGAGTGCCTCCACCTCGTCCCCGTTGACATGGAAAATGGGTGCCTTGGTTACTTTCGCAATATCCGTGCAATAGGTACTGGAACGTGCATCCAGGTAATTGGTAGTGAAGCCGACCTGGTTATTGATCACCAGGTGGATGGTCCCGCCGGTTTTATAGCCCGGGAGATTGTACATCTGTATCACCTCGTACACTACTCCCTGCGAAGCTATGGCAGCATCTCCGTGGATCAGAATGGGTACCACCTTGTTGAAGTCTCCCCCATATTTATGATCTATCCTGGCCCTTGCAAGTCCTTCGATAACAGGTGAAACAGCCTCCAGGTGAGAAGGGTTGGGAGCCATATTAAGGCGCACCTTCTTCCCTGCGATGGTGGTGATGTCATTTACATAGCCCAGGTGGTATTTCACATCACCAAGGGAAATCCCCGACTCGTATTCTTCCCCTTCAAATTCCTTGAATATATTTTCATATGGTTTCTGCAGCACATTGGCCAGCACATTTAATCGTCCCCTGTGAGCCATTCCGATCATAAACTCCTCTATGTCAAGCGCTGATCCTCTTTCGATTACTCCGATCAATGCAGGGATAAGGACTTCCGCACCTTCCAGTGAAAATCTTTTCTGGCCGGTGAACCGTTTATGGACAAATTTCTCAAAACCTATGGCATTCCTCAGGTGCATGTATATCTCCTTCTTCTGTGAGACAGTAAATTCTGTGAGGTTCCGGGATTCCTCCATGCGGGTGCTCAACCATTTTAATCTTTCGGGACTTCGGATAAACATATACTCTGCACCGACCGTTGAAGCATAAGTTTGCTGGAGATGATCCACGATTTCGCGCAGGGAAGCCGGACCCATACCTAACTCTTTTCCTGCATGAAATACCGTGTCAAGGTCTTCGTCTGCAAGTCCGTAATTCTCGATGTCAAGAGTGGGGAAGTATTTGCGACGTGTCCTGACAGGGTTTGTTTTTGTAAAAAGATGTCCACGCTTTCGATAGGCATCGATGAGGTTGATCACATTGAATTCCTTATCCAGTGTTTCAGAGGCAAATTGATCTTTGAATTCCTCCCGGGCGAAATCAAAACCTTTGAAAAATTGTTGCCAGCTTTCCTCTACAGATCCGGGATCTTTGCGGTAATCGCGGTAAAGGGCTTCAACGATATCAATATCGATATTCCCAAGAAAAGAAAAGTCATCCTGTTTCATAACAAATCAGTAATGCCTGCAGCCTATACAAAAGTATAAAACTTTTTGATATGTAGATAATTAGATAGGATGCGGCAGATTAACAAACCAGCCTGCCCGGCCCTGAAAAATTTGGCCAGGTAAAATCAGAGATCAATTTTCTCTTAAGATCTCGTCATCATATTCGATCTCGAACCGCAATTTATGCTTGGCTTCTTCCTGGGCAAGCATCAAAAGCACCTCCCTGGTAGCTGGGTCATCTGTCCTCGCAGCAAGGTCGGAATACAATTTGAAAGCAGCTTTTTCTTCTTTCATCGCAATGATCAGGGCTTCCTGGTAACTCAGGTCATCCCTGGAAGTGCTGACTTCCACCAGGTAATCGCCGATTTTCAGATCCTGAACCTTCGCATCGGGAACAACAACCTCCCCGCCGGACTGAATCCTTTCGAGCTTTTTCTTATGGCCTAGTTCTTCCAGGGAGAATTGCATGAATGTTCTCCGCATCTCATCGTTCTGACTTCTTTTCGCTAGATCGGCATAGAGATTGGAAGCTCTTTGCTCATCTTTGATTGCGAATTCCAGGATCTGGTTGAGAGACTTAAAATTTTGCATGGATATTGGTTTCTTTATTATGTCAATAAAAATACAAAAATATCACATATCGGATTTGATGATAAAAATCATTTGAAAACATTCCTATGAAAGTAAATTTATAACGTATTTTTGAAGAAAGAAATTTACAGGCATCCAGATGAATAAAATTGTTGGAAAGGAATATTTTTCAGACCAGGTGGTTAAACTTGTTATTGAAGCCCCTTATATAGCTAAAAGTCGGAAGGCAGGGCATTTTGTGATTGTTCGCCTGAATGACAAAGGCGAGAGGATTCCATTGACCATTGCAGCAGCAGATGTAGATAAGGGGACCATTACCATCATTGTCCAGAAGGTTGGTGTCAGCTCGATCAAGCTGTACAACCTGGAAGTAAGTGACATCATCAATGACGTAGTCGGGCCCCTTGGTAATCCAACCCATATTGAAAAAGTTGGGACAGTACTGGCAGCTGGTGGTGGTGTGGGTGTAGCACCCCTGCTGCCCATTGTTGAGGCCATGAAAGCAGCCGGGAATAAAGTAATCTCTGTTCTTGCTGCCCGGCAAAAAGAGCTGATCATACTTGAAGAACAGGTTCGGCAACACTCCGATGAGGTGGTCATTATGACAGACGACGGATCCTATGGAAAGAAAGGACTTGTGACCCATGGTATGGAAGAGGTGATCAAAAGAGAGAAAGTTAACCAGGTGGTTACGGTCGGTCCGGCCATCATGATGAAATTTGTTGCCCTTCTTACCAAAAAATATAAGATCCCGACCCTTGCCAGCTTAAATACCATCATGGTTGATGGCACTGGAATGTGTGGTGCCTGCAGGGTTTCCGTGGGTGGAAGGACAAAATTTGTCTGTGTGGATGGTCCGGAGTTCGATGCACATGAGGTGGATTTTGATGAGATGTTACTAAGGCTGAATGCCTACCGGAAAGAAGAAGTCGTTGCCTATGATAGTTTTCTAAATAAATACAGAAAAGTATAGCAAATGGAAGGAAGCGGATTACTAGAATACCTGAGAAAGCAAAGAAGCCAGGAATGGAGGGTTGAGCTCAGGAGTAATTTCAAGACCAAAGAGAGAACACAACTTGAAAGGCTCGACATGCCCGAGCAAGATCCCGATGAAAGAAATAAAAACTTCACGGAGGTTAACCTGGGATTGACCGAGGAACAGGCCATTCACGAAGCAAGGCGTTGCATTGATTGTCCCAATCCAACCTGCATCACAGGTTGTCCTGTGGGTATTAACATTCCCAAATTCATAAAGAAGATAGAAGCCGGAGAATTTCTCGATGCTGCCAAGGTATTGAAGGAAACAAACGCCTTGCCTGCAGTCTGCGGGAGAGTATGTCCTCAGGAGGTACAATGTGAACAGGTTTGTTATTATCCCCAGAAGATGCAGAAACCTCCTGTGGCCATTGGCAACCTTGAGCGGTTTGCTGCTGATTATGAGATGGATAGCGGAAAGGTTTCCATTCCTGAGAAAACTGCCTTTAACGGGATTAAAGTAGCTTCGGTTGGTTCGGGTCCCGCGGGACTGGCATTCGCGGGAGACATGGCCAAGATGGGCTATGATGTAACGGTTTTTGAGGCATTGCACGAGATAGGAGGAGTCCTTAAGTACGGGATCCCCGAATTCCGCTTGCCGAATGAAATCGTGGATGTAGAAATCGGTATCCTCAAGAAAATGGGGGTGAAATTTATCAATAATTTCATTGTCGGAAAAACCGCCAGTATTGATGACCTTTCCAAAGAGGGATTTACAGCCTTTATGGTCGGCAGTGGAGCTGGCTTGCCTAATTTCATGAATATTCCCGGTGAGAACCTCATTGGCATTTACTCTTCAAATGAGTACCTGACCAGGGTTAACCTGATGAAGGCAGCCCAACCTGATTATGATACGCCCGTGATCAGTGGTAAATCAGTGGCCGTAATAGGGGGAGGAAACACAGCCATGGACTCTGTTCGGACGGCCAAACGCCTGGGTGCGGAAAGGGCCATGATCATTTACCGACGCTCCATTGAGGAGATGCCCGCAAGGGATGAAGAGATCAAACATGCCCAGGAAGAGGGCATAGAATTCCTGAACCTGAACAATCCCATCGAATATTATTCAGACGACAATGGCCGGGTGAGACAGATGAAGGTTCAAAAGATGGAACTCGGGGAACCCGATGATTCAGGACGCCGCCGGCCTGTTCCCATTGAAGGATCTGAATACCTCATTGATGTGGATACCGTTGTGGTGAGTGTGGGTGTTTCTCCTAATCCCCTGATACCCCAGAG
>CAZXOJ010000307.1:0-5431 GCA_964642325.1 uncultured Bacteroides sp. | reverse complement strand
CTCCCCCTGCAATTGATCTCGGGGACAGCACAATCCATTCTGCTAACAGATCTGCCCAAGGGTACCGACATTTATTTTTCCATCAAAACCATCGATGAGGCTGGAAATTATTCTTCCCTCTCCAATGTCATCAAGGTCCGCACCTTTGATCCCGACTTGATTGCTCCCTCAAAGGTCACAGACCTTGCCATTGACTCACTAATCGCATTTGCCGTTTACCTGAGCTGGACTGCTCCCGGTGATGATGGCAGCACTGGCACGGCGGTGGGTTACGACATACGTTACAATACAGTCAGTATTGATGAATCTAACTGGGATCTCTCCAGTGTGTATATGAACACAATTATGCCCGCTGTCTTCGGCTCCAAAGAAAGCTTTGCTGTGGATATGCTGACACCTGATAAAAAATATTATTTTGCCATTAAAGCCTACGATGAAGAACCAAATTACGCCGCCATTTCAAATGTCGTCATGGCAACTACCCCGGAATTTATTCCAGCTTCGCAGCCAAAAATGGATGAATTTATTGGCACCAATGCATTTATAGACGATCCACTTGACAAAATGCAGGTGGCCGGTTTCATCCGAGAATACCATCCCTGGAACTGGGACGAAGGGGGAATATGGATGAATGAAGGAAATGAAGAATACATTGGTTACCCTGACAACCAGAACGCCTGGAGTCCTTCTTATGCAGGAGGATGTTACGTGGACGGTGTATGGGGCACTGGCTGCTTTGATTACGATGCTTATTACAAAAAATTAGACAGTGCCGGAATAACTGTTTGTCCATCGATAATGGACAACGTGGCCTGGCTTCCAGGGACCGGATCGAACAAACCCCTGGATGAGGAAGGGCTGGACCCGGAAGATGCACATTCCTATCATGCACATGCCGACCATATGTTCCAGTATACCGCAAGATATGGAGGTGTAGAAATTCACGATTCCCTGCTGAAACTTGCTCCCAACCAGGAGAGGGTATCCGGACTTGGTGTTTTACGTTACCTGGAAAACTGGAATGAACCTGACCGGGACTGGGCTGGCAGGGGCTCCTATTTCTCCCCTGAAGAGCTGGCTGCCATGTGCAGTGCCGATTATGATGGCCATGAAGGTAGTATGGGAAATACTTTCGGAGTGAAAAATGCAGATCCGGAAATGAAATTATCTCTTGGGGGACTGGTAAACATTGATGTGGAGTATGTAAGGGCTATGTCTGACTGGTTTGAAGAAAACCGTAGCGATGGGGTCTTTGCCGCCGATGTTATAAATGTCCACCATTATACAAACCATCTCAGTCCGGAAGCAGACGGCTTGCGGGAACGCCTGATAGCCATGACTGATTACCGTGACCGTTACCACCCGGATGTGGAGGTTTGGATCACAGAATTCGGCTGGGATACAGGCGATCTTGAAACCCTGTATTCTGCACCCAGGATAGGGAGCCTGACTAGGGAAGAGGTACAAGCTATGTGGCTGGTAAGGTCCTACCTCATCATTTCATCCACAGGCGTGGATAAAGCAGCCATGTTCATGCTGAGAGACGTGCAAAATAACGGGAGCCAGGCGTTTAATACTTGTGGACTGGTAAACCAGAAAAATGACTGGACACCGAAACCATCCTGGTATTCCACCTACACCCTCAAAAATGTATTGAAGGGTAAACATTTCAATGGCATCCACAGTACCGGGCACCCCGATGTCTGGGCCTATAAATATACAAATGACGCAGGCGATAGCACTGCCATTGCCATATGGGCACCCACCAGTGATGGGACTGTTGTAGATGACTATAACCTCAGGCTGCCTGCTGGTACTCAATCAGCTACCAGGGTGGATATTGAGCAGGGTTCAATTCATGGCAGCCATACTGATCTGACCGTTTCAAGGAATACGATTACCATGGATATAGGTGAAGAGCCCGTTTTCATCGTTACTACTACGAACACCACTGGAATTAAGGACAGCCGGTTTTCAGACAATGCCATTATGGTTTATCCCAACCCGGCAACAGATATGATCAGGATAGGCAGCCGCAATACAATAAATGGTCCTTACACCATACATATCAGGGATATATCGGGTAAAATTGTCCTCGAACTGTCGGGTAGGGATCTCCTGGCTGATTTGGAACTGAGTGTAAGCTCAATATCTGAAGGTATCTATTTTGTGCAACTGAATGGCATCGGTCAGCGGATGATGGCTAAATTCATAAAATATTAATGGCAAAAAATAATAATAAGATAACCTGCAAAATCATAATGTGATGAAGAAAATAAGAACAGCGTTGGGTATCACCATGTTACTTCTCTCACCTGTGCTGATGGCCCAGGACATAGATGTTACAGGAACGATTACCTCTGCAACAGAAGGTACCACCATCCCGGGGGTTAGCATAATGATCCAGGGAACCACGGTTGGAACCGTCACCAACCTTGATGGATTCTTCAGCATCTCAGTACCCACTGAAGAAGCCGTTTTGCTTATATCCTATATGGGATACCTGGACCAGGAGGTTTTGGTAGGAACGCAACGGACCTTCGATGTTATTCTTGAAGAAGATATTGTACAAATGGACGAAGTGGTAGTGGTCGGTTATGGCAAGATCAAGAAGAGTGACCTGACAGGTGCTGTATCATCGGTAAAAGCAGATGACATAAAAGAAATGCCGGTAACCGGAATGGACCAGGCCCTGCAGGGACGCGCAGCTGGCGTTATGGTTACCAATAACACCGGTGCCCCGGGCAGCGGTGTTTCCATCCGTGTTCGCGGTGTGGGTTCCATCGCCAGGAGCAATGAACCGCTCTATGTGATCGATGGCATACCCCTGGCCAATGATCAGATAGGTAATCCCCAGACCGGTGGTTACGGGGATAAAATCAACTCCATGGCCAACCTGAACCCTGAAGATATTGAGTCAATAGAGATACTGAAAGACCCGGCATCCTGTGCCATCTACGGTGCCCGCGGTGCCAACGGGGTAGTCCTGATAACCACCAAAAGAGGCGTAAACGGCAAAGGCATTATTGAAGTAAATGCCTATACTGGGGTGTCTGAGTTTAACAACCATCTCAATTTGCTTGATTCGAAGAAATTCCAGAGATATGTTTACGAGGGTTTAAAAAATATGCGGGTCAGGAATGAAAATGATCCCAGGTATATCAGGGATTGGGAAACTGAGGTTAATACAGACTGGCAGGATGAGATCTTCAGGGTGGCCCCTACTTCCAATATCAACCTGACTGCACGAGGGGGAAACGAGAAAGGACAGTATATGATCTCTGCCGGATATTATTCAACAGAAGGTATTGTGCTCAATACAGGATTTGACCGTTTAAGCTTCCGTACTAATCTTGATTTCCAGGTGAATGACCGTTTGAAGGTGGGTTCAAACCTCTCACTCAGCTATTCTACAGGTGATCGCCAGCGTAACTCTACCGCCCAGGCAAGAGCAGATGCCAACAAGACCACAGGGGGCCCAATTATCATGAGTGCCCTGGTCATGAGTCCCATTGTACCGGTATACGACAGTAGCGGAAATTATGCCGTTGATAAAAGGAACAAGGATATTTTCAACCCTGTTGCTTCGGCCATGGAGCAAAACCTGAGTTATGCCACTACCAGATTCCTCGGGAATGTTTTTGCGGATATAAAGATTATTGAGGGACTGAATTTCAGGACCAGCCTGGGCATGGATCTGCGCAATACACATGAAGAATTCTTTTTTGGTCCCATGTATTATAACGACGGACTCAAAATGCCTGGATCTGCAAGGGCATCCGACCTCAATGATAACGGACGTTCCTGGGTATTTTCCAATACGCTGACCTATAACAAAGATTTCGGCAAGCACAGCATTACCCTGCTGGGAGGATTCGAGATGCAAGAACTTTCCGGCAAGTATGGCTATACTGAAAAAAGTGGATATAGCTCCGATGCAGTAACCAGTTTCAGTGGTGCTACGACAATTGAAAAAGCGGAAAACGGCGTCCGGGGCAACGGGCTGGTATCCTATTTTGGCCGGGCGAATTACAGTTATATGGGCCGCTACATGGCACAGATCAATGCAAGGGTAGACGGTTCCTCTCGTTTCGGACCTAACAATCGATGGGGATTCTTCCCTGCAGCATCGGTAGGCTGGAACATAGCAAGGGAGGCATTTATGACAAATGTCGATTTCATCAGTGAATTGAAGTTGCGTGCCAGTGCCGGTGTGACAGGGAACCAGGAAGTAGGAGATTATAACTGGCGGGGAGCCTTTGCAGTTGGTACCCTGAACCCGGGTGCAGGTGACGGGGAAGTGATGAGTTACCTCAGCAACCTGGGCGGACGGTATATAAATATTTCAAACCTTGACTATTCATGGGAAGAACATACACAAATGAATATCGGGCTGGATTTATCCATATTCCGCAACCGGATATACATGAGCGCGGAATGGTACAAGCGCGTATCTGACGATCTCCTCCTGCCAGTCCAGTTGCCCATCACAACCGGGTTAAACGCAGCCTGGGCCAATGCAGGCAAAATGACGAATTCAGGATACGAATTCACCCTGACAGGTTATATCCTAACCGGTGAATTGAAATGGAATGCCAGCTTGAATATTGCCACCAATAACCTGAAAGTCAACAGGCTGGTCTCAGATACCATTCGCACAGGATCCCATGTAATGTATGAGGGTTCCAGTATCCATTTCTATTCTTATGTAAGAGAGCCCAATGTGGATTCTATTAGCGGTTATGTAAAACTGGTTGACCTCGATGGTGATGGAATGATATCCTACGGGGGTGGACCGCAAGACAGAACGGTCACCGGAGATCCACTTCCTGATTTATTCGGTGGTATAAGCAATAATTTTTCCTGGAAAGGCTTTGACCTGAGTTTCTTTTTCCAGTTTGTTTACGGGAACGAGATCTATAATCATACCCGGCAAGTCCTGGAGGACCTGCAGATGACATCCGGATTGGTCATCGGATTGCAAACGACCCAGGAATGGTACAAAGACCGCTGGATGCCTGCAGATGTAACAGATGATGATGACAATGTCATTTATCCCAGGAACGTGATCACAACCCAACCCAGGACCAACTGGTCCGGGTCTATCATTGACCAGCGTGAGGGCCATAACGGATGGATAGAGGATGGTTCCTACCTGAGGTTGAAAACACTCACATTCGGTTACACCTTCCCGCAAAAATGGATGCAAAGGATCCGTATGAATTCGCTCCGGCTCTACTTTACGTCCAATAATCTCTGGACCCTGACCAATTACAGCGGGTTTGACCCGGAGGTCAGTACAGTAACCGGACAGGATCTTAACGCCAATATGTCCATCGGTTTGGATGCTGGAGCCTATCCTCAGGCCCGCACTTACACCTTTGGCATCAACCTGACATTTTAAGAATAAATTAAAAATTATATAAAATGA
>CAZXOJ010000306.1:0-5435 GCA_964642325.1 uncultured Bacteroides sp. | reverse complement strand
ATTGGGATTTCAGTTTCGGGGGATTTCAAAAGTATATTTTCAAATATGAGCCTTTGTAAAATGAAAACAAGCATCCTATTTTTGGTAATTGTCTGCCTGATTGGAATGCCCCTAAATGCCCAGTCAAAAAAGGAGCTAAAAAAGCAAAAGGCAGCTGAAGAATTTGCAGAAACCAGAAGCCTGGTTGAATCAGGAAGTTTCCGTTTTGATGCTATCAGGGCCTTCAGCTCCAATGGACGGACCATAAATCTGACCAGTCACACTGCTATTGTCGAGATATCGAATGATTCAGCCCAGGCAGACCTGCCTTTTTTTGGAACGGCCGGGAGTATGGCCTATAGTGCGGAATCCGGGGGGATACAATTTGATGGTATGATGGAAGGAGTTAAGATCACTGTCAATGAGAATAAACGCAGGATCAACCTTATATTTTCCGTAAAGGACGGAAGAGACATGTACAAATGCATTTTTACGATTACAGGAAAAAGTTCCAGCTCACTCGGAATCACAGGTAATCTTCGAAGCTCGATGAGTTATGATGGTCGCATTTCTACATTAAATCAAGAAGAATGAGCTGAGTTGGTTATTGTTCTTCCTGCTGTCTTTCCTCTTCCTCCTTCCTGGCTTTTTCTTCCTCTTTCCTGGCTTTCCGGGAGAAGGCTCTGACCATACCACTTTGCTGGACCGCTTCGGAGGCCTCCTGTAGTTCGATCAATGTTTTGTTGAGGTTCTGCAGGGTCACATCCAGGCTGTCTGCGAATGCTGAGTCAACGAGCATTTTATTAAACACTCCCTGGCCAGTATTCATGGTTTCAGTGAAATCAGTAAGGTTACCGGTCATTATTACCAGGTTGGCGGTAGCATCACTCATGTTCTGGCTGGCCTGGTATATGTTGTAAGTGAGGGTGGTATCGGTGGCCATGCGGCCAATTATTCCCTCACCGCGGTTTATTTTATCTGTAATTCCTTCAAGGTTTTGGGATATATCTGAAATATAAATGGCCGCCGAGTCAAGTTCAGATGAAAAGTCAGATTCAACCATGAGCTTACCAATTAATCCCTCTCCACGGTTAACCTTGTCAGAAAGTACCCTGAGGTTGCGGCTTGTTCTGCTCAGGTTGTAGGCAAAACTGGTGTCAGTGAATATTTTACCAAAGATACCCTCTCCACGCTCCATTTTATCCGTTATTAATATCAGGTTTGCTGATACCTTACTGATCCTTTCTCCGGAGATCTTAATTTCCTTGATGATATCATCCAGTTCGACAGGTGCCAGGGAAGGCAGGTTATCTCCCTCTTCGATGGAAGTTATCTCTGCACTACCGGGCATTAGGATAACAAGTTTGTTACCCATCAGACCCTGGGAGGCGATGGTTGCCCTGGAATCTTTCTTTATGAACTTCGTGACTTTCCTGTCCAGTGAGATTTCCACCAGGACTGTTGAATCGGTAAGGATCTCCAGCCTGTTAACCGCCCCCACATCAATGCCGGTGAACCTGACATTCGCGCCTTCCTGCAGTCCCTTTACATCAGTGAAAACGGTAGTAATTTTCATGCTGGAGGTAAACATATTCTGCTTACCACCGATAAGGTAGATAATAACAATGAACAGCAGTACTCCACCAGCGATAAACATACCAAGCCGAATTGTACTTTTCCTGTTTTTTCCCATCTTTCAAATATTATATAAAGTAGTTGCGTATCATTTCATCAGCATGATTTTCAAGTGCTGAATAGCTACCACTTGCAATGAAACTCCCGCTTTCCAATATAACTATTCTGTCTGAAACCCTCCTGGCACATTTCAGGTCATGGGTAACCACAATAGAAGAAACATTATAAATCTCCTGAACCCGGAAAATCAGATCATTGATATCTCGTGCTGTATACGGATCCAATCCGGTAGTGGGTTCATCATACAGGATGATTTCCGGCTGCAGCACCAGTGTCCTTGCCAGTCCCGCCCTTTTACGCATACCTCCGGAAAGTTCAGCAGGCATTTTATCCCGGGCGTCAAGGAGATCAACTGATCTGAGGGTTTCCTCCACCAGGGACTCTTTTTCTGTATCGGGAATTCCCGGCTTGTTCCTTTTGAGGGGAAACATAAGGTTCTCCGACAAAGTCATGGAGTCATACAGGGCACCTTCCTGGAACAGGTAGCCGATGCTGGTACGGAGGCCATTCAATTCCTTTTCCTCCAGGTTCAAAACATCCTGGTTTAGTACATAAATGCTCCCGGAATCCGGTAATAAAAGCCTGATGATACATTTGATCAAAACTGACTTCCCCTGGCCTGACCTGCCGAGAATAGCCAGGGACTCTCCACGGATCAGATTGAATGATATGCCTTCCAGGACCTTCTTGCCATCAAAGGTTTTATGAAGGTCGGTGACACTGATTACCACATCGTTATTTTTCGGTTTTCCTGTCATAAAATCAGTTCGGTTATCTGAACGGCTATCATATCCAGGATGAATATTACCACTGAGGATACTACCACCGCTGTATTTGCCGCTACTCCAACACCCTGGGTTCCTCCCTTGGCATTATATCCTTTATAGCATCCTACAACTCCAATGGCAAAGCCAAAAAAGAAAGTTTTAATAGTGGCTGGGATAAAATCAAGAAACCAGATCTGATCCAATGCCTGGTACAGGTATAGATCAAAGGAAATATTGCCCCCTATATTTACACCTATGAAAGATCCCAGTAAGGCTATTCCATCTGCATAAAAAACCAGAAGGGGTACCATCAGGGTAGTGGCCAACACCCTGGTCGAAACGAGATATTTCATGGGATTAATACCAGAAACCTCCATGGCATCGATCTGGTCTGTCACGCGCATGGAGCCCAGTTCTGCACCTATGCCTGATCCAACCTTTCCTGCAAAAATGAGAGCTGTAATGACCGGACCGATTTCCCTGAGCATGGATACCATGACCACGCCCGGCAGCCAGGCATCCGCCCCCAGCTCTACCATGACAGGCCGGGTCTGCATCGTGAGTACCAGTCCCATAATAAATGCAGTGATCCCTATCAACCCAAGTGATTTCGAACCAACAAAATAACACTGGCGCCCCAATTCTTCCCATTCAAAGGGCCTACGGAATATTTCTCTTACCGTCCTACCCGAAAAACGGATAACATCAGCCAGTTCCCAGAGGAAATGTTCCATGCTATCCCCCAGCTGCCATTTATTACCCTGATTTGCCATGACTAGGTAAACGATTTCTAGGAGCAAAAGTTCTTTCGAATTATAAATTTACGGAAAAATAGGATGTGTTAGGCCAAATGTCAATACATCTATGGTTTGGGAAAAGTGTAATATTGCATGTTAATATGAGGTTAGCGGTATATATCATATTTTTCCTTCCTTCATGGGTGTTTTCCCAGACCAGTGGACTGGTCATTGACCAGCAAACCCGCTTACCCCTGGAAAATGCTAGGGTGGAACTTCCCGACAGCACCATTATCCATACTAATATTGCTGGCATATTCTATTTGCCGGAAGATCGGTTTGAGGGAAAGCTTACGGTGAGCCATATCGGATATGTTACCCAACAATACAGCTTCCGGGATCAAAAAAACATATTCATTGAAATGTTACCCGACCCAAGAGAGCTCACGGAAGTTCAGGTCAGTGCCACCCAGTTTTCAGGAAAACTTAAGAACCAGTCCGGCAACATCAGTCTGCTGATCAGTGAAAACCACAGGTTCAACAGCCAGGAACATATCTCGGACTGGCTCAACCAGGTACCAGGGATTTATATGCATCATGGCACCTATAATACCAACCGTCTCACCATACGGGGGATGGGTTCCAGGGATCCATACGGTAGTAACAGGGTAAAGGCCTACCTGAATGATATTCCCATCACGGGTGGAGATGGAGTGACAGTGCTGGAAGATCTCTCTCTTACGGGACTGAGCCGTATTGAAATACTGAAAGGTCCGGCTTCAGCCCTGTATGGGGCCGGACTGGGGGGAACCCTGCGACTGTTTACTCCCTATCCGGGAGAAAAGGGATTTGGCATAAATACACTGCATCAGGCAGGCAGTTTTGGACTGCAAAAACATGCCTTGAGTGCCCACTACAAACAAGGCAACACCTCATTTGCCATGGACCTCGGCAGACAGCAGTCAAATGGTTTCAGGGAGAACAGTAACTACTATAACAATCACCTGTTGCTGACAGGAGATATATTCACCCCTCATGTCCAGGTGGGCGTTCTCTTTAGCTATATTGGCATGAAGGCCCATATTCCAAGTTCCCTGGATGAGGAGACTTTCAGGAATAATCCAGAAGCTGCAGCGGGAAACTGGAATGCAATAAAGGGTTATGAAACATACCAGAAATACCTTACAGGAATAAGCATAAATAATGATATCGGAAATGCTCTCAGGATGAAAACCGTGCTATTCGGTGGACAAAAAAACCTCTATGAATCCAGACCATTCAACATACTTGAGGACAATACCATGAATTTTGGCATCAGGTCCAGGTTAGTATATGAAGCTCCGAATCTCAAGGCCATCCTGGGTGTCGAAGTATTAGGTGAGAACATTGATTGGTCCACCTTTGAAACAATGCAGGGTGAGCAGGGTGATCTCCTGGATGCCATCAGGGAGAACCGGTTCTACACCAATCTTTTCAACCTTTATCACTGGAAAGTAAGTGACAGGCTCAGGTTGGAGGCCGGTGCGAACCTTGCCTTTATTCAGTTCAGGCTTGTGGAATCAAATAAGCCCGGATACCCGGAAGGAAGTTTAAGGTATCCTGCCGTGTTTTCTCCCAGGCTGGGCATAAATTACCAGCTTAGCGAAAACCTTACCATATTTTCGGCTGCAGGACATGGCTTCTCAACGCCTTCTTTTGAAGAAACACTATTGCCCGAGGGTGTCAGGAATGATGAATTAAAGCCTGAGAAAGGCTGGAACCTGGAACTTGGGATAAGAGGGGATGTATGGGATAATCGTTTCACTTACGATATAACAGGATATATGCTGTTTGTAAAAGATCTGCTTGTAACCAAACGCATATCGGAGGAAATATTTACCGGGATCAATGCCGGGAAGAGTTTTCACGCGGGACTGGAATCCCTCATTAACTGGACCCTTTTGAGGGGGCATAGACCGGGGACAGGTCTGCACCTGCTACATTCATTTCAATATTCGGGGAACAGTTTTGTCGAGTTCATTGACGATGGAGCTGACTATTCCGGGAATGAATTACCGGGGATCCCGGACTATAAGAATGATCTGAAATTGAAATGGCTCACCGGGATAAACATCCAAACCAGCATGGCATTGCACATGGTTGGGAAACAATACCTGGCCGATGACAATGAAGGGATATACCAGGCTTACCAGACACTTGACTGGAACATCTCATATGCCCGTGATCTCTCTACAAACTTTGGGTTTTCCTTGGCCCT
>CAZXOJ010000305.1:3681-5447 GCA_964642325.1 uncultured Bacteroides sp. | reverse complement strand
ATGGTCAGGCAATGCTCATTCAGGTCACCCCGGTAGCCATCATTGCCCCTGTCATTCACCATATGTCCTATCCCGGCCTGGTGCTGGTGCAGTCCCGTTAGCAGGGCAGCCCTTGTCGGACAACACCTTGAGGTATTATAGAACTGGGTATATCGGAGTCCACCGGCCGCCAGTGCATCCAGGTTGGGCGTCCTGATCTCTCCCCCGTAACAACCTATATCGGAATACCCGACGTCATCGGACATGATCAGGATAATATTGGGTTGATCCTGTTTCTCGGGGGATGAGCATCCGACCATAAGAAAACAGGATAAAATAATCGATAAACTAAATTGTATCGATTTGGAAATAACTGAGCTGATGACTTTCATCATGATATTTGAGGAGTTTAAATCCCTTTTGCTATATGGTAATATACCTCGTTCCAGCGGATCTCATTTTTGAAATCCCGAAGGTTGGTGTCCGAATCGATCAACAAGAACTCAACTCCTGCCATATCGGCAAAATCCAAAATATGTTCTGAAGTGAGGTTCTGGCTGTAACAGGTGTGGTGCGCTCCACCGGCGAGTATCCAGGCAGCGGCTGCTGTTTTCAGGTCTGGTTTGGGATCCCATAATACGCGTGCCGTAGGCAGTTTGGGCAGATCCTGTGGGGGCAGTACAGCCTCCACTTCGTTGACCAGTATCCTGAAACGGTTGCCCATATCGAGTACGCTGACATTGACGGCTGGTCCTTCCGAAACATTGAAGCACAGTCTTACGGGGTCCGCCTTGCCGCCAATCCCAAGTTCATGGATCTCACAGGCTGGTTTCCCGTCAGCAATGGAAGAGCAGATCTCCAGCATATGTGCCCCGAGTACCCTCATTCCTGCAGGATCAAAATGGTAGGTATAATCTTCCATGAAGGAATTCCCTCCCTTGAGCCCTGTAGCCATGATCTTCATGGTCCTGAGCATGGCCGCCATTTTCCAGTCCCCTTCGGCCCCAAACCCATAGCCATCATGCATCAGACGCTGCACCGGTAGTCCGGGTAGCTGTATCATGCCATGCAGGTCCTCGAAGGTATCCGTGAAACCGCCAAAACCACCCTCTTCAAGGAAGGTACGGAGCCCAATTTCAATCCTGGCAGATTCCCTCAGGGAAGAATGTATGTCACCTCCTTTGCGGAGGCCATTTTGCATATTATATTCAGATTCAAGCTGTTCACAGAGAAGGTCAATCTGACTGTCGGTAACCTGTTCAATCACAGCCACAAGTTCTCCTATACCGTATCCGTTTACCGACCATCCGAATTTTATCTGGGCTTCGACTTTATCTCCTTCTGTTACAGCTACTTCTCGCATATTATCACCAAACCTGGCAATCTTAACCTGTTTTGACTTATGCCAGGCTGCAGCAACACGTAACCAGAGCTCAATGCTTGATGCCACTTCAGGATCCCGCCAGTGTCCCACAACTACTTTTCTTTCCTTTCGCATCCTGCTTCCTAAAAATCCGAATTCACGGTCACCATGAGCTGACTGGTTCAGGTTCATAAAATCCATATCGATATCTGCCCAGGGAATATCCCGGTTGAACTGTGTATGCAAATGCAGGAATGGTTTTTTCAATCCTCCAAGTCCGGCAATCCACATTTTCGCCGGTGAAAAGGTATGCATCCATGTGATAAGCCCAATACACTCAGGTGAGCTGTCTGCCTCCATACAGATCCTGCTAATTTCATCAGGGATGGTAACGACTGGTTTGTAGACTATTTTTACAGGAATG
>CAZXOJ010000305.1:0-3581 GCA_964642325.1 uncultured Bacteroides sp. | reverse complement strand
AGCCTGAAGGGAAAGGATGGATAAACCTGTTCAATGGTGAAAACCTGGATGGCTGGACTGTTGAATGCAAGCCGGAAGACAAGGTGAAAGGATTCTGGATCGTGCAGGATGGGATGATCAAGGTAAATTCCCTGGGAAAGAAGGAACATGATTATGTATGGTTGACCACAAATAAGGAGTATACTGACTTTATCCTGAAACTGAAATTTGCAGCCTTTAAAGATAGTCCCGGGAACAGTGGTGTACAGGTACGCAGCCGTTACGACTATGACTCACTCTGGCTGGATGGACCACAGGTAGACATCAATCCTCCCGGTCCGTGGCGGACTGGCATGGTTTGGGATGAAACCCGGGGCAATGCACGTTGGCTCTATCCTGATATCCCTAAAGGAGATTGGGTAAATGAAGAGATGAGAACGGTAGATTTTGAATTCTTCTACAGCACTGAGGATGAACTGGTTTGGAATGAACTGGAAATAAAGGTCGAAGGACTAAACATACAATCCTGGCTGAACGGTGTACAGATGACAGATTTAAGAGGAGAGGGTGTCCTCAATGATCCCCTTCACAAGAAATATAATGTTGGGGAGAAAGGAGATATTGCTCTTCAATTACATATACGGGATGAGTTGAAAATGTACTATAAGGATATTTTTGTTAAGGAGCTATAGAAAACCAGGCCCTATAATCTCATTCACCCATTAATTCCGATGCTTTACCGGTAATTATCCCCGATTCATTCCCTTTTTATTGAGTTCAACGGTAACTATTACTAGTTTGCAACGTCGTATTTATTAAACCTGCCAAACCTATAGAAGAATGATTGCAAACATTATCAAGGTTGCCTTCCGTAACCTCTTCAAGCATTTTGGATACAGTTTTATCAATATACTGGGATTGGCCATCGGGCTGGCCAGCAGTATTTTCATATTCCTGTATGTGGTCAATGAACTGACCTATGACCGCTTCCATGAAAAATCGGATCGCATCTACCGGGCCTGGATCCTGGGGAACATGCCCGGAACGGAAATGCGGCATGCAGTCACTGCACCTCCAATGATGGAAGCCATGCTGAGTGACTATCCTGAAGTGGAGGCTGCAGTGAGGATAGCACTATCACGTGGTTGGCTTGTACGGAGAGGTGACCGGAAATTTCTTGAGACAGAGCAGGAATTCAAATTTGCGGATTCAACCTTATTTGATGTTTTCAGTTTTAAATTGCTAAAAGGGAATCCCGCAACGTGCTTAAGAGATCCGCGCAGCCTAGTGCTTACAGAGGAATATGCAAAAAAGTATTTTGGGGATGAAGAACCTATGGGACAGTCTCTCCGCGTGGAGCAAGATACAAATTACTATACTGTGACAGGTGTTTTACAGGATGTTCCCGTCAATTCCCATATTCATTTCAAGATGCTGGGGTCCTTATCAACTTTGGAAAATAGCAGGAGTACTAACTGGGTGAACCATAATTTCCATACCTATTTTGTGCTGGCTCCGGGGACTGATCCTGTGGAGTTTGAATCACGGATGCAGGATATGGTAGTAAAATATGTCGGGCCAATTGTAGAACAGTTCATGGGCATTGACCTACAACAGTTTGAAGAATCAGGCAATTCCTATGGCTATCGCCTGCAGGCCATGACTGATATTCACCTACATTCCGACCTCCAGTATGAAATGGAACCTGGAGGAAATCCCATGTATGTTTACATTTTCCTGGTCATTGCCGTATTGATCCTGGTCATTGCCTGTATCAATTTCATGAACCTGGCTACGGCACGATCCACCACAAGGGCACGAGAGGTAGGTCTCCGGAAGGTTGTAGGATCCTCCCGGTCCCTGCTAATTACCCAGTTCCTGACCGAATCGGTATTCCTGAGCATTTTTGCCCTGATCATTGCAATTGTCATGGTATACCTGTTGCTGCCAGGCTACAACAACCTGATCCGGCTGGATCTGGACTTTGACATATTCAATAACACCTGGAGCATACCCCTGTTGATCGTGTTTGCCATTTTTGTGGGACTTTTATCAGGAAGCTACCCGGCATTTGTATTGGCTGGATTTAAACCTGTGTCTGTATTTAAGACTGAAGCAAAGGGAAGCTCCAGTAGGAGTTTTTTGAGGAACCTTTTGATCATATTGCAATTTACAGTAACAATTGTTATTCTGTTAGGGACTTTCATTGTCAGCCGCCAACTGGCTTATATGCAGAAAAAAGATCCCGGATTCGACAAGGAAAATGTGCTGATTATCCATCGTTCAGATGGCCTAAATCAGAAAATTGAAGCATTCAAGGAAGAGATCAGCCGGCATGCCAATATTATCAATGTGGCTAATTCAACCCATGTACCGTCAGATCAATATTATCAAAATGCCCATTGGCTGGAGGGATGGGACAGGAGCGATATTTTTACCATATCCAGTTGTTATACCAGTTATAATTTCGATCAGGCCATGGGTCTTGAAATGCAGGAGGGCAGGTTTTTCAGTCAGGATATACCAACTGATTCATTTGCCATTATTGTAAATGAAGCCACCCTGAAAGCGTTTGATATCACCGATCCACTGAATACCCGTTTCTATAATCCAGGAGATGAAGGGGAAGCAGATGAGTTTATCCCTATCATAGGGGTAGTAAAGGATTTTCATTTCGAATCCATGCAGAAGGAGATCCATCCCATGGCAATTCATTTTATGCCTGGTAATTTTGAAGGAGTCCTTATTATTAAACTGGGTGCTGGCAACATGCAGGAAACCATTGAGTTTGTACAACAAAAGTGGGAGGATTTCGGTACGGAACATCCATTTGAGTATTCCTGGTTGGATGACACTTTCAACAAAATGTTCGATGCAGAAAGGCGGACAGGACACATCCTTACGATCTTCTCTATTTTATCTGTATTCATTTCCTGCCTGGGATTGCTGGGACTGATCTCATATACAACCAACCAGCGTACCAAAGAAATTGGCATCCGCAAGACCATGGGGGCATCGGTCAGCCTGGTCATGTTCATTTTATCAAGAGAAACACTCAAATTGCTGGGGATCTCTGCATTAATATGCATACCGGCCTATTTCGGGGTCAGGGCGTGGCTACAGAATTTTGCCTATCACATTGAATTCAATGTACTTGTCTATGCCCTGGTATTGCTGGGTGTAACGCTGGTAGTGCTGATCATCGCATTGTTGACGGTCAGTTACAATTCATACCAGGCAGCTACAGCTAATCCAGCGGAGAGTCTGCGGGTGGAATAATTACTGCCTTTGAGTTTTTGAAAATTAGGATTATATTTGCCCCGCAATTATGGCGAGATAGCTCAGATGGTTAGAGCGCATGATTCATAATCATGAGGTCCGGGGTTCAATTCCCCGTCTCGCTACAAAGACAATCAAACACTTACACATTTATTTGTGTAGGTGTTTTTTGTTTTGTGCTAGGTTTGTGCTAGGTTCTGAAAAAAAGCAATAATGTCACACGCCAGTTCTCTGCGAAGTTAATTTTTCTTCTTGCCACTTGGCTTGGGATTTTAAGACGTTCAACCGAATCGGCGGAAACTTGCAAACTTCCTTCTTTAGAC
>CAZXOJ010000304.1:0-5454 GCA_964642325.1 uncultured Bacteroides sp. | reverse complement strand
TTGTGGTCATGGTGCTGTCACCGGAATAATATTCGAAGGCGCCAAAATAACTGATCCTCCCATTCATATTATCCACGAAATAGAACCTGGAGCCAGGGATCCTGATCCGGTATTCCATGTGCATGGTATCAAAAAATTCATAACAGGGATACCAGGTGTTAAAATAAGGTTCGAAATATATGCTGTCATCAGGAGTACAGAGTTCGAAATACATATCATACCTGTCCCAGAACCCGCTGAAATAATTGCCCTCCAGATATTCTTCTATGGCAATATAATCTGTGTAACCCTCATGGATCATATAGCCCAATTCATGGTCCGTGGCAATATCCATTTCCAGGTCCTTAAGCAGCAGCTCGGCAACCGGATCATGTTCGGCGGCTAAATCGACGGCCAGCACCATCTTCTCATTATGCCTTTTTTCATCTGAATAGACTCCGATCTGGTACACTGATATAATACTGTACAGGAATATCACCAGTACGAATGTGGAATACCTGAACTGAACATGCCTGCTGCCCCTGATCATAGCGACCACCCCGGTCACAACTGTGATTAGGAAGGCCAGTAAAAGGTCCGGTCCCCCGGGCTGAATAAAACCCGTCACCCAGGCAAGCAATCCAAAGGCGATGGCAAAAAAGAGCAGCCTGTAGGATGAAAGATCCGGTTTAAACAGGCTGAAAAACTTATCCATCAGTAGGGTCAGGGAGGTAAAATGAAATCCCAGGATGAGGAGCCCTAAAAAAGTAAATACAGTTATGTCAAGCACCCTGTAGGTTTCAAAGGAGATACTGGAATGAACGACAAGACTGCGGAACAGCAGGATAGTAAACTGGAAATAAAATACCAGTCCAATGAAAAAGATAACCTGTAACACCCGAAAAACAGTTCGGCTGAATTTGTCCGGCAAGGTAAACTCAGCATGGAATATATAGGCCAGGAAAAATATAAAAAAGGTTGTTATCAGCAGGTCCGCCAGGGTGGGAAAAATGTTGGAAGCGGCAAATAATACAGGATTAAAGATCTCAAGATCACCTAACTGATCAGGAATGGCCATTTTCAGCATGATGGCATTCAGGAGGATCATGATGATGGCACCCATAGCAATCCCTGTATTCTTCCAGAAGGGATCCGGTATGGATTTGATCAGATGGCGTACATAGAGGAGAAAAAGCAGGATCCCGGCAAAAAAGAGGAATAGGGAAAAATAGGACTGAAAGGGGCTGTATGGGGGGATCTGGCTAAAATCCAGTTTGCAAACCTCCTGCTGCCATGAATCCATTATCGTACGGCCAGTTTGGTCACTTCCCTGCAGGATCAGGGTTCCTGCTGGCACATGAAAATCTGCCTGGAAATCATTCCTCAGGAAGCGGTTTTCATACTGGTATTCATGCTTGATCAGGATCAGGCTGATCAGCCTGCAATCCCCCACCTTCCTTTCCCTCTTCAGCAACCAGCTGTTCCCTGCAAATACCATTCCATCCCTTTCTCTTTCATTGGCAAGGAGGGTTTCTGCCGAAACTGCATTTCCTGTCCAGAATCTCAAAGTATCATCCCTGACTATGAAAAGATCGAGGCCCTTTCCGCTTGTCCCTTCATTCATCTGTGAATGCAACAATGTGAAATACTGGCCCGGATCTGCCATGCTATCCTTATTAACTCGAGCCAAAACTTCTTCCATTTCGTCGAAAAGGGCATAGGTATGGTGTTCCTTATCCTGAAGTGTCTCCTGGAACCGCCGTGCGATCCCGTTTTCAGCAAGGTTGTAGAAAGAGAAGTGTTCAAGCAACAGGGATATCAGAAAGCAGACAATGGCAGCTGCCAGCAATCCGGTATTCCTTATCATACCTTTGTTCATTTCGATTCAACTTGGTGGATTAAAGATAGGGATAAATCATCAACCATGATGATAGGGTTCTCCCCTCATGATGGTATATGCCCTGTATAACTGTTCCAGGAAAATCAGCCTTACCAGCTGGTGTGAAAATGTCATTTTTGAGAGGGACAGCTCAAGATTGGCCCTCTCATAAACTTCCCCGGCAAAGCCATATGCCCCGCCGACAACGAACAACATTGTCCTGAATGACCCGTATTGTTGCTTTTCGAGCAAACCAGCGAATTCCAGGGAGTCCATGTGCTTACCTCGTTCATCAAGCAATACCACGTAATCCCTGTTATCAATAGCTTTCAGGATGGTTTTAGCTTCTTCGTCCTTTACCTTTTTTTCAGGCCAGGATCCGGAATTTTTCATATCAGGCAGTTCCCTGATCTGGAAATCAGTATAATGGACCAGCCTCCGTCTGTATTCTTCAATTCCCTCACGGATAAAGGGAAATCTGGTTTTGCCGCTTAGTAGCAATTGTATTTTCATGCTAAATATTATTAAATTGCGCCATCAACCGGGATGATTTTGTATCCCGGCATGATTTATGAATTAAAATGTACAAAAATTGTGCTTGAAATGAAAAAGATACTTTATATCTTCTCCTGGATAATCCTGATGTTTCCAGTGTTGTCATATGCACAAACGGATAAACTGCCAGAAGATATTGTCCTGTCATTTGAGGCCGGCAATGCTGCCGAACTGGCAAAACATTTCTATACCAACGTGGAACTTATCATCCTCGAGGAGGAAGATGTATACAGCCGGTCCCAGGCCGAACAAATCATACGGAAATTCTTCTCTGAACACAAACCAAGCTCATTCAAGGTTATTTTTGGAGGGGGAAAGGAAAACTCCCGCTATGCCATTTGTAGCCTCGTCACCTCCAAGGCCAGGTTCAGGGTCTATATACTTACGAAGAAACAAGACGACACACCCTTAATTCACCAGTTAAGGATCGAGGAAGAGGAAGGAAATGATCAATAAAGATCTTTTTAACGCATTGCTGGAAACAACCCTGAAAGAGGATCTGGGTGATGGTGACCATTCTTCCCTGGCCTGCATTCCAGCGGATGCCAAAGGAGAAGCACAGTTGCTTGTCAAAGATGAAGGCATCATTGCAGGATTGGACATCGCATCACTCATATTCGAGAGGATTGACCCCGGATTAGGGATGGAATTTTACCTGCAGGATGGCGACAGGATCAAGCCCGGGGATACCGGATTTATGGTATCGGGCATCATTCAGTCCATCCTGAAATCAGAACGGATTGTACTGAATGTCCTGCAACGCATGAGTGGCATAGCCACCCAGACAGACAGATATGTAAATAAAATCAAGGACCTGCACACAATAATACTCGATACCAGGAAAACAACTCCCGGTATGAGGATCCTGGACAAGGAGGCGGTCAGGATAGGCGGCGGGGAGAATCACCGGATGGGGTTGTATGATATGATCATGCTGAAAGATAATCATATTGATTTTGCAGGCGGTATCACACAGGCAATAAAGAAAACGAATGATTACCTCGGAAGGACAGGGAGAAAATTGCGGATTGAAGTGGAGGCCCGGGGACTGGAAGACGTGAGGGAGATCATGCAGGCGGGTGATGTAGACCGCATTATGCTTGATAATTTCAACATAGCGGATACCCGCAAGGCTGTAGAATTCATTGCAGGCAGCTATGAAACAGAGTCCTCGGGTAAGATCACCCTCGAAAACCTGAGGGAATATGCCCTATGCGGAGTTGATTATATTTCTGTGGGAGCATTGACACACCAGATAAAAAGCCTCGATCTAAGTTTAAAGGCCAGTTATTAGCATATGGAGGAAAAATCCGACCTCTCAAGATTATCCCTGTTTGTAAATAAACAGGCCAGGTGGGCAGTAAACCGTGCCAAACAAATCAGTCTTCCAGGATTTGAAAGTATCCCTATTTATGATGTTGTTGTTTTTTTCGTCCGTGGGATCCAGCGGGGCGCCCTGACAACCCGCGCATCATCAATTGCCTTTCACATTGCCCTGGCATCACTGCCCCTGATCATCTACTTTTTTACCCTCATCCCCTTTATTCCCATTCCTGATTTCCAGGAGGGGGTCCTCAGCCTGGCCGAGAGCATTTTACCCTCAAACGTGTACGGATTATTGGAAAACACACTAAGGGATATGTTTATCAAAAGGAAGGCCCTGCAGCTGCTCGGCATCCTGATCGCACTCTATTTTGCTACCAATGCCATCAATGTACTGATCGTTGCCTTCAACAATACCTACCATGCCATCGAAAGCCGCTCCTGGATCGAACGGAGGGCCATTGCGGCATTCCTGGTGATCATCATGTTTTTCCTGATCACCACGGCTGTCAGCCTGATCATTTTCAGTCGTTCGGCGATAAACCTGCTTGATTCCAAGGATATCATCCAGAAAGCCTTTACCCTTTATCTTTTCAGGATAGGTAAATGGATCGTCATTATCGCGATGATCTATTCTGCCCTTTCATTTCTGTATTGGCTGGGGCCCTCTCGTAAGATGAAGTGGAAATTCTATTCCGCCGGATCCACCCTGGCAAGTGTACTGGTCATTCTGACCTCCCTTATCTTTTCTTCCATCATCAATAATTTTGGTCAGTTCAACAAGTTTTACGGGTCCATTGGTACCCTGATGGTCATTCTTCTCTGGTTATACTTCAATTCCATTGTCCTGCTGATCGGATTTGAATTAAATGCAAGTATCAAGGGGGCAAAACTGGAAATGAACAACACATTACCGGAAGAGATTACGGAGGAAGGATAGATGAAGACTGCAAATCCATTTTCGATATTCAGGGACTGGTACCAGGAAGCCATCGATGCCGGCACACCTGATCCCACCATCATGACCCTGGCCACTGTTGACGGTAAGGGTAAGCCTTCAGCCCGTATTGTACTTCTGAAGTCCTTTGATGAGATGGGATTTGTTTTCTATACCAATTACCAGAGCAGGAAGGGTATGGATCTTGAGAGGAATCCCCGGGCAGCCCTGGTTTTTCACTGGCGTGAGACAGGGCAACAGGTAAGGATTGAGGGTCTTACAGAAAAGGTTCCAGCCTCAGTATCTGACCGGTATTTTGAAAGCAGGCCACGTGGTAGCCAGCTGGGTGCCTGGGCCTCTGAACAGAGCCGTGAGATACCCTCCAAATACAGCCTGGATGAGTCCCTGAAAAAATGGGAATCAAAGTTTCAGAACCAGCCCGTTCCCCGGCCTCCACAATGGGGTGGGTTCAGGGTGATCCCAGATAAGATGGAGTTCTGGTCGGATAGGGAAAACAGGATGCACGAAAGGATGCTCTTCGAAAAAACAGACCAGGGCTGGGTCTTTAAAAGATTAGCCCCTTAAATCCCTGATGCGCTCTTCCAGGACCTGGATCTTCTTTTCGGTATCTTCCTTTTTCTTCCGTTCCTTATTAACAACTTGTTCAGGGGCATGTTCAACAAACCTTGTGTTCTCCAGTTTGGCCTGGACGGATTTCAGGAATCCCATGTTATAGGATAGTTCTTCTTCCAGTTTCTGCAATTCCTCAGCGGCATCCACA
>CAZXOJ010000303.1:0-5480 GCA_964642325.1 uncultured Bacteroides sp. | reverse complement strand
GGGGATTTAAGGGTGGATGGGAATATACTGCCTGGGCTGTGATGTATGATACTTCCTGTTTTGCCATGATCCTTTTTGCCATTACAGGGATCATTATGTGGTTTAAAAGAAGGAAGCAATTCAAGCATGGCTGGTGGTACCTACTGGCAGGGATACTCATTCCGGTCTTTTTCATCTATGCCTTTGTTCTCTGGAAATAGTCGAAAGGCAGAGAATTCTACATTGCCATTTCCTTTTCTAAAATCAACTTTCTGATTATTTAAATGATTATCCTGTCTACAGGCTTGGATAGGAAAAACATGTATACTATCTTTCTTAAAATTCAAAATACAATGACTGAATCAAAGTATTTTGCTGTCGCTCTTCTATTCCTCATTGTCCCATCTGTGATATTACAGGGACAGGATTTTAGGATCATCATCCCAGATCCTGATATCAGCGGAGTCACCACTGTAAATATAGCCGATCTGAATAATGACCAGCTTCCTGATATTGCTGCCTTTGAAGGCGGAAAACATGCCCAGGGAAGGCAATTATTTGCCTGGTACGAAGCTCCTGACTGGATCAGGCATGAATTTGATCCTGGCTTTAATCCCGGTCCCTTTACAGGTGATTCGGAATTTGCCGATGTGGACAATGATGGTGACCTGGACCTGATCCTGCCAGAAGATAAACATTCCGGTAATCTTGAGCTTCCTGCCAATTTATACTGGTTCGAGAATCCTTTCATTCCCGGCGGGGATGCTACACAGGCTTGGAAGAAGCATGTGATCGATACCGATATACCTTATGGACTTCATCTGGGGGATATGGATGTGGCATTCCTTGATGGAGATAAAAAAATCGATGTGATTGTCAGGCACCTGGGGAACAATAATGAACTGCTCCTTTATTTTCAGAACAGTCCGGATGACTGGCATACCGTAAAACTGCCCAATCAACCCATAAGAGAAGGGCTGGATGTGTTTGACCTTGATCATGATAACATCCCTGATATTGTAATGAACGGCTATGCACTGTTTGCTAATGATCCCAGGAATGGTGATTATCAGAGGGTTATCTTTGATGAGAACTGGATGAATAAGGAAGGAAACTTATCGAACTCAACAAAGAACGGCTATGCAGACCTGAGCGGGGATGGTAAAAATGACCTGCTGGTAACCCCTGCTGAAGGGGCTGAAGTATACTTGGCCTGGTATGATCTTCCTGAAAAACCCAGAACCCAATCCTGGACGAAACATATTATCGAAGACAACTTTACTGCCAACCACCAGGCCCTTGCATGTGATTTTGATATGGATGGGGACCTTGATGTTTTCGTGGGACTTTCATTCGGGAAAAAAGGAACCTATCTATGGCTGAATGATGGTGACGGAAAAAGCTGGACAAAGAAAATTATCCATCCTGAATATGGTATGTATTACGGAGTTACCGGAGACCTTGGAAATGATGGTGACATGGATATCGTAGGGCCCGATACCTATTCAAAAGAAAGTAAAATTTTAATCTTTGAAAACCATGCCTCCCCTGGTGGCAGGAAATAGAAATATAGTGCACACCCATTGATGAAATTATAAACCAATCACAGAAATGAGAAAAATATTCATTAAGCTTATCGTTTTACTTACTGTACTTAGCAGCTGTCAACAGCAAAAGGATCCTTCCCTTCCTGATGCCTCAATGGTTTCCCTGGAAGAAGGGTTTAACGATCCCCCAGTCTCAGTACGTCCAAAGGGGTATTGGGACTGGATGAATGGTAATTTTGATCTGGCCCGGCTGACTACTGAACTCGAAGAAGCCAAGGCCCAGGGAATGGCCGGCTTTGACATATTTGATATCGGAGCAGTCAGCAATCCTGATGGTATTGTTCCTGCAGGACCAGCATTTATGGGGGAAGAATGTCTCGAGGCGATCAGCTATGCCGTGAAGGAAGCCACCCGCCTCGATATGGAACTTGGATTGATCCTTTCGAGCAGCTGGGATGCTGGAGGCAGTTGGATCAAACCTGAACATGGTTCAATGGCATTGTATGAAACCTCAAAGATTGTATCCGGGCCCGGGAACATTGAGGTGGACCTGCCATTCCCTGAGCTCCCAACCAAGAACAGGGCTGGTAAGAATGTATATATTGAAAAAGAAGTGGATGGAATGCCTGTCTACTATAAGGATGTAGCTGTGCTGGCCATTCCCTCTACAGGTGATGAGATCATTCAGGACTTATCTCAGGTTATTGATCTTTCCGGTCATGTTGATGAAAACGGGAGGCTGACCTGGCGGGCCGGAGAAGGTACCTGGGAAATCTCGAGGTTTGTATGTGCCAATACGGGTGAGATGTTGAAATGCCCGAGTCCGAATTCCACAGGCCTGAGCATGGACCATTTTAATGCAGATGCCACGGAATTTCATTTTAACCATTTCATAGACAGGTTATCTTCAACACTGGGAGATCTTGAAAACACTCCCATAAAATACCTCTATTTATGCAGTTATGAAGTAGTAGGATTTGTGTGGACACCAAAAATGCTCGAAGAATTTGAGAATAGGCGAGGTTATAACATGAAACCCTACCTCCCTGTTTTGCAGGGAAAAATCATTCAAAACAAAGATATCACTGAACGGTTTATGCATGATTACATGAAAACCCTTTCGGATATGCTGATTGAGAACCTGTATTTGAAGGGCAGAGAGATCAGCAATCAGCATGGCCTTAAACTTTGCTCGGAATCCGGGGGACCGGGAGCACCGGTTCACAATGTTCCTGTAGATGCCCTGAGGGCATTGGGAGTACTGGATATTCCCAGGGGAGAATTCTGGAATAAACATCCACGCTATGACGAAAATGGTTTTGATATCATGCAACTGGTAAAGGAAATTTCATGTGCTGCACATATTTATGGTAAAAAAGAGGTTCAGGGGGAATCGTTCACCAGTTTCCTTCACTGGCAGGAAGGGCCGGCAGAGCTTAAGCCACTGGCCGACAAGGCCATGTGTGAGGGACTGAACCGTTTCGTATATCATACATCTCCCCATACAACTCCGGATGCTGGCATACCTGGGTTTGTTTACCATGCAGGAACCCATTTCAATTCCACCCGGGTTTGGTGGCCTAAATCCAGGCCATTTTCAGATTATTTAGCCCGTAGCAGTTTCATGTTGCAACAGGGGAATTTTGTAGGTGATGTACTCTATTACTATGGTGACCAGGCTCCCAATTTTGTGAAGCCGAAACATGTCAATCCTTCCCTCGGATTTGGATATGATTATGATGTAACGAACAGCGAGGTCATTCTTACCAGGCTTGACGTAAAAGACGGGAAACTTGTGCTGCCCGATGGACAAAGCTATGAGATCCTGGTTTTGCCTGAGCAGGACCATGCAGACACAGAAGTTCTAAAAAAGATTGAAAGCCTGGTTAATAAGGGAGCCACTATAGTTGGACCCAAGCCCAGCCGATCACATGGTTTGAAAAATTATGCTGAGAGGGATGAACTCATTAAACAAATGGCAGATGAGCTATGGGGAGACTGCGATGGTAAGTCAATTACAGAGAATCAATATGGGCAGGGAAAGGTGATCTGGGGGAAAACCCTGAAACAGGTGTTGCTAGAAAGGGGATTAGGTCCCGATTTCAGTTTTACCAGTCACAACGACCAGGCAAAACTTGATTTCATACATCGCAGGACATCCGGTGAAGAAATTTACTTTGTGACTAATACAAGAAATGAGACTGAGATCGTGGAAGGGATATTCAGGGTAAAAAACAAGGTTCCGGAAATATGGGATCCCGAGACCGGGACAATCCAGAAAGTCGCCATTTACGATGTAAATGATGAAGAAACCAGAATTCCATTGAAGCTACAGCCTCATGGGTCGGTGTTCATTGTTTTCCGGGAACAGGATGAACATCTGCACGTGATTTCAGCAGCGTTTGATGAAAAACAGATCTTCCCGGGTACCGGCACGTATTCGGAAAATGCAATGTATACTGACCTTCAAACGAAAGGTAATGAGATCAGCCTGATTGCAAGTAAAGAAGGTAAGTATGCACTAACAGATAATGAGGGCAATAAAAATGTTGTCGAAGTTAGGGATATTCCTGGGGCTGTTAATATAACGGGGGACTGGCAACTAGATTTTCCAGCCGGTTGGGGTGCTCCGGACCGTATAGTTGTTCCTGAATTGATGTCATGGTCGGATTCGGATCAAGAAGGGGTTAAATATTTTTCGGGAATTGCCACATACACAAAGAAGTTTGAAATACCCGGGGAATATATAGATGATGAGCTGATCATTTCCCTGGATCTGGGTAAGGTCAGGGAAGTTGTTGAGATTTACCTGAATGGAGAAAATATGGGAATCCTGTGGAAACCTCCTTATAAAAAGGACATTACATGGGCTGCCAAAGCAGGGGAAAATACCCTAACTTTAGAAGTGGCAAATACCTGGTCCAACCGCCTGACTGGTGACGGGATGCTTCCTGAAGGTGAACGATATACGAAGACCAATATTACAGGTCCCGATTTACAAAAGAATACCCTCTGGAAGGATGCCCCCTTGCTGGAATCAGGGCTCATGGGACCGGTAGCCATGCATTTTGCGAGAAAAATAAAGATCAATTAAAATTAGTTATTAATCAAAATTCGAAAAACATGCCAGGTCCAGGTTCATACTTAGTCGGTAAGGAAGAAATTAAAGAATTAATGGATGTAATGGAGTCCGGTCATCTGTTCCGCTATGGAGATTTGAATGATCCGGATTTTAAGCACAAGGTACATACCCTCGAAGAAGAATTTGCTGAATATAGCGGGGTACCCTACGCATTTGCCACAAGTTCGGGAACCAGTTCATTACTGATCTCCCTGTTTGCCCTGGGTGCAAAACCTGGTGATGAGGTGATAGTCCCGGCATATACCTTTGTGGCAAGTTACTCGGCCATCATTTTTGCAGGGTTCATCCCTGTTCTGGCTGAAATTGATGAAAGTCTTACACTTGATCCAAAAGATGTTGAAGCAAGGATCACTTCTAAGACCAGGGCTATCATGCCAGTTCATATGCTCGGAAATCCCTGCAAGATGAATGAAATCATGGATATAGCAGAAAGGCATAAGCTTGTCGTCATTGAAGATTGCTGCCAGGCTGCAGGAGCATCTTACCAGGGGAAGAAAGTTGGGACCATGGGATTGACGGGAGCATTCTCACTCAATGTTTTCAAAACAATAACGGCCGGTGATGGCGGAATGATCATTACCCGTGACCAGGAATTGTATGAAAATATGTTTGCCATTCATGACCAGGGACATACACCTTCCAGGACCGGAGTCCAGGTTGGGTCGAGATTTATTCTGGGATTAAATTTCAGGGCCAATGAAGTTACCGGGGCGGTTGCACTTGCCCAACTCAGAAAGATAGATATGATCTGTTCTATGCTGCAAGAAAAGAAGAAGCAGTTTAAAGAATTAATATCGGCAGCTGAAGGATTT
>CAZXOJ010000302.1:0-5578 GCA_964642325.1 uncultured Bacteroides sp. | reverse complement strand
GCTCCGGTTGTTAACAATGTCACCTGAACACTGTCGTTCTCCATGCGGTATTCACTTACACCGTCACCGTTCAGGTCAATCTCATAGAGGTTTGGTTTTCCCTCCGCTTTTCCGACTCCTAGTTGTGATGTATAATCCACGCCCTGGGAAGTCACTCTTACCTCATAGTCACCAGGTTCGACCTCCAGGTCAAACAGTAAATCCTCTGATGAGCCCTTGGCTGCATTGCAGGTCAATGAAGTTTGAAACAGGGGTGGCTCCTTACCACCTTTTTGGAAAACTTGCACTTCCACGGGAAATGAGGACTGTTCAGAGAAATTGTGGATAGAAACCGGATAACTAACCCTGGGAGCATGTCCATATAAGAGCTGATGCACAGAAATAGCAGGTGGCAGATCAAGCATGGCCATGGTGGTTTTCTTTCTTCCTTCCATATTGAAATGTATGGCCAGCGGGTTGGCACGGTCAACTGCCTCTTTTCCTGGTTGCAGCGCAAAATGGATGGTTTTTGAACCTTTAGATGGAAGGTCGACCGGGATGGAAGTATAATTTTCAACTGTCATTCCGGCAGGAAGTGTTAATTCCAGATCACCGGATACAGCTTCTGAATTAAAATTTCTGACAGTAACCTCCAGGTCATAACCATTAACCACTGCCTTTAAATCAGTGCGGTCATTGAAATACTCTTCCAGATAAACCCTGTCAAGCAACAACATCTGCAGGGCATTCCGGTAGCGGACCGGTCCCAGCATTTTGCCCTCTGCCAGCACACCTGTGGCACGCCTGTCAAGGATGGCATTCCACATCGATTCCCGGGTGAGCGGTATATCCTTCTCAATAAATAATACCATGCTGTTCAGGGCATCCTGATCAAGCATTCCTGTCCTTACAATAAAGGGAACATTTTCATGGTCAATTTGTTCTTTGTTTCCTTCGGTGGCCAGGTAACCGTCATAATGGAACAGATCGGCCTTTGTATCCCAGACCTGCCGAAATACGTAGCCTCCTTTCTTATGGGCATACTCATTCCACGATTCCTTTGTGAACATGCTCTGTACCTGGAATCCATCATAATCTTTGCAGCCATAGACCGGCCAGAATCCAACATCGGTGACCATGGAAGATCCCACCTGTTCCATCCAAACCTCCAAGGCATCTTTCGACAGGAAATCCATGTAGCCATCAAAAACGAACCAGCTGCATCCTTCATTCATACCCTGCCCGATCACCTCAATAGGATGTCCCTTGGTACAAGTCACACTGTTTACCAGGGTATTTGCTCCAAACCAGCCTTTGTGAAGCATATATTTTTCAAGGATACGTCCAGTATGCTCAATAAGGTCTCTCAGTGCCTGGCGGGTAGCTTCATCCGCTGAACTGGCCACAAATAACTTATGCCCACCTTTTTCAAGCTGAAAAAGATCTGCCCGAACCAGTCCGGGGTCATAATATTGATGGCTCTTCAATTTACGGGGCCATTCCCATTCTGCCGGCAACCCAGACATGACTACCTCCCCGGCATCTGATCCAGGATCCAGAAAGACCAGCACATCTCCTTTGGAGAGAGCTGCTTCCAGCTGGTCTGGTTCCGGCTGGTCCAGGATGTCATAGGATCCTGACAGCAGGGCATTCATAAATCCCTCCTGCATCAGCAGTCCCGGGATACCCATTTCCTCAGCCATGTCCACTTTGCTTTGCAGGATGGTCTTCTCCACCTGGGGCGATGCCATTTTAAAAAGATTGCCATAACTGTACCACTCATCATAGGTGTTATGCCAGAAATTGGTATAACCATTAAACTGGACATCGCTCTTGATTATATGATTGCCTGGAGTTGATTTATCCATGCTATAATTGAAATCGTCTATTGATTGGCCATAAACAAGACCGCTGGTGGAAAAAATAAAAAGGCCAATTACGAACCAAGCATAAAAAAATCTAACCTGTTTTAAATCATTCATATTCGCTGTATTATTGTGCTGTAGTTATTAAATTCTTTTCACGCAGGTCTTTCACCCCAATCTCCCATGGTCCACCCGCACCCCATAAAAAATAGTTAAAATACATGGTGGTTTTTTGAATGATGGGTACCCAGGGTTGAAATTCCGCATAATAATAATGGGAGCTTCTGTTATATGGATCGTTCAAAAACAGGTGTAAAAACAAAGGTTGGGATGCCGGAAAGGCTCCTACAAATGAAACGTCCTCCTTGGTGTCATAACCTGCATTCCATCCTTCACTCACGTAAAATATCTGACCCCATCTTCTTTCTGGTGTCATCCTGATTTCTTCAATTCCATCAAATGTCGGAATGGTAAATACATCTTCTGTCCAGTGTCTGTCTCCCAATGCCAGGATTGGCTGCGGTCCAAGGACATTTGCATAGGGATCTTTAAAAGTTAAGGCAAAGCGAACCTCTAACAAAGGTGTATTACCATAAAGGGTAAATGTTTTTTCCAGCCGATTGCCAAAATAATCTGTCCACATCCTTACACGGACATGATCGCCTTCTTTTTTCACGATTTCAGCGTCATAAACCCGATGTGTCTCCATACTTCCCTGCCCTAGAAAATCTTCAAATCCCCCGTATGGATAGAAACCTCTATCTCTGAAAGGTCGTTTATCATCAATGGCCTTTTCTGGCCATATTTTAGCAAATACGTTATCATCCCGGCTTTTTACGGTATAATCAATAACCCTTGCACCAGTTGCCAGCAACAGGATTCGAACACTGTCATTCTCCATCTGGAATTCGTTTATCCCGTCACCGTTAACATCAACCTCTTTTACACTGACATTTCCCTCAGCTTTTCCTACTCCCAATTGTGAAATATATTCCAGTCCAAGTGCTGTGACCCTTACATTATAACCTCCTGGGGGGGCCTCAAGTTCAAACAATAAATCCTGAAAAGATCCCTGATTCGCTATGCAGGATTGTTCACTTTCAAATATTACTTTTTGAGCATCCTCTTTGTCAATGATCTGAACCTGTACCGGAAAGGTTGATTCTTCTGTAAAATTATGGATGGAAACAGGAAAGGAAATCTGAGGTGTGTGGCCATATAGGACCTGGTGAACTGATATAGCAGGAGGAAGATCGAGCATTGTCAGGGTACTTTTGGTTTTATCATTCCAGTGGCAATGAACAGAAATAGGATTGGTTCTCCCCATTGCTGATTTTTCAGGCTGGATCCTATATTTAAAAGTTCGATTGCTTCGCGCTGGGATGCTGAATTTTACAGAACTTAAATCTTCTACCTTCATTTGATCTGGCAATGTTACCTCCAATGAACCCGAAATTTCTTCGGGATAGGTGTTCGTTACGGTGACCTTTAAATCATAGCCCTCAACGGTTGCCTCAAGGTCTATCCTGTCACCGAAATATTCCTCTAAAAAGACCCTGTCCAGCAATAACAATTGCAATGCATTTCGAAAGCTTGCAGGCCCCATCATTTTACCTTTTTCAAGGATGCCTACCTCCCGGCGGTCAAGGATGGCTTCCCACATGTTCTTCCAGGTTAGAGGCTCTCCCTTATCCAGGAAAAGGACCATACTCGACGAAGCATCATCTTCCAGTTTACCTGTTTTCAAGATAAATGGAACATTCTCCCTGTCAATTTGCTCCTTATTTCCCTCCTGGGCAATGTATCCGTCATAATCATACAGATTGTCGTCTGATAAGCTGTACACATTACGGAATACGAATCCATTTTTTCGCCTGGCGAAATCAAACCATGCCTGTGTTGTAAACAATCTCTGAACCTGAAGGCCTTCATAATCTTCACATCCAAACAATTTGCTATGGCCTACGTCAGTTACAATAGGAAGATTTACCTCATTCATCCATCTATTTAAATCATCTTTGGAAAGAAAATCCATATACCCATCAAATACAAACCAGGTATTGCCTTCATTCATGCCTTTTCCTATGATTTCAAGGGGATGCCCGGGTGTGATGGTCACACTGTTCAGCAGGGAATATGCCCCGAACCATCCCTTGTGCAGATCATACTTCTGCATCAGCGTTTCAGTACCTTCCAGCAGTTGTTTAAACTTTTCCCTGCTTTCATCATCTGTTGAACTGACCACAAATAGGTTTTTATCGCCCTTTTGAAGAAAATAGGCATCAACTCTTTTCAGATCCTTTGCTTCATATTGGTGGCTTTTCAATTTTTCAGGCCAGACAATCCGGTTTGACAAACCACTGGTCAGCTCTTTCCCCAGAGATGACAGGGGATCAATATAGACAAGTACATTTTTATTTTCCATCAAACTTTCAAGATCCGGCTTGGTAGGTTGGTCAAGTACCCGGTAGGAACCTGAAGTTAACCTGTCAAAGAAACCTTCCTGCATGATCAATCCTGGAAGACCCATCTCTTCTGCAATGTCCACTTTACTTTGCAGAATGTTGTCCTCCACATTGTCTATCGCCATTTTGAATAGGTTACCCGTCCGGATCCATTTTTGATAAGTATTGTGCCAGTAGTTTGTATATCCATTAAACTGAATGTTCTCATTCACGATATACTTTACAGAACCGTCTGTTCCACTATAGTCAAAATCATCAAGATTCTGACCTGAAGCAAAGGAACCGCTTAATACTAATAAGAGTAAGGCTGGGAATATTATGTTGATCTTCATCGTATGTGTTTTTTATGTATTACCTGGTGGTAATCAGATTAATCTCCCTCAGTGATTTCACCGCGTTTTCCCATTTTCCGCCGACACCATATATATAATATGTAAAATACATGGTGCTCTTCTGATAAATAGGTGTCCAGGGCTGGAATTCCACATAATAATGATGGGCTTCCGAATTGCTGGGATGATTCATCCACATATGGAGAAACAGTGGTTGATCGACAGGATAAGCTCCAACGAAAGTAATGTCCTCCTTGGTATCATAGCCTGCATTCCATCCTTCCTTCAGGTGTTGTACCCTCCCATAATATTTTTCAGGTTTCATCCTGTATTCCTGCAGACCATCCAATTCCGGAACAATAAATACATCTTCCGTCCAGTGTTTTTGTCCCAGTTCAAGAATCGGCTGGGGACCCAGCATATTGGCTTCAGGGTTTTTAAATGCCAGGGCAAACCGCACTTCCAGCAATGGTGAATTTCCATAAAGCGTAAATGTCTTTTCCAACCGGTTGCCGAAGTAATCCGTCCACATCCTGACCCGCACATAGTCTCCCTCCTTTTTAACAATTTCAGCATCATACACCCTGTGTGTCTCCATGCTCCCCTGTCCCAGGAAATCTTCAAATCCTCCATAGGGGTAATATCCTCTTTTCCGGAAAGGCCTCTTGTCATCGATGGCCTTTTGTGGCCATAACTTGAAGAGCACATTGTCATTCCTGCTTTTAACAATGTATTCGATAACCCGTGCTCCGGTTGTGAGGAGGGTAATTTGCACACTGTCATTCTCAAGACGGTACTCATTAACCCCATCGGCATTCAGGTCCAGGGCATAGACATAAGGTTCTCCTTCCGCTTTTCCGACACCCAGTTGAGATTCATAATCAATTCCGAGCGCTGTACTACCGTATACGTTTATCTCATAGTTTGTGAATTTTAT
>CAZXOJ010000301.1:0-5586 GCA_964642325.1 uncultured Bacteroides sp. | reverse complement strand
CAACCAAACGTGTCTATGATAAGATGAAAGGCAATCCAAGGTATATTGAACTCCTGAAGAAGATGAACCTGCCTGTAACAGGGGAATAGAGGAAGTCAAGGGTCATAGTCCCTAAATCGACTAATATATTTCCGATGCTTATTTACCTGCTGATGCCAAGACTTTGGCCAGTTCCTCAAGCAATGCCCTGGCATTCTCATAGTCACTGCCATCAATGATTCCCGCCAGATAGGAGCCTTGGATTATGGCAGGGATATCCCCGTTATAGGGGTCTTTGAAGGTCAGTTCCGAGACACTGGCAGGATCAATATCCTGCTTGGTGAAAGCCAGGTATTGTTTCGCCATTTCCTGGATTTCTGCCGCATCCTTCCCCTGGATAACAAACAATTTGAATCCTCCATCATAGCCAACTGTATAAGCTGAATGCAGGAAATCGAAGCCGATGAAATTTTCTCTGATGTATTGATCTGAATATGGAAGTTGCCCTTTTAAAGGAAAAAGCTTGAGCAGCTTGGGTAAGCTGTTTTCCTGGTCCAGGTGCCCGCTGATCTTCTGTCCGATCTTTTGCAATGCTTCCTGCACTTCATCACCCGAATCGGTAGAGTATAGTTTGACATAGAACTGCCCGGCCAGAAAGTTAAGCACACCTTCCTCCAGGTAACCCTGTGTCCCTATCTCAACAAACTGGTATTCCGGACTGCGCTCTGCAGAGTAAATCCCATAGGCATTGACCGGGGTACTGTGCCGATAAACTTCCGCATGAATAACCGTTCCCGAAGTATGCTTATAATCTCCCAGGTGGAGGTCCACAAAATCATAGCTTAAATAGGATTCGGCAGCACCATTGATCAGGTCCCAAAGGTTCCCCGGAGTATAAACATCCGGAATGACAGTAAGGTTCCAGCCCTTCACTTCAGGGAAACTTACTGCGTCAGTATCAGCAGCCTGGCATATACCGTTAGCAAGGACGGCCAGGCTTATCAACATGTATATATATCTTTTCATTTCTTAGGATTTTCAACAAATGTATCAGGAATTTGGCATATCCTGATACTTAAATATTATAAATTGCGTTTAAATTGCACTATTTGATTGAAGTAGGATGAGGTTAATCATGTTTGTATTTGTTTTCGTATTGTTCCTCACACCTGGTTTTGCCGGCAGTTTCCCGGATCACCCAGGTGAAGCCAGTAATGATGCAAGGTATATATATGAACAGATAGACAATCAATCCATGTCCTTTGAAGCTTTCGACCTTGCTTTCAGGGGGTGGACTGAATTGAAGGATTCCATAGACCTGATAGACAATGTTATTTCGGTCCTGGACTTCAGTCAACCTTCGAACAACAAGCGTTTTTACCTTATCGATCTGGATAGCAGGCAGGTGATCTACCAGGATTATGTTGCTCATGGCAGGAATACAGGCAATTTAATGGCGGAGTATTTTTCCAACACCCCTCATAGTAACCAGAGCAGCCTTGGTTTCTATAAAACAGCAGAAACCTATCATGGAAAACATGGCCTTTCCCTGAAACTGGATGGTTTGGAGAAAGGAATTAACGATAAGGCCAGGCAGAGGGCCATTGTTATTCACTCCGCAAAATATGCTGAAGCATCCTTCATTAAAAAATATGGCAGGTTGGGTAGGAGTTTTGGCTGCCCGGCATTGCCGGCTCAGAATTATGACGAGATAATAGAGATGATCAAAGGGGGCACCCTGCTGTTTATTTATTTTCCTGAACCAGGATACCTGGATAAATCATCCGTGTTAAACTAGATTTTTTTTATATTGCTGCTTTATATAAAAGCAGTAAACAATGAAATCCACTACCTTATTATTCGTTTTTACAATCCTATCATTTTCCCTGGCGTTTTCCGGTACAATGTCTGCTTCTGCACAGGGCTCAGATGAAAATTCCATCCAGGAGAATATCAGGAAACATATCAGTGAGCTGGAAGGATCCGGTACGATAAAACTGGGTAAACAAAAGATCATTGGAAATCCGGTCATTACCAATCTATACAAGAATGAAGATTACCAGCCTGTATGGGGCAAGGCCAGCAATAGGAAAGATCTCATTGAGATATTGGATGATTCCTATTTTGAGGGACTCACCCCTGAAGATTACCATATTGACTTTATAAAAGAACATGATGTAAAAATCGAGAGTGGAGTACGGGTCACAATGGATGAATATGCCGAGGCAGATATTGTCATGACGGATGCCGTATTGACCTATGCTTTTCATATGATACAGGGCAAGGTTCACCCGACAAAGCTTGACCCGAGCTGGAATTACAGCATGAGGCCAATACCGGATGGTGCGGAATTCAGGCTGATGGACCGGCTTCAGACACAATCTCTCAAGGACGGGGTGGAAAATATTCGTACTGAAATGCCACTCTACCATGAACTTCGAAAATGGTTTGCCCATCTTGATTCAATTAAGAAATCAGGAGGTGATATAGAACCGGTTGTTTATCCCGGGGCACCGCTCAGGCTGGGAGACTCTTCCCCTGCTGTCGCTGCCCTGAAAGAGCATATGACGGTATACGGATATACCTTCAGCTCTCCTGAAAACGAGAAATTTGACGAGGAGCTGGAAGATGCCATTGTGGAATTTCAGTCATTTAACGGACTGGGCGATGATGGGATCTGCGGTAAACAAACCTACAAAGCATTGAATACTACACTTGAGGAACGACTCGATATTATAAGGATCAATATGGAGAGATGCCGATGGATCAATAACGATCTACCCCAGGAATTCGTGCTGGTCAATATCGCTGATTACCACCTGTACATTTTCAAGGACAGGCAGATAGATTATGAATGCAGAGTGGTTGTGGGAAAGGAATTTCATGAAACACCTGTTTTTACGTCCGATATTAAATATGCAGTCTTTAATCCAACATGGACTGTTCCTTATTCCATCGCTACCAAAGAAATGCTGCCAAAACTAAAAAAGGATCCTAATTACCTCCAAAACAGGAATATGACCCTTCTCAGGGGAAATGAGGTAGTCAACCCGTCTACGGTAGACTTCAGCCAGCACTCACAAAAAAGCTTTCCTTATACTATTCGGCAGGAACCCGGGCCCAATAATGCATTGGGACTGGTAAAGTTTATTTTTCCGAACAAATATTCTGTTTACCTGCATGACACACCATCAAAATCGTACTTTGAAAAAAGTGATCGGGCATTCAGCCACGGATGCGTGAGGGTGAAAGACCCGCTCATCCTGGCCGAACAGTTGCTGGGGGATAAGGGTTACGACAGTGAAAAGATAGCTGCCGTGATCAAAACCAAAAAGCTCCAGAATGTTAACCTGTCCAAACCCATGCCTGTCATGATCATGTACTGGACCTGTTATGAGAACAAAATAGATGGACGAATATATTTTTACCGGGACGTATACGGTAGGGATAAGAAAATTTTGAGCGAGTTAAATAAATCCAGGTAGATCCGGGACTAGGTTATAAAATCCTCCGGAACATCTTTCAACCTGGATACCTTGGCGATCCGTTCTGCTACTGGGAATCCGCTGCTGCACGTGACCGTACAGCCGGGACAACCCTTACATGGATCTGCATCCACCCCGTACTCATCCAGAATCTCCCTGCCCTTTTCAAGGTTACCGTAAGCATAGGTGTACATGTAGGCTCTCATGATATCGGAAACAGGCAGGTCTTTGCGGCATTGATGCTGGCAACCGGTGCATCCGTTGCAGTAGAAACCTGTATGATCGTTAGCTGCCAGCAGGTGATCCATTTCTTCATCCGTCATTTCCAGTCCCTGCATGATCTCCAGGTCTGTCTGCAACTCGTTGAATTTTGTGAAGCCCGGGATGGAAGTCGCAATATGTGGATTCTGAAATACCCATTTCAGGGCTGCTACTCCGTTCACAGGTACCTTCTTTTCCTCATCCAGAAAACCTCCGGCCATGGTCTTCATGGCAATAAAGCCCAATCCTGCAGCTGCTCCTTCATCGATGGCATCCATCAGGTCTTTATCATCTTTCATGGTATAATTAATAGCCAGGAGTATCACCTCATGAACCCCACCTTCTATGGCGGCACGGATCACTTCAGCCTGGTTCTTATGGGTAGACACGCCTAAATGTATTGCCTTCCCCTCTTGCTTGAGTTGTCTGAGCGCAGCTAGCATGTCCTCGTTCAATAGCGTTTCCCTGGAGGAGGCCAGGTGATGGTAGAAAATATCTACATGATCCATCTGAAGCCTTTCCAGGCTTAAATTGGCCATCTCCAGAAATCCCTCTTTGGTGAATTCAGGTCCCAGTTCACCGGTTTTCCTATTAATACCGGGAGGAATAACTTTTGTCGCGATAGTAAATGAATCCCTTGGCCTGTCCTTGAAAAATTCTCCCAGCATTTCTTCATTTTTTCCACGCTGGTATCCGTGGGCCGTATCGAAAAGTTTAACGCCTGAATCATAGGCGGCTTTCACAATATTAGGCGTATCCGCCCTCATGACCCCCATGCTAAGGATGGGAAGTTCCAAACCTGTCTTCCCGAGTGTCCGTGTAATCATCTCAGTGCCCGCCCTGGCAGTACTCGCTTTAGCACTACCCGATACAAGCATTCCGGATGCTCCGAATACGGATGATTTCAGGAAATTTCTCCTATTGAATTTTGTCATGATCTTTGTTGTGGTTTATCTTCCATAAAAGTAATGATGTAGGAAGTATATCACGTTTAATTATTTGTTAAAGTTTTTAAGTATTTATTTAGACTAAATCAATATAAAGATAATACTTTAACTTTTTCATTTTCAGGATCTCATACTCATTTATTAACAGGACCTGTTCTTGCAGCGCAACATTTATCAAAGAAGGATCTCAAAGGTGGTTTTACCAGGCATGGTATCCACCTCCAGCGTGCCTTTATGCATTATGATAATCTGGCGGGAAAGGCTCAGCCCTATCCCTGTCCCGGATTCCTTGGTGGAGAAAAAGGGTACAAATATGCGATCTAAAGTATCATCCGGTATGCCCTGTCCATTGTCCCGGACCTTGATAGATACCTGCCTGCCCTCTTTGGTACTCATGGTCACGTGAATGTTTGGTTTATCTGTCATACTAACTGCATCACGGGCATTTCTGATCAGGTTGATGATCACCTGTTCCAGCAGGTTGATATCAGCCATGAAACTGCCCGGGGCTCCTTTCCCGTTGATCTCAAATTCAATCCCCCCCTCCTTCATCTCCGCAGCAAAGAGTGAGTGAATGCGACTGATCAGATCAGTGGTCTCTACCGTCTTGATAACCGGAGCAGGGATCTTTGCAATATCCTGGTAGGCAGTGGTGAATTTGATGAGTCCTGCACTCCTTTCCCGCACTGCTCCCAGTCCGGATACAAGCTTTTCCTTTAGTTGGGGAGATCCGATGGCAGTATCCTGGGCATCCACAATATCATACAGGGACCCGGCAAGGGATGTGATGGGGGTTACTGAATTCATGATCTCATGTGTGAGCACCCTGATCAGTTTCTGCCAGGCTTGCAGTTCCCTTTCATCCAGTTCCTCCCTGATATTCTGTACAGATACCAGATTGAAATCCTGATCCT
>CAZXOJ010000300.1:3369-5610 GCA_964642325.1 uncultured Bacteroides sp. | reverse complement strand
TTGAATCCTATTTCGGCCAGGGAGATGCAAGCCTTTCAGACCGCTTCGCTGCCTCCGTCATCCTGGAAGCCATGGAATATGGTCCCAAATTAATGAATGATCTAAATAATTATGACCTGAGGGCCAGGATCATGTGGGCTGCCACAAATGCATTGAATGGCCTTCTGGCTGGAGGGAGAGCGAACGGGGAATTTACCAGCCATGCACTCGGACACCAATTATCTCTCTTGTATGATACCATCCATGGTGCTTCCCTTTCCATTGCATTTCCAGCCTGGATGAGGCATATGAAACCAAAGATAGGCCACAGGCTGGAAAAACTCGGGCAAGATCTTTTTGGTGATGCTTCCGCTGGAAGAACAATTGAAGGTCTTGAATCTTTCTTTAGAGAGGTTCAATGTCCAGTACGCCTGGGAGATATCGGCATAGGTCCGGATCAAAAAGAAAAGATCGTGTCATTAATGATTAAAAACAAGGTCAATGGGAAAAATCCTGATAATTTGCTGAATGATGTGGACAGGGAGCGAATTGTGGACCTGATGTTTGCAGAATAAAAAAAAGGCGCGATCGAGAACCGCGCCTTTTCACCCTAATTACTAACTAAAAACACTAACCACTAAACCTATTTTAACCTAAACCTTTTATTCTATAACGCGAAAATGGTGATTTTGTTTGTGAAAAAATGTTAAAATATTCCTAAAAAACCTTAAATCCTCCACCTACTTATAATCACATGACAAATATAGGTTGAAAACCCGCCTCAACTGCCCCAAAATAACTGTTTAACAAATATTTAAGACCAAATTTAAAATCCCTGTTAAAAACCGGTTATAAAAGTATGTTTTGAACAATATTATTGCATATCTTCCTACTGAATTTATTCATTAAAAACTTCTAATTATTGCATCATGTCCCATGAAAAAATGATAAGGTTCTATGAGAACAATAAGCTCCCTATTGTTGGGGGGAATGACCCTGTTTTGCCCAATACATATTTCAGATTACATAAGCTGCCTGCATATGAAGAAACAGTCATTTCCCTGGATGGATACGAGCTACTGTTTGTAGTGCTAAGCGGAACCTGTGATATAACTGCTGACAATGAACTTTTTGCCGCAGTTGGTCACAGAAAGGACATCTGGTCCGGTAATGCAGATTCGGTTTATGCAGGTACTGCTAAACAAATAAAGATTAAAGCCTTAAAAAATGATGTAGAATTAGCCATTGCAGGTTGCATCTGCGATAAATCTTTCAGCCCTTTCAGAATAACACCCGAAGAAGTTGACATGGTGGATGTTGGTTCAAATGAAACCAAAAGCAGAAGAAGAATCTTCCATATCCTGGGACAAAACGCAAGGGGCAGGACTGGCAACCTGCTGGTGAGTGAATTACATGCCGACGAGGGCTGCTGGTCAGGTTATCCACCACATAAACATGACACGGAGAACCCACCAGAAGAAACAGCATTCGAAGAACTCTATCATTATCGTTTTAACCCTGATAATGGTTTTGGCGCACAGTTCTGCTACCTTGATGGAGAGGAACCTAAATGTTATATGACACAGAACGGCGATACTTTTGCCTTCCGGAAGGGATTTCATCCTACCACAACTTCTCCGGGTCACAAAAGTTACATTTTCACCGTTCTCGTTGGGATCCATCAGCGGTCATTGATTCAGAATTTTGACAAACAGTACAGATACCTTATGGATAAAATTCCGGGTATTTCTGATATGCGTTCAAAGTTTAAATAGGGAAACAGTAGTTTATGTACAGGAGCACAACAGGAAAATATCTATCTTCAGTTTTGATTTTTTGCACTATTGTACTGTTTGTTATTACTACTGGCTGCAGGGAAAGAACTAAGGAACAGCCAGACAATGATCCGGATAAAAAGACCATCCGACTGTCTCATTCTCATCCTGCCAATTATTCTTCAGAGCTCCACTTCACAGCATGGATTTTTAAACAATATATTGAAAGTCAATCAGAAAACATTGAAGTAAAGATATATACTGGAAATGCATTGGGACAGGAACGAGAAGTATATGAGGCTATTCAACTGGGATCCGGAGCGGATTGTATCATCAGCGGTACAGCCATTCTGAATAATTTTATCCCAGCCTTCAGTGTCCTTGATCTACCCTATCTCTGGAAGAACTATGATCATGTACATCAGGCCCTGGATGGTCAGGCAGGTGAATTGTTGGAACAATATGCAGAACCATATGGTTTTAAGGT
>CAZXOJ010000300.1:0-3269 GCA_964642325.1 uncultured Bacteroides sp. | reverse complement strand
ATGGTCAGGCAGGTGAATTGTTGGAACAATATGCAGAACCATATGGTTTTAAGGTTCTGGCCTGGCTGGATAGCTGGGGTTATCGACATATTGTCCTTGGGAAAACAATATCATCCATTGATGATCTATCAGGCCTGAAAATAAGAACCATACAATCAAATACCTATATTAAATCCATTAACGCAATGGGCATGAATGCTACCCCAATGGCCTTTGGAGAAGTTTATTCCGCGATGCAGACAGGTATTCTTGATGGATTTGAACACAACGCCACAGTGATCAAAGCAAATAAATTCTATGAAGTCTCCAAACAGATCGTCCTCTCAAAACACCTTTTCGGAACTGTGGTATTCATTTACTCCCAGGAGGACTGGAACCAGTTTACCCCGGATGAACAGAGACTGATCCAGGAGGCTGCTGATATGGCCAGGGATATTCAACGCAGCCTGGCCCCAATGCGGGAGAAAGAGGCATTAGGATTCCTTGAAGATCAGGGGATGGAAATAAAAAGCATTGATACGGAAGATCTGGAGGAAAGAACTTATGACCTGCAAAATGAACTGGCTGAAAAAAATAATTGTCTTGAGGTGCTGGAGCTAATCAGAGAAATTAGCTATCATAAAAACAATTAAGATTATATGCCTGCTAAGTTATTCGTTGGGAAATGCTATCATCTGCTGGATGAATTGATCAAATATGCTATTGTCATTGTTTTTTTGGTCATGGTGATTACCGGATCGGCACAGGTCTTTAACCGCTATATTCTCAATCAGTCTTTGAGCTGGGGAGAGGAACTGCAGAAATTCTCCCATATCTGGCTGATATTTCTTACCATACCGGTCGCATACAAGAACAGGGCCCACCTGGGAATGAACCTTTTCTACAGGAATATGTCCAGGCATTCCAGATTTATGTTCGACCTGATCATTCATCTGCTCTGGTTGTCTTTCGGGGCCGTACTGATACTTGTAACAACAGATCTTATCCACATTGGGGCCCTTCAGAGAAGTCCCGGGTTAGGGATAAAAATGAGCTGGGTGTATTCAGGGATCATCATTGGCAATGTTTACCTGGTCCTAACAGCCTTAAAAAACCTTGTCTCTCACGTACGATCTTTATCATGATTGCAGGCCTCTTTATAGCGCTTCTCTTATTGATCTTAATTGGAATACCTGTCTATCTGGTCATTGGTATTATATGTGTGGCAGGCTTTTTTTTAGTGCCTGATCTTACCCTTTCCCTTTTTCCCCAGAAGATCTTTGCAACAACGGACTCTTTCAGCTTGCTGGCATTACCCTATTTTATCCTCGCGGGGGAATTAATGGCCAAAGGGGGAATGAGCCGAAAGCTGGTGGCTTTTGCTGAGACACTGGTAGGTCATCTACGTGGTGGCCTTGGCCATGCTTCCATACTGGCATGTATGGCCTTTGCCAATATTACCGGTTCTGCTGCCGCATCGACCTCAGCGATTGGGTCCATTCTGATTGAACCCATGTCAGAGAAAAAATACAAAAGAGGATTTTCAGCTTCCATCCTGGCAACAGCAGGGATCGTAGGGTCAATTATTCCTCCCAGTATGGTCATGATCGTGTATGGGTCGATGGCAGGTGTTTCCATCGGGGGATTATTCCTGGCAGGTATCATCCCCGGGATACTGATCGTAATCGGACTTATGTTGACCGTTTACCTGCATTCCTTCTTCCCATCCTTTCCTGAATTGAGGGAAACCACAATGAAATTCAGTATGAAGAAGGTTTTTCATACACTTCCCAAGGTATGGGTGGCTCTGCTGGCTCCTGTAATCATCCTCGGCGGTATTCTTGGCGGGGTTTTTACGGCAACGGAAGCGGGTATTGTTACATGTCTTTATTCATTCATAGTCAGTGCATTTGTCTATCGGTCTGTAAAACTGAAAGACATCCCCGGAATACTTATCAGTGCCGCCGTAACCACAACCATTGTGGTCGGGATAATAGGTGTGGCAGGTGCCTTTGGCTGGCTTCTTACCTATCTTGATTTCAATGAAAGTATACTGAAACTGCTCTTAATATTTTCAGGAAACCAGACTTTGACACTTATTTTCCTTGTATTGATCATGTTGATCCTGACAATGTTCGTGGAATCACTGGCAATCCTGATTATAATGATACCCGTAATTGTCTATATAGGAAACCTTTTTGGTTTCGACCCTTATTACCTGGGACTTGTCGTGATCATGGCCACGCAGATCGGAGCAACAACCCCTCCTGTAGCTGTTGTCCTTTTCGTGGCTACAAGCATCGCAAAAACTTCCTATGAGGAAACCTTGAGATACTGTGTCCCTTTCATCCTGACCCTGATCCTGATACTGATTATTATCATTGCTCTTCCAGCACTGTCTTCATGGATCCCCGGAGTTTTCATTAAGTGATGGGGCATGGTTGCCAGGTATAAAAGAATATTAATATCAGATTTGTTTTTTTTGTTAAACCATTTGTTTTATGAAGCCTAAATATTTATTATCTGGATTATCAATACTAGCCATGCTTTTTGTTTTTTGTTCACAATATGTGAGCGGACAACAAGATAAATGTATAAACCTCCGGGATTTTTATGATCCTAATTCTCCAACTGCCGGTTTTCAGGAAGCAGTGGACTATTTAAAACCAGATGGCGGAGAAATTTATGTGCCTCCAGGAATCTACAAAATCAGAAGATCCATTGTTTTAAATTCAGGAATATCTATCCGGGGAAATGGTAAACATACGATTATCGAACGCCTTGATTCATGCATACAAATCCCACTTGTAAAGGATTGTAGAAAAGGCGATAGAGAGATTAGACCAAAAGATATTTCAGGTTTTTTTATTGGAGGTGAAATAACTGTTTACAGTGACACTTCATGGGGCTGGAATTGCAGCACTGCTGCCATTACAAATATTGAAGGCAACAGCCTTATCATTGATACTCCTCTGGAAAATGACTACCTGCTGGAAGAAGGCGGAATGATAATGAACTTCTTTCCGGTGTTTACAGCCATTGATGCAAAGAACATCAGGATAGAAAATATGGTGATTGACGGCAAAATGAAACCCGGTAGTAATTATTATAATGAATTTGTAACTTCTGCCATCCATTTTAGAGATGTATTAAATGTCCATATTGAAAATGTAACAGTGCGATACTACCCATCCGATGGTTTCAGCATACAAGGGGGGGCAAATGCTTACGTAAACAACTGTATAGCTGAATATAACCATGGCAATGGCTTCCATCCCGGCACAACGTTA
>CAZXOJ010000299.1:0-5611 GCA_964642325.1 uncultured Bacteroides sp. | reverse complement strand
GCGTTAAAGTCTTTTTTAGTCCCCTGTGGAAACTCGAATGCTTCACCGGATTTCCAGCTTTTCTGGCGCATCATACACTCCCTTTCGGCCATAATTTCATAGGTATAATTCCCGTGACCGATTAGATCATCCAGGCAATTCAGGTCTTCCATAAGCCTGATCCCGGTTGCATACTGTATCCTTTCGAGGGACTGGTCCCTGTTGCCTTCGTCTTCCCGTAACTGGTAATTGGAACGGCTGAAAATATGGATGATGCGAATGTTTTTAGCCTGAATTATCTGGTTTGAGACCAGGGCATCCAGGTATCCGCCAAATGTTAATATTACATCATCATAGTGGGGAGAAAGTATAATGATATTTTTTTCAGATACTACCTTCGATATATGCTCCATCATATGATCCTCCTATCTGTTTTTGTTCTCTGCCAGGGCCGGCTTCAGGGTCCATAACTGTAGCTTTGTCATCTCTATCAGATGGCTCATGTCCAGGTCTTCCCTGTGAACGGGCCATCCCTTGCATGCAGCCACATTATTAATTATATTTTCTTCATTTACAGATGGATAAGCTTCCATGCTGAGGGTGGAAATATGATCTGGCAGGTTAGCACGATGGATGTTCAGATACATTTCACTGAAAAGAGCCAGCAGGGAACCTGTTCCAATCTTCTTCCCTTCATAGAGGAGAAATGCAGGCAAATGATTGGTTTCTTCAATATATGTCCGGGCCGTTCCTGAGAGTTCCAGTATGCCGCTTACCGGAACAAGATCAATTTCAGGATGGGTGGCTGGCATTTCGAGAGGGCCAAATGGCCTTTGTATTTTTACCTGCATTGGCAATTCCTGGTCTGCATGATACTGATCCAGTGACTCAACAAGGGCTGCAAATACTTCCGCCGCAGAGAAATGATCATCGGCTACAACTTTTTTTTCTTCCAGTAAACTGGTAGCAAGCTTCCCCAATTCTTCCTGGCTTATTACATCCTTCTGGTAAAAGAACCTTCTGGTTAATTCCCTGAAAGTAGTCAGCTCAATATCATCGCGTTTTTTCAGGTATTGTATCAGCCTGCGAAAATTATTCTGTGCCGTATTCATCGATTCCAGGGGCCTTAATTCAGGAGTTTTCCATTCATCCGGACCAGGGTTGGCTCCCTTATAATAGTTAAAATCCCAGAACTGAATGCTGCGTACCTTACTCGGGTGGTTGGCAAAAAAGGCCATCATGTCAATATCCCTTATGGAACCGGGGATTAATGAATCAAGGGCTTCCAGCATGGGATCGAACAGATCATCGCGATAATAGGCATCGTCAAAGAAACCGTAATCACCCTCCCCATGGAAATTCAGAGAATTGCAGAACCATACTGCATTATGTCCGGGAAGACTGACCGGGGAATAAACAAAGCCCGCGTTCATTTGTGATAATGCCCCGGTTAGCTGGGGACCGTAAGACCCTCCATGCCTGGCCAGGGTGGCCGGTCTCTGTCCGAAAATTCGTTCCAGCTCATCAAATCCTGCGGTTTCATTATTAAGCATTGTCTCTTTCCCTTTATCCCATGATGCATATTCCAGGATCTCTGTTACAGTAGGATGTATGGAGCCAAAATTGGTATGGCTGCCTATATCATGCTTTGCCATGGCTTCAATGACATCCTTCCGACCCCGCTCTTCCATCATACGCGCTTTCTCTCCAATGACAAAAAAGCTGCCCGTAACTCCTTCATCGGACATGATCTCAGCCAGCCATTTTGGTATGTCATCCATGCCAATTGATTCAGGAGAGGTATAATCCTCGACATCAAAACAAATTACCATTGGTGTTTTTTCCTTGCCTGGCATGTCTTCTTTTTTTACTGAACAATTTGAGAATAAAAAGATGGTGATAAATGGTAACAGAAAATTGTTAAATCTCTTGTGTTTGATAAATTGAATGAGCAATTTTAATTGGTACATCTGCATATGTTATATTAGGGAATTTAGTCTAAAATTAATCAAAATGATCACACCAAAAATTGGATTTATCGTATATGGCGTCCATAAAGACGGTTTAAATGACCCGATGGGTACGCCTTTTATTGATGAGGGCTTAATATTGAATGCAAAAGCAGCATTACAGGAGGCCGGTTTGGAGCTGGTTGAGCATGATATTATCATTGCCTCAAGGGAGGAAGCAAGAACCTGTTTTGCAAAGTTTAAAAAGATGGATGATGTGGATGCAGTTATCCTCTTTTCCGGAACCTGGGTATGGGCGGCACATTTAATAGCAGCGGTCAGGGATTTCTCATTTTCCGGAAAGGGCATTGTTTTATGGACCAATCCTGGTTCACAGGGGTGGCGGCCAGTAGGTGGACTGGTAATGCAGGGTGCCCTGAAAGAGGTGGGGATCCCTCACAGGTTTGTTTACGGCAGCTATGATGATCCTGAAGAGATTGACAAGATTGTTTCCTATTGCAGGGCATATTTTGAAAAGCACAGGCTGAATATGAGCATTATCGGAACTTTTGGCGGGCGCGGCATGGGTCAGACCTGCGGAGCTGCTGATCCATCACAGTGGATGAGGGTTTTTGGTATTGATATAGATTCACGCGATACCACAGAGTTGCTCAACACTGCAAAAAAAGTCAGCGGGAAAGAGATAGAAGAAGCCAGGGAAAGGATCCAGCCATTTTTCGAAGGCCAAATTCCAGCTGATGAGATATCAGAAAGGTCCATTCGCCTGTACCTAGCCATCAAAAAAATCTTGAAGAAGGAGCATTGGGATTTTTACACCATCCAGTCCTTTCCCGGTATGGCGGATGAATACACTGCCACCTGCTTTGCGCAGAGCATGATGCTGAATGACGGGGTGGGAACTTCCACCCTGAGTGATTTCAATACCGCCATGACCGTTAAACTTATGACGGATCTGAGCAGGGAACCTGTTTATTACGGAGACCTTCAACATATTGATAAGTCCACCAAAGAGATCAAGATCATTGGTGATGGCGCTTGTCCCCCTTCACTTGCAGGCAATGCGGGTCCGGCCGGGTTTGCAGAGCACGGTATCCCGACGGAAGGTGAAGCCGGTGGACTGTCTGTGAAACTGACCTGTAAACCGGGTGAGGGGATACTAGCACGGCTTGGACGGAATAATGGTGAATTCGAAATGGCCATTGCACGTTGTACCATCTTTGAGCCCGGTAAAGAAGACCTCCAAAAGCGCCAGCTTGAATGCGGAATCCCATTCTGGCCACATGCCTTTGTCACCGCCCATTGTGACATGGATGAACTCATGGAAGCCTGGAATAATGAATATGCTGTGCTTGGTTACGGAGATCATCTTTATCATGATCTTGCTGCATTCTGTGAGATTATGGGCATAAAGTCAATTCTGCTTTAGATCAATGTGCAGAACAATTTAAGGGCTGGCCTATTCTATATCGATGAGGGACAGGAGTTCATTGTGGACCGGAACTCCAGATGCAACGATGGAGTAATTATGCGAAATAGATCCGGCCGTCACATTAAAATCGAGTTCATTTTTCTTGATATCACAAACCGTACCTCCGGCTTCCTGGATGATAAGGGATGGGCCTGCTATATCCCATATCTTAGTGGTCTGGTTAATGACTGCACCCAAACGGCCATCGGCGACATAGCAAAAATCAACCAGGGAATTGGTTGACCTGATATTCCGGACATTGGCTGCAATTTTTCCGAGCAGCTTCATTTCGGATGTTGTCTTACCCGGATCCTGGCTGTGATCAAATGAATATGCCAGCAGGGTATCATTAAGCTGTCTTGCACTGCTAACCCGGATGGGCTTTTCATTCTTCCAGGCTCCACTACCCTTTTCAGCAAAATAAAGAGCTTTCTCCAGTGGCAGGTACATTCCTCCCAGAACCGGGATTTTATCTTTCATCAATGCCATAATGACGCCAAACCAGGGTAATCCCGCTGCAAAATTTGATGTTCCGTCTATGGGATCGATGATCCATGTGTATTCCGATCCCGACTGGATAAAACCACATTCTTCAGAAATAATATTGAATTGTTCAGGATACTTATCCAGTATATCCAGGATTAATTTTTCTGACTGGATATCGGTCTCTGTTACAATACTACCGTCGGCCTCCTTGACTTTGATCTTAGGTGTTTTGCCAAAATTTTCCAATAACAAATTGCCTGCAGCCAGCAGGGCAGTGATCATCGTCTTTTTGTTTTCAATATTAAGCATTGTTAATGGTCGGATATTTGGTACAAGCGGAGACTGTCATTATTGAGTGTGAATAGCAAGAGGTCCTTACCGGTGGCCAGTTTAACCCTGGCGATATCCCTTACCTCACCATTGATTAAGAGGCCACTTTCAGTGTTCGGAACTTTCTGAAAATTCCCCTTTCCGTCACCCAGCAGTAAAAGTCCCTTATTAGCATCAAGACGGCCGAATTGAATCCTGGATCCGAAGAAATTTCCTGCAAGTAACACATCCGGATGGCCGTCATTGTTATAATCGTCTGATCTCATGCTGTTCACGGGTGATAATTGGGCAGCAAAGGGCAGATCGGTGAGATCGAACTGGTTGTTCCCCAGGTTTTCCAGGTAAGAGGAACTGAAGTTATTGGCTTGAACCAAAAGGGAATTATCCAGTTCCGTTTCCGAAAAGATATCCGAAATAGTCTGATCGGCATAAGACTCATAGTTGGGATATTTATCATTTATTCCCGGTATTTGAGACAACAAGTCATCTTTCGGGTACATGGGGTAGTTTTTACCATTAATGAAATAGGACATAACGGCGTCCAATGAACCATTGTTGTCAAAGTCTTTGGCATGGATGCTTACAGGTTCCTGGGGTGTTGGTTTTATCTCGAAATTTAAACCCATATTACCAAGAAGGTAATCCGTATCGCCATCCTGGTCAAAGTCCCCGGAACAAATACTATTCCACCATCCCCTGGAATTGGGCATCCAGTCCTGGCCTTTTATTTCCTCCAGGTTTGATCCCGTGTTCAAAAACAATCTTACCGGCATCCATTTTCCTACCAGTATCAGGTCGGCCAGCCCGTCACCGCTGAAATCTGTCCACAGGGCATCTGTTACCATACCCGCATTAAGAAGCTCGACATTTTTTACCTCTGTCACATCCTGGAAGTGTCCCCTTCCATTATTCTCCAGGATATAGCTCCTGGGAGCAATGGGATATAGTCCGGGAGTCAGCCGGCCGCCAATAAAAAGGTCCTCATCGCCATCATTGTCGATGTCTGCAGATCTCACACAGGAACCACTTGTAAGCATTCCAGGAAGACGGTCTTTCGATTTTACGAAATCTCCCCTTCCATCATTTAAATATAATCGATCTTGCAGATCGGCTGATGCCATCGCGAATTCATTTCCCCCGCTAACCACATAAAGATCAAGATCCGCATCATTGTCGATATCAACAAACAAAACACCAAGGTCTTCACTTTCCTTATCAGCTTCAAAGAATTTCTCATTTCCGGATTTAAAAGTGCCATTCTCCATTTGAAGGTAAAGCATACCTGGATATCCCCTGGCCCCTCCGATAAAAACATCATCCAATCCGTCATTGTTGACATCTCCTTCAGTAATGTATGGCCCCTGGGTTGAAAGAAGAT
>CAZXOJ010000298.1:0-5636 GCA_964642325.1 uncultured Bacteroides sp. | reverse complement strand
CACACTATCAAATTGTGATTCCGTTGCCCAGCCCTGTGATATGAATTCATCCCGCATCAGGCTGATTTTCCTTTTACTGCCTATCATGCCGATATAGGCTGCATCAGCATGCAGACATGCCTTCAGCGCCTCGCCATCATCTTTGTGTCCACGGGTTACGATAACAATATATGTATCGGGGGATGTGGCTATTCCGTTTAGCGCTTTTCCAATATTTTCTACGACCAGGTGATCAGCATCCGGAATATTATGGGAATTTGCATATTCGGACCTGTCGTCAATCACCGTCACCTCAAAATCAAGCAGGTTTCCCATGTGGGCCAGGGCCCTTCCAATGTGACCGGCTCCTGCAATGATCAATCCAGGCAGGGGGAATATGGGTTCAAAGAAGCGGGTAGTTCCTTCGGAAGTTTCTGTATACATGCACTTTCTGCCTTCCAGACACTGCCCTATCTCCTTCCGGTATTCCCCGGTAGCGCTTTCAAACCATTGCCGCTCAATGACCAACCCTTCCTTCCTGTTTATGCTGGTCAGCAGGACCCCGGGATGGCAGCTCTGGATGGATTCCTCCATCGCCAGAAAAACCTTCCGGCTATCCTCCAGGCATGCATTGATTAGTACGATGGCGGATCCTCCACAAATGGCCGCTTCCTTCGAACTTATTTCAGCATTCAGATCAAATTCATAAATGTCTGATGAACAATGCCTTAATATTTCTGGCACCCTTTGGCTTGCATCTGCCTCCAGGACCCCACCCCCAAGTGTTCCAGCTATCAATCCCACTTCAGAAAATAACGCTGTTGCTCCCCTGACCTGTGGGACCGACCCCCGTGTGTCGAGTAGCGTCGCCAGGGCAACAGGCTTATTATTCTCCGATTCCCGGATTAATTTTGAATAGATATTTTTCACTATGTCAGGAAGATCATGATATGCCTTAGGTAACTATCAATCTGAACAGAAAAACCAGTGCAAGACAAAGGACAAGTGTAAGTGGTGAAGCAAGACTTCCAGTCAACATGAACACGGATCTTTGGGTCCCCATACTCGAAATCTTCCTGATCCTTTCACCGGCAACAAACCCGATCGGAACAGTAAAGGCTGATAAAAGGATGGCGAGAGGTGCAAAAAAGATCGATAGTGGAATCGCGGTTGTTGGATATACACAGGCCGGGATCCCGGTGGCATATTTTACAAGTGGGAACATGGCCACGGCAATCAGAGCCGATCCGGCACCGAGCAATGCCCTGGAAGACCGCTTCTTCCAGCTTTGTTTCCTGAAAACAGCAATCAGTAGAAGGATGGCAAACCCCTCCAGCAAAAAAGCAAATATTGGATTGCCTATAGCCCCGTGCATGACAGGAAGGGATAGTAATACAGCATCAAACAGTTTAAACAGGCAGGCAATCAGGACCACCAGGACCGGGATGTGATAGCTTTTCGTAGAAACCCAGGCCGCAACAATAAAGAACAGGGCTACACCTGTCATCAGTGATCCCGATACGGTGTGGGCACAGGCCTTTATTCCTGCTCCCAACATTACCTCGGACAATCCCCATACAGATCCGAGTATTACGGCAATGGCCAAATGTGATCGAAAAATAGATTTTTCCATGAAGAGTTCAGGTTAATGGTTAATGGTTTATGGTTAATTAAGCAATATAAGAGATATAATGCTTAAAAACAATGTAAATACAGTGTTCATCTCCCGCCTGTATGAGACAGGATCATAGTGGCAGCCTGATCAGGATTCAATTGTCCAAATTCAAAAATCATCGCATCATTAAGGCTCCATTGATGTATCACCCGGCTAACCAAATGTTCCCTTACAACCAGCAAAACCGGACAAGATCGCATGGCCAGTAAGAGAGTGAGACTTTCTGCCCACATCTTTCCCTCCAGCTCAAAAGGACCGATCTCATCCACAACAATGAGGTCATTGTTATTTATCAAAGGATCCTCAAGTATATTTTTTCCCATCAGCATCCCTTCGGGATTGAAATAAAAATTTCCAATCGGTTCCCATCCTTCATTAAACCTTCTGGATGCCAGGGGAAGGATCTTACCGGATACCAGGTCAAGTATATTAAATGAGCCTGATGGACCATCTTCGGGGACTGACAAGGCGGCAAATCCGGCAATGGATTGCGCTTTACCACGTAATTCATCAATCAGTTTCAGCAGGAAGGTAGTCTTACCACTTCCAGTCTCGCCTGTTATTATATATATGTGTTTATAATCTTTGTCTGACATGATCTGCTTAAGCTGTGAGACCAGTAAATTAAAAAAAAACTGGCAGAAAATAAGTATTTTAGAGGATGATCAACCGACAATCCCAGGCCTTGGAAGACTATAAACCAATATACGGAAAGACCTATTCCCTCTTTGGAAAAGATGCAAATACAGGATCCTTCTATAGGAAGATTTCGGCATTGACAGATGAGATCCTGGTCCAATTATCCATCCAGGAAACCCAGGCACTTGAATACATACAATGGCTCAGTAGGAATAAAAGGAAATTGAAAACAGCCACTGCTAAATCTGAAGGGTATTCAGCCCTGACAGATATGCTGCACAAGATGGACCATGAGCTTGCGAAATATGTACCTGGACTACAACAGCATCTCAGGGAAGTCTCTCTTTTTAAGAAATTCAGTGATAAAGAATTGCTTAACACCAGGGAACAATATTATTTAAATATGGTTGAATTTGAACTGGTGAACAGAATACACAGGGATAGGTTTCTGGACTCCAAATTTCGGATAGCCCTCCTGCCCTATTGCCTGAAAGAAACCCAAACCAAATGCAAAGCCAGTTCCGATGAAATCGATTTTGTATGTAGCGGATGCCTGCAAACATGTTACATTAATAAGCTAAGCAAGCTGTTGAGGGATCAAGGGGTCAATCCCTATATCCTGAGCCGTGGCAACCTGAAGCCAATCTTCAGTAAACTGGCCAAAAAACATGGTAGCATAGGTGTCCTGGGCATAGCATGTATAGTTGAGTTGATTCGCGGCATGCGTTTTTGCATGAAGGCGAAATTGCCTGTGATGGGCATCCCCCTGAATGCCAACAGGTGTCCGCGATGGATGGGTGGATTTTTTGAAACTTCCGTTGATCTATCGGCCCTTGAAAAAATCCTTAATTAGGAATGGTTTAGTATTTTTACCATAATAATCAATTGATAAGTACCCCCTGAATAAAGTTAGCCTGATCAATCTGTTTCTCATCTTGCTGATTGTTAGCCTTAACCACTCGGATAAAAAACACCGGCAGAAAAACCAAAACTTCTAGCGATTGTGATATTTTTATTCAAAAAAATGTATATTACCAGTATAAATGCATCTTCGAATACCAAATACCAGAAGAGAAAAATATTACAGGAAGGTATATGCATTCTCTTTAAGTACCTTTAGAAATAAGGAGGATGCGGAGGAGGCAGTTCAGGATGTATTTAACAATCTCTGGAAAGACCGGGCAAAATTAAAGGAATTGAATGATCTTGAAGCCTGTATTTTCACTATATGTTTCAATATTATAAGGAAACATCTCAGGAGGTTGGCTATAGAAAAAAAGCATCTGAAGATATTTACAGAGAGGTACCTGGATATGGGTTAATGCTGCTATTGATGTTGCCGATATGGATAGCGATGGTTTACCTGATATTTTGCATTCTCCTTCTGAACTGGCGGGTAACTATTATCATATTTCCTGGTTTGAAGCACCGAATGATCCTTCATCTGCCTGGAAAGAACACATCGTAGCTGATTCAATCGAAACAGTTATACATTCAATAGGTGCAGCAGATTTCAATCTGGATGGGAAGATGGACATTGTTATTGCAGAGATGCAGCAGGGTGTTGATCCGGATGAGGTGGCCATATTTTATCAGCAACCTAAAAACACCTGGGAAAAACAGGTAATCAGTACCAAGGGCTCCCACAGCATGCGCTTATATGATTTTGACGGAGATGGAGATATGGATATTTTAGGGGCAAACTTTGCTGAGCATGTAGTAAAAATGTGGGTTAACGATCTGAAACAGTGACAGCTTACTTTAAATGTTACCCTATGATTGTATTCAATATGAATTAATTAGCACATTAATAACCAATAATACATAAGCATATGAAATTAAGTTTGGATGTTATCGGCTATGGTGGATATTTCACGCTGCCTGGAGAAAAACTCGTTCTTGAAGAGGCAGTAAAAAGGGCTGCAAAATTTGGATACGATGCTGCCTGCATTTATGCACATCGCCCTTTAGGATTCCCAATGGATTTAAATTCTGAAAGACGTAAAAAGCTTGTGGATTTATTCCAGGAGCTTGATCTGGAGATGGGGGCTGTGGTTTGTTGTACCAATTTTATGAAAGGTGACCATGTCTTATTGTATCCCCAGGAAAAGGAGATTCTGTACGTAAAAGAATGTATTGAGATGGCCAGGGAATTAGGTTCTCCCGTTGTTCGAATCCTATCAGCATTTTATGGATATTTTCAGAATCCTCTTGCCAATACAGGTTATGGATTTCCGGCTTTTGAGTCGCGTTCCAGGCGGGTTTCTCGTGGAGAAGACTGGCTCGAAGCATGGAACGATGTGAAGGATGGACTTGCCGAAGTGTCAAAATATGCACAGGACTCTGGTATCACATTGGCGGTTCAAACACATCCTGAGATATTAGGTAACAATGAAGAAACACTCGAAATGCTGGAGGAGGTAAATAACCCAAACCTTAAGGTAGGTCTTGATTTGCCATTGTTGGAATCACAGGATCCGGATTTTATAAGAAAAACTGTACGCGAGATGAAGGATTATATGGTCTATTCACATACCATCTCTCTGGCCAGTAATCAAACCATCGCAGGTGCACCCTACAGCTGGGAGGAAGTTGCACCTGGCTCAGCAAAAGACCCGATGCAATGGGAAGTTTTTATCCAGGGATTAAAAGAAAATAATTATAAAGGCCTGTTATCTGCTGAAATATGCTCACCGGTTGTTATTAAAGGTCACAAACTGGGAACCTTAGAAACAATTGATGAAAGGTATCAGGAATCGATAGAATACCTGAAGGGCCTATTACATAAATACGATTGCTATAGCGGTCACAAAACGCGTCCAGCTGGCCGGCCCGCTCAGACTTCTCGAAAAGCAAACGCCGATGAGTAAAGCTCGATGGTTGAGGGTTGTAGTTTTTGCATTGGTCACGCTCGCTAGGTGTTCATCCGGTGATGTTCTGGCTCAAAAGATCACACTGATGGAAGAATCAGCAGCTGTCCCCAAAGTTGAACGCCGGTGGGAGAAAATTTACGGCAACACGCTCTTTCGTTTGATCGATGAACGGCCGCTGGCATGGATGTCTGTGGGAGTGATCGAGCGCCACGGCGAACATCTGCCCTGGGGCTTGGACGCAGACAAAGCCCACCTCATCTGCCTGCGCCTTGCCGAAAAATTCGGCGGTGTAGTGCTGCCCGTCAACCACCTGGCAGGCATCCACGGTGACCGTCGAACCGACCAGAGCGAAGAAGATTACCGCCAGGCCAACCGACAAGCGGCCGACATGATGTACACGGAAGAGTATTTCCGTCGCTTTCTGAATGAAACTTTCGACGGCCTGGCCAACCTCGGCTTTCAGGTGATCG
>CAZXOJ010000297.1:0-5644 GCA_964642325.1 uncultured Bacteroides sp. | reverse complement strand
TGACCGATGATTTTTACGACTATGATGAGGATAATTTCCGTTTGCTGGGTAAAAAGACCGGCAGGCAATTTCAGCTGGGGGATGAAATCAAGATAAAGGTTGCCAGGGCCAACCTGGCCAAAAGACAAATGGATTTTGTGTTGGCTGAAGAACCTGAATAACAATTGGGATTTGATTATCCCAGCAGGTTCACGGACTTATTCCGGGATTGTTTCCTTTGCTTCAATGCTTTCTTCCTCTGCAGTATGATCCTCCTTATTCTTTTCCAGTTCGGCAAAGAACCTTTTCTGAAAAAACAGGATGATAAAAACACCTACGGTGATAGAAGAATCAGCAATGTTGAAAACCGGCCGGAAAAATACAAGAGATTGTCCCCCCCAGAAGGGGAACCAATCGGGCCAGTAGCCATGGATGACCGGGAAATACAACATGTCAACCACCCTGCCATGCAGGAAAGATGAATAGCCTCCTCCTTCCGGGAAGAGGGTTGCCACCTTTCCCCAGCTATCATCAAATATCATCCCGTAAAAAAGAGAGTCTAAAATATTCCCTGCAGCCCCTGCCAGGATCAGGGCCACAGAAATGACCAGTCCATTGTGGGCCTTCTGCTTAATCAGGTAACGAATATAAAAGCCAATCCCGGTGACGGCTAAAATACGGAAAAGACTCAAAAAGATTTTCCCGTTTTCACCCGGTAAATCCATGCCAAATGCCATGCCGTTGTTTTCGGTAAAATGAAGAATAAACCAGTTTCCGATCACAGAGTGTTCCTCTCCGATGGTCATATTGGTTTTGATCAGGATCTTGAAGAGCTGATCGAGGGTCAGGATGATGAGGATAATTAATATGGACTTTTTACCGATGGACATATGAGATAAAAAAATGATCGGGCGAGGCCCGATCAAACCTTACTGTGCTTGTTTTGCATCAATGCTCAGTGTTGCATGTGGAACAGCCCTGAGTCTTTCCGGCTTGATCAATTTTCCGGTAGCCCGGCAAATTCCATAGGTTTTGTTTTCAATCCTAACCAGTGCCCCCTGCAGGTGCTGGATGAATTTCAACTGCCGTTGGGCAAGTTTTCCAGCTTCTTCCTTGGAAAGTGTGGCTGCACCTTCTTCCAGTACCTTAAACGTTGGGGAGGTATCTTGCGTATCATTGCTTTCCCCGTGGGTAATGGAATCTTTTAGAAGTTCGTAATCCTTTCTTGCTTTATCGAGTTTCTGAAGGATAATATCCTTGAATTCCACCAACTCTTCGTCTGAATATCTAGTCTTCTCTACCATTTCTCTCAAAATTTTGGCAAATATAAGAAAAAATAATATACGGAAATATGTTATTGAACTAAAGTCAATTGGCTTATAAATCGCTGGAAATTTTCTCGATCTTCATCCAGGTGTATAATCCTTCTTCAAGCTCTACTTTCCGTGCCTTTTCTGTATCCATATCATCCACCAACCGAACATGCTCAGCCAGTGTCTGAATGCCAATGTTTTCCCTGTGCAGGTCAATAGCCATATTCAGGGATTCATGTTTCATGATCATTATATTGATCTTGTCCGTAACTTCAAACCCGCTTTCTTTCCTGTAATTCTGAATGCGGTTGATGAATTCACGGGCAATGCCTTCATAACGTAATTCATCGGTAATTGTTACATCCAGTGCAACTGTCAGGTTGCCATCATTGGCCACCAGCCATCCGGGAATGTCTTCTGTAGTGATATCCAAATCTTCCGGGAGCAGTATTATTTCTTCACCTGCAGCCTCAAGTTTCCATTCACCTGATGCCTCAAAGCTGGAAATATCTTCTTGCGTCATTTTTTGCACTTCAGCAGCAATGGTTTTCATAAGTTTTCCGTAACGGGGACCCAGGGATTTGAAATTAGGTTTGATCTGCTTAATCAGTATCCCTCTGGTATCCCTTAGGAATTCAATATCCTTGACATTTATCTCAGCCAGGATCAGGTCCTTAACTGCTTCAATTTTTTCCTGGAATCCATTATCAAGTATGGGAATCATCAACTTATTTAAGGGTTGACGGACCTTGATATTCACCTTTCTTCGTAAACCAAGAACCATGGAAGATATTTCCTGTGCCATTCCCATACGCTCTTCCAATTCCTTGTCAATCCTGCTTTCATCACACACAGGAAAATCGGTAAGGTGCACAGATTCTTCCGGATGGCGCCCGGAAACACCGTTCAGGTCTGTGAACAGTCTTTCTGCATAGAATGGGGCCATCGGAGCCATCAACCTGGATACGGTCTCAAGACAGGTATACAGGGTCTGGTATGCTGATTTTTTATTTCTGGTAAAGTCCCCTCCCCAATATCTTTTCCGGTTCAATCTTACAAACCAGTTGCTCAGGTTTTCAATGATAAATTCCTGGATGGCTCTCCCTGCCTTGGTGGGCTCGTAATTGCCGAATTGCTCATCCACCTCTTTGACCAGGGAGTTCAGCAGGGATATGATCCACCTGTCGATCTCCGGCCTTTCATTGACAGGGATCTCCTCATCCTGGAAGCTGAAGCCATCAACATTTGCATAAAGGGAAAAAAATGAATAGGTGTTATAAAGTGTTCCGAAAAGCTTCCTTTTTACTTCATCCACACCGTCAACATCAAATTTGAGGTTATCCCAGGGTTGGGCATTGGTAATCATGTACCACCTGAGTGGATCGGCACCGTATTTTTCAATCGTTTTAATCGGATCCACAGTATTTCCCAGGCGTTTGGACATTTTGTTACCGTTTTTGTCCAGTACCAGTCCGTTCGATATGATATTCCTGAAGGATACCGAATCGGAAACCATGGTTGCAATGGCATGCAGGGTGAAAAACCATCCCCTTGTCTGGTCAACTCCTTCGGCAATAAATTCCGCTGGAAAGAGCCGGTTAAACTCTTCCTTTTTTTCAAATGGATAATGCCACTGGGCATAAGGCATGGCCCCGGAATCAAACCAGACATCAATCAGGTCTGGCTCCCGGTACATTTTCTTTCCATTGTCGGAGGCCAGCCAAACCTCATCAACAAAGGGCCTGTGCAGGTCAAATTGCTGATAATTCTCATCGGTATTATCACCGGGTACATAATCAGCCAGTGGATTCTCCTTCATGATACCGGCAGCTATTGCCTTTTCAATCTCAGTTTTGAGTTCTTCCACTGAACCAATACATTTCATTTCTAACTTGTCCTCTGTCATCCAGATCGGCAGTGGGGTTCCCCAGAATCGCGAACGCGACAGGTTCCAGTCCACTAAATTTTCCAACCATTTACCGAAGCGCCCTGTACCAGTGGAAGCAGGTTTCCAGTTAATGGTGTTGTTCAGGGCAATCAGCTTTTCCTTAACCCTGGTGGTCCGGATGAACCAGGAAGACATAGGATAATACAGAACTGGTTTATCTGTTCGCCAGCAATGTGGGTAATTATGAACATACTTAGCAATCTGGAAGGTTTTCTTTTGCTGCTTAAGGTTCACTGCAATAGCAACATCCGTGGTTTCGCTTCCTTCTGGAATGGATTCATCATATTCATTCTTCACATACCTGCCTGAAAAATCACCATATGTTTTCTGGTTAACAAATTCCCGGACAAAATCCTCATCAAGTTCCTCTGCTTTGTAAAAACGCCCATGTCTGTCCACCAGGGGCTGAGTATTCCCTTCCCTGTCAACAACAATCAATGCCGGGATATCATTCTCCTGTGCAATCCGATAATCATCCGCTCCAAAAGTCGGGGCTATATGAACAATACCTGTCCCCTCTTCTGTAGTCACAAAATCACCCATGAGAACTTTGAAAGCAGGCTTCCTGGGCTTCACCCAATCGATCAACTGCTCGTAGGTAATAGCCTGGAAGGCTTTCCCCTTGTATTCTCCTCTAACCTGGTAGGGTATGTTTTTATCTCCAGGTTTATACGAATCCCACTCCAGGTTTTTGTTCCCCGCGGGAAAATAAGTCTCAAGCAGGGCCTTGGCCAGTACCACGGTAATGGGTTCACCACTGTAGGGATTATATGTTTTTACACTGACATAATCCATGGATGGTCCCATCGCCAGCGCAGTATTGGACGGCAGGGTCCAGGGTGTGGTTGTCCAGGCTAGTATATATACCTCCGTATCAGTATCCCTGTAAAGAAAGGCCGATTTTTCATCCTCTATCAGCTTGAACAGGGCCACAATGGTTGTGTCTTTCACATCCCTGTAACAACCGGGCTGGTTCAATTCATGGCTGGACAGCCCGGTTCCGGCTGCCGGTGAGTAAGGCTGAATAGTATATCCCTTGTATAAAAGATCCTCGTCAAACAATCTTTTGAGCAGGTACCAAAGGGTCTCTATATATTTATTCTCAAAGGTAACATAGGGATCATCCATGTTGACCCAGTATCCCATCCGGTCTGTCAGTTCCTCCCATTCCCGGGTATATTTCATCACTTCCCGGCGGCATGTATCATTGTAATCTGCTATGGATATCTTCTTTCCTATATCATCTTTGGTGATTCCCAAGGTTTTCTCTACGGCAAGTTCAATCGGCAGTCCATGTGTATCCCATCCGGCTTTACGATCCACCAGGTACCCCTTCTGGGTTTTATAGCGGCAGAAAATATCCTTTACCGCACGTGCCATTACATGGTGTATCCCCGGAATGCCATTGGCCGATGGGGGACCTTCATAAAATATATAAGTCGGACTGTCCTTTCTTATTTCCAAACTCCGTTCAAAGGTGTTTTTATCCTTCCAGAATTTTTCAATTTCTTTATTGATCCCAGTGAGGTCAAGCCCTTTATATTCAGTAAATTTCACCTTCATTTTATCTTCAAAAAACCCTTTTTTCAGAAAGCGACAAAGATAAGCATTATTTCGGGAAAGTAGGTGAGTGATGGACAGTGGTACAACAAGCAGGAATGGCAATGTGAAGGGGCAATATGTTTCAATTAAATATTAAATTAGTGCAAAATTAAATAATCGTTTATGTTTTCAGGAATCGTAGAAGAAACAGCCATGGTAACCAGGCTTGAAAAAGACCAGGAAAACCTGCACATCAGCCTTACTTGTTCATTTGTCAATGAACTGGGGATAGACCAGAGCATATCTCATGACGGGGTTTGCCTTACAGTAGTGAAAAAAACAGAAGAGGAGTATACCGTGACTGCCATACAGGAAACACTCTTGAAAACCAACCTTGGACAATGGAAGGTGGGCAGCAAGGTAAACGTGGAGCGCAGTGTTAAGGCCGATGGCCGGCTTGACGGCCATATGGTACAGGGACATGTGGACATGACAGCTGTTTGCACGGAGGTATCAGAAGTAGAAGGCAGCTGGTATTACAGTTTCGAATTTGAGCCTCAGGTAGAGGAGCATATAACAGTTGAAAAAGGATCCGTCTCAGTTAATGGCGTAAGCCTTACCGTGGTAAACTCCAGGGAAAAAACCTTCCAGGTGGCTATTATCCCTTACACCTACGAGGTTACCAATTTCCATGAGTTCCGGCCAGGAACCATTGTCAATATTGAATTCGATATCATTGGCAAATACATCGCAAGAATATTAAAACAAATGGGGAAATTGTAGGATTATGAAGACTACTTCAAGGCAATTGGTCTTATTGATTTCATTGATCATTTCATTCGCCTGTGCAACACTGATGATC
>CAZXOJ010000296.1:0-5724 GCA_964642325.1 uncultured Bacteroides sp. | reverse complement strand
TGTGGCATCCACCCGCATGGCATAAAATCCGTTCTGGCTTGAATCAACCGTTGTGCACTGGTACATTGATCCGTATGTCCATAATCCCCTTGCCCTGTCGGCCGCGACATCTGAAAAATCAGCAACATACCCGGTCTGTGGAAGATCCACTATGTTCATGGTGAAGATGGACTCAGTGAACTGGTTACCATTGTTAATGGCATTGCCCCCATCATCTGTAATGCTGAGGGAAAGGCTTGCAGATCCAAGGGATAAGGCCCTGACAACCAGCATGGCAGAATCACCCCCAACCAGGGTGGCCAAAACTGGTAGAATGACCGATGAGTCATTGCTGCTGAATTCTAGTGCCAGCAACTGACTTCCGTCGTCCCCGTCTGTGATACCTGTCAGATAAAGGGTATCGGTGGGATTACTGATATACCTGGTAAGAATGCCGGGATCATCGACGGTGGGTTTTTCATTTAATTCCTCATAGATCTTTACCCGGAAGGTATCCTTCATCACTCCGTTAAGGGTATCCTCCTCGATCAGGGTAATTACTATGCTGGCTACTCCTGGCTTTAACAGATCCAGGGAAAGCTCCCCGTATGTCAAATCCGTCTCGTGGTTAACCTGCTGAACGAGTAGAAGGGTATCCTGCAAGCTTATGGCACTCAAGCTGATAGCTTGCTCTACAGAAATATTATTATCCTTTAATCCAGTAAAGAGGATCTTCATCTCCATTTCTGAAACCGCCACTTCTATATCCGGCAGGCTATCCATTGAAGGTGGCTTGTTGCCTTCCACCACGATCCTGGCTTTTTGGGTTCCGTCCGCAAATCCCGGGCTCCCTATTGAACTGATAATGATGGTGTCGGTCCCACTTTTCCCTTCAAGGCAATCGAATAAAATGGTGGCATTCCCGGAACTGACTGCTGAGGGACGGATGTTCCCTATGAATGATCCTGCCCCGCTAAGGATTATGGAATCAGCATTGTATATATCAAAAAGGGGCAAAACAGCATCTTTTGTATCCTGGTAAAAATACTGGTCGGGAATGGCCAGTATGGTGGAGAAAGGCGTAACATCAATTCCCAGTTTAAGATTGTCTATCACGGCCTGTCCTATATAACTAAAGGCATACCGTCCGAAATTAAACCTCAGCCTTTTAATTTTGGTGTAGTCGACACCTCCCGACCCACTGAAATCTACAAATATGGGAGTGAGCTGACCAGATTTAATGATTCGTTGGCGTTTACTGACCAGCACATTCTGGTCATCATAGAAGAGGATACTGAGTACTACCGATTGACTGACTTTTACATCCATGGACAGGATGGAAGCAGAAGAGAAATCAAAGGTCGTATCCAGTTCGAATGGAAAGTAGTTAGCATTTTGGTTCGCCCCTTTGTTGATATCTATCAGCAGCATTCCATCTGAACTTGAGAGTTTATAACTCCCGGTCTCCTTCCAGCCAGCAGGAACAGTTCCCCCATTAAAGTCTTCAGTATATCCTGTTTGTGCTCCTGCCCCAATGGCCAGACTGAGAAGGAACAGCATCAATAATTCCTTCATATGCATGATTATGAAAATCTTGTTTTAGCGAATGATTACCAGTTTATTTGCGTCGGCTCTTCCCCCATGGGCCATGCGGAGGATATAGATACCTGATACCAGTTGCCTGCTCCCTTGCCCTGAGAGGGGAAGTTTAACATGGTTTAAACCATTTGAGCCCGGGAGTTTATTCCAATGCCCCATAAGTGATCCGTCAATAGCGTACAACCTCGCTTCTACCTGTCCGGGTTGGGATAAGCTGAAAGACAAGACGATGGCATCTTCCCTGGGATCGTAAGATGATATCATTTCAAAACCTATGGCAGCCTTGTCCTTGCTTGAAGTATAGATCCCGGAGAACTGCCCGTCCACCAGGCTGGATATTCCCCTATGGGTAGCGATCCAGACAGTATCAGCATCAAAGGCAATATCATAAACTGTATCACTTGCCATTCCATCTGCAGTTGTAAATGAAGTCCATTGGTCCTCAGCCAGACGGGATAAGCCCCCACGGGTTCCAAACCACATCCCACCTGTTTCATCTTCAGAGATGGATTCAACAAAACCGTTGACCAATCCATCTCCTGTAGTATATAGTATCCAGTTCTCCTTGGCCTTGATTCCAATATGTTCTTCCACCCCTTCATCCGTACCGAACCATTGATGTCCTCGTGAGTCAATCATGACACAGTTGATATTTCCCGACAGCGGTGAAATCCCGTATTCACTGGTCCAGCGTGTAGCCCCTGTGATCCCGTCCACCCCGGAGATGAGGCGGCCAATTCCCCCGGTCTGTGCAATATAAATACTGTCACTTCTATGCGCAAGGTCATTGACCGGACGGTTGACCATGCTCGTATTATAATCTGCATACAAGATGGAATCCATGGTCCCGGAATGAAAGTATATGATCCCGTCTTTAGAACCAAAGAACTTATTGTTCCTGGTATCCAGGGTGATGGCTGTGATTGTATCATTCAAAAGACCATCCCTGGTGGTATAGCTGGTGGCTGCGGTCACTCCGTCCACATTATAGGCCACTACCGAAACTCCTTTAATGGTAGCCAGCCACAACTCCGGCCCGGCCGCCGATTGTTCGAATTCCAGGGCCAGGATCTCATTGTTAAGCAGGTGATCATCACTCGTAAAGTAATACCATTCCATTCCATCATACCTGAGTAATCCCCTACTGGTACCGAACCATTTTACACCAAACTCATCCACATGGATGGCCTTTACTTCAAAACCATTTCCATCCTGTTGATGATTTTTCATGATTGGACCTCCGTTCATAGCCCAAAGGGGAAATGTTGCCAGTACAATGGCAAATATCCTGGCCAGCTTTTTCATTCTCTGCTCCTTTATCATAAACGATCTGCCTATCTATGGTTCTACCAGCTATTTTTTGTTACCAACACAGACTTTTCCAGGGTACCAGTCCTCACGCTAACTATATAAACCCCCTGGGGCATATCAGCCATATCTATGCTGTGCCTTGGGATACCCCCAGCGCTGAAATCAAAGATCTCTGATCTCAGCTTTCTTCCGGAAAGGTCAAATACTTCAATGATGATCTGTTCGTAATAATCCACGCTCCCAAGCTCGACCTGGAAATAATCATTAAAGGGATTAGGATACACAGTGAGGGATAGCATCTCACTGAGGTAGGGCTGTATTCCCGTAACATCCCGGGAAACCGTAAATTCATGGTATACCTCACTCTGGCCGTCACTGGCGATGAGCTTCACAGTACAATCTCCCGAATAGGCTGCATCTGCCATTAACATTAAGGTATCATTCCGGATAATAAAACTGAGCAGGTCCTCGGAGCATTCCACACTGAAAACAAGGGAATCCCCGTCAGGATCCTCGAAGAGCCCGGATACACCTTCAAAAACAGCCAGCAGTGTATCCAATGCAGGGACCTGGAAATCCGCTATGCTTCCTTTGAGTACCGGAGGATTGTTCATCCGGGTAGTCTCACTCACCAGCCTGAGGCTGCCAAAGTCGTCGGCATCCCTCCAGTGGTCGTTGGAATCTGCTTCCGGCACCCATACCGATCCAAAAAAGTTATCCCTTTCCCCGTCAGGCTGGTCATTATCGCAGTAAGCCATGCTCATTCCCATTACCCTGTTGGAGACAAGGCTCACCCTGGAGGCTTCCGGGTCTGAATGATCATAGGTATCATCATAAATCCTGAGTGAGAACTCGTAACTGTATATATTCCCGGCCTTCTTCATGGCCAGTTCAGGGAAGTGGGAGGCATAGTCCATCGTAGTTCTATCGTTCCAGTCCGTACCGTCAATATCAGCGGCTACAAAGTCAGTTGCAACTGCCCCATCCTCTGGCGCGTCCAGTACAACATGGTAGGAAAAGGCGTTTTCGCTGTTTGCACCCCACTCGGCATTGTCATCGAATACATGCAATCCACCTGAATGGTCCTCATCCAGAAAGACCTCCACCACATCAAAATTCGAATACCCGCTTTCAGGGAAGACATAACCATCCACAAATGCATCATCCGTAATCTCCACATAGAAATATAGCAGGTTCTCGGCTTCAGACCAGCTTACCTTGAAGCGGCCGGAATAGTCGGATGAATCAATATCCTGCCCCCAGGTGATCCAGGTCTGGTCAATGTAATTCCACTCCGCTTCCTGCCAGCAGGAATCTTCCCCTTCACCGTCAAACACCGGTGTCTTGCCAGTTTCCCTGGCCATGACAGTGGATTCAACGAGGTCTTTATGGCTTGTAAACAGTTCAATCCCGTAATCATATCCCAGGTTCCGGGAATACTGCCTGTCCAACATGTTGTTCCAGTGCTCATGCACACCCAGGCTGCTGATGGCTGTCCCGTCATTTTCAGGGTCATAGGTAATCCCTTCCGGCCAGAAGCTTGAATCTGCAGCCTGGTGCATATGGTCATCCACCGCCCCCATCCAGGGCCTGGCCTTGGCCGGGCCCTCAGGATCGGTAAATTCATTGCGCAGGAAATCAAAACAGACCGATTCAAGTGCCACCTGGTCCTGGGCTGCAAAAATCGAATTTGGCCAGTCCCCCGAAAATGGAAACATCTCCCACTTCACCGGTTTCTCAATGGCTTCTGTGCCACTCCACAATCCGTCTACAATGAACAGAACGGTATTGCCGCCCAGCTTTTCATGTCCCATAATATCGGTCAATACACGGTACAAACCATATGATGTATTAATGGGTTCATCGTTTTCCGGCGCGATGAGGGCCGGGTGCAGGTGAGCTGCTCCGTCACGGGTATGGGAACCGAAATGGTTTTTGGTGGTCAGGGTGATCCCCGCCCGGGCATGGGCTTTCAGGGCTGCAATGTTGATCATGTAATCTGCATTCTCCATCTCGGCATACAGGGTATCCCGGACCGCATCCGGCATGATGGTCCCTTTGTCAGACCAGAATATGCTGGGTTCTGCTGATTTGCTGATCAGTGTCCTTCCCAGGTCAGAATGTGATTTGTCAATATATTTTACATCCGGGAAAGCAGCCACGAACTGGTCATAATTATATTTATAAATATGTGCGATAGGGTCACCGATATAAATGTCCTCTTCAGCAATGCCGTATTCATTGACCAGTTGATCAAGCAGGCTGATGACAATGCCCGGGGAAGTCTCGGCCATGCCGTAATACTGCTGTGCCCAGGCGGCACTCTTGAAGGAAAGATCACTGTCTTCAGTCGTCCAGCCTGCCCCTCCCTGGTTGATCTTGACAAATATTTTTTGCCCGCCTGTATAGGAGACTTCTCCCCTTCCCTTCCTGCGGTTGAAGTCGGTGAAAAGGCTGTCCCACGCATTTTTTACCCTGAACGTACCAGTGAGTCCGAATACCACCTCTTCAAGCATGGAATCAATGACAGCCTGGTCATAGTTCTGAGCAAGGAAATATCCATCTTCTCCCCTGACCAGATCATCCTTGGTATTGGTACAGTTCTCATCCGTGGCATCAGGGTTCCAGGACCAGACCACTCGTCCGGGAAATATCCCCAATCCCTCGCCATATGGTTGGTTTGCTATGAAATCCTCCGGCACGGTACCATCCACAGCTGAGGCCTTATATGAATCCATTGCGGATACCGCCAGGAAAATGATAATGCTGGCCAGGAAGGTTGAACCGGCTGCTGCGAAACGGTGCTGATACAGGAATTTTCTGGCACGGCGGAAC
>CAZXOJ010000295.1:0-5735 GCA_964642325.1 uncultured Bacteroides sp. | reverse complement strand
GTGCTCCTGCTGGCCAGCGTTCAGGTCTCATGTTCAGAATGTAGAGGAAATCAGCTGTGCGAATGGCCCTCTGCGGGTAACCCAGGTTTGCCCATCGCGAAGAACTATGCCTCTCCCTGGATGAATAAACTGCTGTGCGGCTCGTGTCGATCACACCTTTGTTAGAGGAGGCCAGAATGTTCAGGAGGCTGTTCCCGGATATGGGCAACATGCCCTTTTCCAAATCTCCGCCTGCCAATTCCAGAAGGGTCGGTGCAAAGTCGACGAAGGATACTGGATCTTCTACGATTCGGCCCGGGTCAATGCCTGAAGGCCAGGCCATTGCCAGGGGAAGGTGGATCCCGTATTCATAAACATTGGCCTTGGCCCTTGGAAAGGGCATCCCGTTATCCGAGGTCACAATGACCAGGGTATTCTCAAGCTCTCCCTTTTCTTCAAGGTATTTCAATATACGTTGAAGATGAAGGTCAAACCATTCAATTTCCACTGCATAGTCCAGCAGGTCTCCCCGGATGGTATCTACATCCGGGAGAAAACCGGGAACTACAGCATCAGACATTTGTTTGCCAAGGCGAAGCCCGGAGTTTTGTTCGTATACCCGGTGTGGTTCTGTTGCCCCATACCAGAAAAAGAAAGGCTGGCCGGAATCCTTCTCCTGGTAAAATGCCTTGAAGTTCTCAGCATAATTAATCCTGTTAATTCCACTAGCTGGTGGTCCATTAGGGGAATCATCACGGTAGCGAATATTACTATATGCAGGTCCCACAGGATTCCTGGTCCGCCCGCTTTTTTGCCAGTTAAAAGGGCCACATCCCTTTCCTGTGAAGCCAATATGATAGCCGGATTTCTCCAACACATCAGGAAATGTTACGTATTTCAGGGGATATTCCTCCTGATGCTGCCCGGCCTGTTCATTTTGCCATGGATAGCGCCCCAGCAGCAAGGAAGACCTGGAAGGTGCACATCCGGGGGAAGGGGCAATACAGTTCATAAACAGGATGCCTTCGGCTGCAATCTTATCAAAGGCGGGGGTTTTTAACCAGTCCGCACCATATGCTCCGCAATGAGGGAAAGACTGATCATCACTTATGGCGATCAGGATATTGGGACGGGATCCTTTTAATCCGGATACCCCGTCTCCATGCCTGTCACAGGATAATATCATCAAAAGAACCGGTAAGGCCATGCAGTATACTGTTTTCATAATATGTTTATTATTCATGATGGATTGTTTAAATAATTTCCAGCGTATATTCAAAAGGACTATATCCGGTGATGTAAACACCTTGAAGTGGTAACTTAGGCTCGGCTCCCCTCAGCTGGGTCCATCCGTGCGCATGCTGACCCGGACCAAACCGGATACGCTGATCTCCCATTTTATACTCCCCGTATCCGTCTGCCAGGAACCAGGCGTCTTTAATGCCTGGTACCGGTTTAACGCCCGACAATTTCCCTCCTTCCCGGAACCCCAGTTCAATGGCAAGGGGTACACGCTCCGTACCGGTCGCTGTTATCCTGAGCAAAAAACCTGCATCCTTCCTGCTAACTCTTACCGTTGTAGTATAATGCTTCCAACGGGTCAGTTCTCTCATATCAGGCCCCATTTTATGCCAGTCCCCGTCCCCTGGAGTATCTTCGGCTGCAACCGGCTGCATATACCTGCCCTTGATCTCACTTTTCAGGAAAACATCATCACCCTCAAATTCCAATGATTCGCTTTTGAACTGCCCCTTTCCGAAAAAAGCTGCACATATGCGGACAGCATCCAGTACGGCCTCCCCTTTCTGCAGGCTGAATACATTGTGGTTATCAGAAAAGACTGTCGCACTGGTCAATCCCTTCCTGTACCTTACCACATTGGAATGAATAAACTTTTTGGTGTAGTTCTCAGGCAGGGAGGCCTTCGCAGGAAGGGCCTGCGCGAGTTCGGGCTCATCTAGGATGGAAAGGAGCTTCCCGGCCAATCGGTGATTAATAAAATTCTTCCGCTGTTCATTTATTTGCTCAATGAAGGCAGCGATGGCCCCGAAAAGGGTATTGCCGTCACTGATGGCCATGCTCCTGTACAGGAAATAATAATCCGTAATATTGACGCGGGTCCCCCGGTCCTGCCGTCCAGAGGCACCAGTGACGATCTCGCCCGAAGGATGCACATAGAACCAGCTCATCTCCAGGTTTTTGCGCACAGGTTCATATAATTCCGGTCTATCCAGCAACCTGGCTATGGTGATAAAACTGTCATCAACTACAATGGAGTAAATTCCCGTGCTCTTCTCTGTATACTGGCCATCGGGGTCAATATCAATCCCCTCTGCAAGCCATTGGTCAATACGCTGGATATAACGTTCATCCGGATAAAGGGAGTGGATCCTGGCAAGTGCGCGGCATACAACCCACCTGTGGTTAGGAGTGTGAATGCCCCCGGTGACCAGGCATTCCCCAGCCTTCAATGTAATGTGTTTCAATATCTCCTGGAGTTCAAGCAGGGCAGGTACCCGAAGCCGGGAATCCTGGGTTTTGGCAATGACACTCAGCACCACGCAAACCGGTTCCATGATAAAAGCGGTATCGGGAGGGGAGTTGAAATTGGTTGTCAGCAAGTCAAAAGTGCCATCTTCATATTGCACTTTCTCAAGATATTCAGCGGCTTTAATACAGGGACCTATCAGTTCTGTATTTCCGTAGAAATCGGATTCCCTTATAAAATAGCCTGAAAGCAGGCGATAAATGTAGGTTGCAGCTCCGCCGGGATGATATATTTTGTGATTATCCGGAACAGCACCAAAAAAAGTTGAAGCTTCGTCCATGTTCTGGTTGTCAAGCATATCCGGGATGCGTTTGTCATTATAATGCACAAGCCGCAGGAAAAATGCTTTCTCAGGGTCTAGGCCCTCATACTGATTACAGTTAGATGTCAGCAGGCTCACGGGCAGGATCCCCAGTGCTGGCAGTACCAATCCAGTAGCCTTTACAAAGTTCCTTCGTTCCATCTGGAATAAAATTTAAAACAATACACCTAATCGGCAGTTCCCCAACGCTCGTTGGGTGCAGGTCCCAGTTCAAGCTCCAGCTTCCCTCCCCTAATGAGCTCATCATGTGTGAACCAGAACTTATTGTGTGACTTTCCGTTCAGCCGGGCGGATTGAATATACTTGTTTTCTGCTGAATTATTCCGGCTTGTGATCACGAATTTTTTTCCGGGATAATATGCGGGATCCAGATGGATGGTAATGCGGTCAAAAATGGGAGAGGTAATCTCGTAAATGGGTTCCACGGAAGCACCCCCATCAACAGAAAACAGGCCAATGGCCATCAGGACGCCCAGGGCGCCCATCTGCCCCTGGTCCTCATCCCCGTTATATCCCCCATATGGAGTGGTCTCTCCAAATGTTCTTTCTTTGACCTCCCTTACCCATTTCTGGCTCAGCCAGGGAGCTCCTGCATAATTGAAAAGGTGGGCCATCTGTGTTCCTGGCTGGTTCTCATAATCAACCCAGGAACTGCTGTGCGAGGCATGAGCTGCAATAAAATTATTGGCGGAGGCTTTCTCAAAACTTTTACTCAGAAAATCCCTGTAAGCTTCCTGTCCCCCGAAAAGCTCCATGAGCCCGGGCATATCATGTGGAACAAAATTGGTATAAATAGCAGCATTGCTTTCCACAAAACCAGGCATATTGAACCCATCCCCGATTGGCGCAAAGTCTTCCAGCCAGCTTCCGTCCATTTTCCTGGGCCGGATGAGCTTTACCGAATCATCCCATAGATTGCGGTAGTTCAGGGATCGTTTCATCAAGCGTTCATGATCCCTGGTCTTGCCGAGGGATAGTGCCATTTGTGCTACACACCAGTCCTGGTAGGCATATTCCATGGTCTGGGCAGCACCTTCCATATGAAAACCGCGTCCCTGTACATTTTGTGGTATATACCCGCGTTCAGTGTAATATTTCATCCCTCCTCCGGTCGCTGGTTCCCAGTGTTCGTATCCAGCCCTGTCCCGGATGCCCCCGACCTCAGTGTTCTTTAATAAGCCCTCATAGGCCTTCTCGATATCAAAATTCTGTATGCCTTTATTCCAGGCTGCAGCGAATAAGGGAGCGGCCTGGTCCCCTATCATGACAAACGTATAATTCCCACCGGATGGCCCCCTGGGTATAAGTCCACCGTGATTATAAATCTCCACAAAACTGTTGCAGAAAGCATCCATTACCGCGGGATAAGCCATCGGCCAGAGAATATTGAGTGACCATTGGCTACCCCAGAAACCATCAGAATTATGGTGAGAAAACAGGGGTTGGCCGTTTTCATCCAGCTTTACCTTTCGTACGACAGGTCTATCTCCGGTCATGTCACAGTATGAGCCGTCCACATCACTTACAATCCTTCTACCCAGAAGGGCATGCCAGAGGTCCGTGTAGAATTTAACGCGCTGTTTCTCAGTGCCTCCATCCACCTCAATCCTGGATAGCCATTCATTCCATTCATCAACAGATTCCTCCCTGACCCGGTCAAAATCCCAATGGGGTATCTCGGACTCCAGGTTCATTCGGGCCTGGTCTATGCCGGTATATGAGATGCCCACCTTGACCAACACGGGGTCATCAGCTTCTGTGTTGAACTGTACATAGCCGCCGATATTCTCCCCCTGAATACTGTCTCCCTCCAGGATCTCCCCGTTCTTCCACCCTGCGAATCTTTCAACAGGCCTGTCGAACCGGGCTACAAAGTAGACATAAGTATCCTTGGGCCTGCGACGCGTTCTGCCTATTAAGGAATAGCCTGCGATTTCTTTATCATTCACCTGGAATATTTTGGCGGTTTTAGTAGGACCATGGGCCAGGAATGCTCCCACATCGAAGAGGATGTAGTTATCTTCTCCTTTGGGAAATGTATAGCGATGGAAACCCACACGGAGAGAGGATGTTAATTCTGCATTGATATCGTAATCCTCAAGATAGACTTGGTGATAGCCGGGAGTGACAGTCTCATTTTCATGAGAAAAGCTTGATTTGTTGGCTTCCATGCCCAGGTGCCCCCTGAACTGTCCGCTGGTAGGCATAACAGGGATACCAGCCATCTGCCAGGCATGGATATGACTGAAACAGCGAACATGAAGAGAATCATACATATATCCCGAGTTCCATGTACCTTTGACCCATGTGTCGGGACTCAGATTTACCATTCCGAAAGGCCGGCAGGCAGAGGAAAAATAGATCCACCTGGACTTATGGCTGTCTATGAGGGGATCTACATAATCCACTGGTCTTGGGCCAGGTTGTGCGCAGCAGGACAGGCTTACCAGGATGAAGCATAGTACCGGTAGTATCTGCATTTTGGAAGTTTTTATTTTCATGGTTTAATTTTGTTTCTTAAATATACAATCTCTTTCCTGATAAATGACAGGTAAAAAATTGATAAATGACAAGTAAACTGTTTTGACAATCCAGGCTCTCCCCGGGCTGCTGATATTAATTCTTCTGTTTATATTTACACAAAAGTGCTTGAACCCTTAAACCAGCCTAAGTGAAAAATACAATTCTCTTAACCATGCTATTCTGTGCTGCCAACCTGAATGCACAGGAGATAGCATTCGAAAACACCGTCATCGACAATAATGCTGCTGGTCACCGGGAGATAGCGGACATTGACGGGGATAGCCTGAATGATATCGTAGCCGTAAATGAGGACCTGAAAGGCAGTAGACATATCGTATGGTACCAGTATCCCTCATGGGAAAG
>CAZXOJ010000294.1:0-5744 GCA_964642325.1 uncultured Bacteroides sp. | reverse complement strand
TATCAGGCTGAGATCCATGATGGATCCTGATTTCGATTTGACGATTACCGCCACTCAGTTTACTCCTACACTGGAGTTTTCGATAGAGATGAAAGCACTCAGGGACCTGGATCGTAAAGAACGTACACTTTATGCCATTGTGCTTCAGAAAAGGGTAGAAGATCCGCGATATGAGGGAACAAACGGAATTACCGTGTTCCGGCATGTGGCACGCAAAATGCTCCCTGATGCAGGAGGAACTTATTTAGGCAGTAAATCCTGGAGTAAGGATGAAACCGAATATGCTAACCTTACCTATGAATCATCATTTTTCCCAATGATCAGAGATAGTATTACCATTGTGGTTTTCATGCAGGATGATGAAACAAGGGAGATCCTCCAGGCTGCAACAGATCCGCAATACACTGTATCCATCTTTGATGGATTAGAGTCTCCATCGCAGGTATTGGTATTTCCAAACCCGGCTAGGGACTTGGTTAATGTCTTATTCGAGGAATCACCCAGGGAAAAAATGCGATTTACCCTCTACGACCTAGCCGGTAAAATGGTAATCACCGATGTTATAGAACCATGGCAGCAACAATTTACCAGGACGCTTGATGATGTTGAACAGGGAATGTATATTTTAGAGATCCGCACCTGGGACAAGAAGAAATTACTTTTCCGGGATAAACTATTGCATTATTAAAATGGAATATAGGCCCGGTATACCTTTTGGGCTGGCCGGGCCAGGCTACTGCCTCATCATTGACAGGTGATCGTCAAGTTGCTTAAAGTTGGCCATGGCTACAGCGGTTCCATGTACATAGGGCTGATCCAGGATCCATTTAACAGCGAGGGGAAAAGAAGCTTCAGTCATTTCATCTGGTGAATAGGGTCCACCCAGGCAGGTTTTCATGGCAATGATCCCTGTACCGGCATCAGCAGCTCTTGTTAATTCTGTAATCAGTGCCTGTTGGTCCCATGAATAATCCCTGACTCCTGGTTTATTGTATCCTCCATGGGGATTAAAAGCCATCATCATTACATCGTAGAAAGGATTTTTATTGTGATTCCGTGCCAGTTCCACCTGGTTGGTATGGGCAGAAAACCCGCAGGCAAGGATCTTCCCCTCTTCTTTTGCCCTGGAGAACGATTCCATAACAGCCTCATGGTAGAGCCATTCGGAAGTACTCCCGTCATGGAACAACAAAATATCAATATAATCAGTCTGTAATGCCTTCAGGCTTTCTTCGAGGGACTTGAAGAAAATATTATTGATGAAGCTGGAAGTAGATTCCGAGGGTAATTTTTCGGTGGTAATATCTGGCTTGATCCTTACTTTTGATTGAATGGCAAATTCCTTGCGCTTTCCCTTAATAACCTCACCGATCATTGTTTCATTTTTTCCTTTTGCATAGAACCGGCCTGTATCAATGAAACGAATACCCTGGTCCAGTGCATATTTCAGTACAGAGGCCTCCTGGATCCGGGGTGCTCCTACACCCAGTCTGGTTAGTTTGATTCCGGTTTTTCCCAATTCGGATTCAATCAATCTGAGTGCTGTTTTATGCGATCCGGTGAACAGGGTAGCAGGACCTCCGGCGAGCATTCCAGCACCCAGGATGCCGAGGGACGATCTTTTTATAAAATCCTTACGGGATAATGATCTTTTATTGTTTGCCATAGGTGAGTTTGATTTGTTACAATTTAATGAATTTGACGGGCGATTTACAGGGTTTGACCCAAAATCAGCCTATTTAATTTCATTATTTTAAAATCTAAAGGTACATTTAAGGGCTAATCCTAAAAATTAAGTCAATGAAAAACAAACTCCTGCTAATCGGAATAGTAATTTCCGGGCTCCTTCTATCGACATGTACCAAGGAAAATAAAGTACTATTGTTTAATGGGAACGACCTGAGTAATTGGGAAAAGGTGGTTTTTGAGGATGCGAATGTGGATGAGGTGTTTATGGTTGAGGATGGTATCATCAAGGTTTTAGGTGTACCCAATGGTTATATTCTCACCAAGGATTCATACAGCAATTATAAATTGCATGTGGAATGGAGATGGTCCACTGTGCCTAGTAACAGTGGTGTGCTACTACATGTTCAGGAAACCAACCTGGTAGAATGGCCATTATGTATTGAATCCCAATTGAAAAGTGGGAGTGCCGGAGATATTGTAATGATTGGTCATGGTGCCGGTGTATCGGTTGGCGATTCTACCTACTTCATAAGCCCTGAAGAAGGAAGGTTTAAGGTTTCTCCAAAATTTGAGGAAAGCAGTGAAAATCCCGCAGGCGAATGGAATACTTACGATATCACATGTAGCGGTGATAATATTGAGATTATCGTAAATGGGGTACTGATGAACAATGCTTCAAAATCGACCCTGAGTTCCGGACCCATAGGCCTTCAGTCTGAAGGCACACCAATAGAGTTCCGGAAAGTATACCTTATTCCTCAGGAATAAGAATAAAAAGATATTTATATCTGAAAATTATCCGATTTCGAACACTTTCTGTCCGGATTCATACGGTTTTCCAGTCTTTCAATTTTCTCAATTCAGCCGTAAAATCCTGAATAACTGAATTTTGTGATTTGTGGCACATCAATTGATATTTATTTGGTATCGATGAAACCTAATAAATCGGAAATGATAGCTGGAAAAAGTATAAAAAAATGGACCGAGCCGCTGACATATGTTGTACTGGTTGCAGCATTTGGGTTCCTCTCTACCGTGGTTACACATGCGAGGAGTGAGGATCCGGTTCAAGATAAGGACCTGGTCTCTTTTACCATGGAGAATGAACTTGAAGCGATGTTCCTAACCGTAAAAGAAAATAAGGAAGTCAGTTTATAAACCGCAATATTATAAACTCTTAATTAGTGAAACGCCCGTCCCGCAATAGTGGGACGGGTTTTTTTGTACCCATTTATACATTCACCTTCTCACTCGTATCTCAGGGATTCTGTTGGATTTCTGGAGGCTGCGGAGTATACCTTCCAACCTATGCTGACGATGGCAACGAGCAGTATAAGTGCTACCGGGATAAGGAATGTATAGAAGGTAAGGTCAGTATAGATCTCCCAGATGCTTGCCATCATTACCACACTCGATTTCCAACCGGATACTACTCCTATCACTGAGGCAATGACGATAATTATTGCATATGGTTTGCTGATTTTTAATACGACCTGGGAGACAGTTGCCCCCATTACTTTACGGACACCAATCTCTTTGGTCCGGCGGATAATGCTAAGGGAGACCAGTGTATACAGACCGATAGCTGATAAAATCAGGGCAATAAAGCCAAGGAAAATATACATATCTTTGATATTCTTGTTTATTTGTCTTGCCTCATCCATCAATGAATCCTGGAAGAACCCGCTGTAGGGAAAATCCGGTATAACTTTCTTCCATTCCTCTTCGAGGTACTCATTAACAGCCTTCAGGTTTTCTGTTTCAGATTTTACAGTTAGGAAAAGGTGACGGTTTTCACGGACAAAATGAAAAACAGTCGGCCTGATCTCATTCCATGTTCCATAGGGGAAATAATCTGCCATGACTCCTATGATGTATAACTGGACAGTATCTGCCATAACAATCCTTTTGCCGATTGGCTCTTCCATCCCGAAGTCTTTTACAAACTTTTCATTTACAATGATAGAATTATCCTTATCGGTCTGTTCAAATTCACGTGTAAATATTCTGCCATCAATGAGTTGGAGTCCCATGGTCTCAAAATAGCCATGCCCGATATCCAGCACGGAAACATCTTCTTTGATATCTTTGTATTCTATGGACTGGCTGTAATTTCCCCAACCAATATGTTCATCCGACTCACCTACGGAAAGGATCATGGGATTTGTTTTCACCACATCCCTAAGGGCAATGAAACTTTCCTCATTGTTTACACGCATGCCTATTATGTTATCCTTATCGTAACCCATATAAACATTATCCTGGTATTCGGCATTCTGCCAGTAAATGATCCCCGATATAATGGCCATGACCGAAATGGATATCTGGAAGGTCAACAATATGACTGTCAGTACGTTTTTGCCCCCGATCTTTAATTTGTCCTGGAAAATATTGACCGGATTAAACTTGCTTATATAAAAAGAAGGATAAGCCCCAGCCAAAAATGTTGTAAACAATAGCAGTAAGATAAGGAAGAGGACCAGGGCAGGATTTTCCGTAAGACTGAATTCCATGTCCATATACTCCCACATCGCAGAATAGGTGGATGTCAGTAACCGGCCTAAAAATAATGCCAGCAGAAGTCCCAGTAAGGTCAACAGGAAGTTTTCACCCATGAACTGTGCGATGATCTGTTTCCTATGTCCCCCGGCAACCTTCCTGACCCCGATCTCCTTGAGCCTCTTGCTCGAAAAAGCAATAGAAGTATTGGTAAAATTGAAACAGGCGATCAGCAGGATCAACAGGGCCATAATAGGCGGGGCTGTTACTGCGGCAGGATGAAAACTGTTCCGGACCCACCAGTCATTCCTCATATCCCAGCTATCATGTGCAACATCCAGGAAAGGCTGAAGGCTGAAGCCGGAAATCTGGAAATCTTCCCTGGCCTGGTTATGGGCAGGGACCATGCCTTCCAGTAATTCCTCAACTGTCTCAGCCTGCTCAGCATTGGGGATATGCAGGAATGTGGCTGCGATCCAGGTTCGCCATCGGGATTCGTCAACATTCCACATATCCAGGTAATTGTCAAACTGGGTCAACACCCGGAACTGGAAACTGGTATTCAGTGGAAGGTCTTCGAAAACAGCCCCTACGGTATAGGTAAACTCTTCCCCATTTTCATTGAATATGGACATGATCTTTCCGACAGGATCCTCCTCACCGAAATAGGCAGATGCTATGGTCTCATCGATCAGGATATTTTGCCTGTCTTTGAAGGCTTCTGCAGAACCTTTGACAATGGGAAAGGTGAACAGATCCATGAAACCAGGGTCAGCATATCCTATGTTCCGGGAAAAGTTATTCAGTCCCAATTTAAGGGGTGAGGAAGTCCCATGAAACCTGATAACCGCTTCAACACCACTGATATTCTCTCCGATGAAATTCCCGACAGGGATTGGGGTGGCACCATATGATTGTTGCCGGCCCTGGATCTCATGGGTGAAATTGACCTTGTAGATCTCTTCAGCCATGACATGGGATTTATCCCAGTCCGAGTCATATTTATGATTCAGGTAAGCTACAATGGCAATAGACAGGGCAAGTCCGAGGGCGATGATGTTGATGATTACAAATAGAAGGTTCCTGGCCAGGTTTCTCAGGGTGACCTTAATATAATTGGTAAACATTGCTGGTAGTGTTTAATTGTATCTGAATATGATCTTATCGTAGATGATCAGGGCCAGGCAGGTCAAAATGCCCAGACTCATAAGGATCACGCCAAATAGGGGAGGATTGTAATTTAACCACAGGTATTGTGTCAGTTCCGGTACATCCATACCCATTAATTCGGCGGCTCTTGCCATATAATCCTGCTGGCTGAAGGTGGCGGAGACCTCCGGCATCTGCAGACCCCATCTTGCTACTTCTTTCTCCAGTAAGACGACTTTATCTGCTGTGATTTCATAGAGCTTTCCCGAGATAAGCCCGGCAAAAAAATTTCCAAAGGCAATAGGGAGGAAATAGGTGCCCATATAAAGGGCTGCTTTATCCCTGGGAGCCAGTTTGGCAATGTATTCGAGAATCTTGGGGGAGAATGACATTTCACCAAGGCCGAA
>CAZXOJ010000293.1:0-5773 GCA_964642325.1 uncultured Bacteroides sp. | reverse complement strand
CAATCCCTCATCATGAGGATACCAACGTCCGCTCCTACCGATCTTAGCCTTCAGCTGGCGATAGCCGTAATCATAATCCCAGTGACAATTCTTAAGAAGATTGTCCATTCCCCCAGGATTCTCTTCCGGCTCCAACTCGTCAAAATAGATCATACCGCTGTAAACGGGGGTCGTCTTGGGTCCCTTTGATCCCAACATTTTATAAACCGGCATATCCATGATTATTCCAGCCAGGTCATGCAGGGCAAAATCAAAAGGACGGTAATTATCTGCCAGGATACCTATATCCGGGTTGAAGATCTGATCCACCGTTTTACCGCTGACCAGGGATGCAAGTGCGTCCGTATCATCCTCCCTTCTATAAGCTGCAACACCCCATCCAGATGCTCCCTGGTCCGTTTTTAGCTGAACGACATTTACCTTGTGATGCTGCCCATGCCTTCCTATACGTCCATTCATTCCTACGAATCTCGGCCAGCTCCAGTTGATATGGCCGAACTCGACTTTGTCAATTTTATGCTTGGCCAGTTCCCTGTACTTACCTGATCCTGTACATGAGGTCAGGGAGCTATTTCCGGCAAAAAGGGCTCCTGTTGTGAGGATACCCGACTTAATTAGAAAATCTCTTCTGATCATTATTTTTGGTGGTATAAATTAATCTGGCCGGCTGATTTCCCCTTTCTTGATCTTTTCATACTGATCCATCATCTCCCCTGCCACATCCGGATGCTCGCTGATAATATTGGTTTCTTCCGCCGGATCATCTGATAGATTGTAAAGCTCATACCTGTGCCCCGCTGGTTTGAAATATGTCAGCCGCTGAACCTGGTCTTCTGTCTGGTGGTCGACCAGTTTCCAGTCCCCCTTCCTGAGCCCGAAACTTCTTACGGCTTCTTCAAATATGAAAGTACGCCCCTGAGCACCTTTTTGCCCGAGCAGTGCATCAATTACATTATAGCTATCCGGAAAGGTCCCAGCCGGGACATTATTCCCGGCAAGTTTGTTCAGGCTTACCGCCAGGTCAACGGTTGACACCATGGCATCTGAGGTACCCGGTGTAATATTCCCAGGCCAGTAGGTGATATAGGGTGTCCGGGTCCCTCCTTCATACGGACTGTATTTCCCTCCCCTGTAAGGTCCGGCAGGTTTATGATCTCCGAGCATCTCAATGGCCCCGTCCTTGTAACCGTCATCCAGCACCGGACCATTGTCGCTGCAGAAGACTATAAGCGTATTTTCAGAGAGACCCAGTTCCTCGATGACATCAATGATCGCTCCTACCTTGTAATCTAACTCTACAATGGCATCTCCCCTGAATCCCATATCTGTTGCACCATGGAACCGCTCATTGGGCATCCTGGGAACATGGATGTCCTGGGATGAGAAAAACAGGAAAAATGGTGCATCCTGATTCTCTGTTATCCATTCCACTGATTTTCTTACAAACTGGTCCCCCAAGTCCTCATCCCTCCACCTGGCAGCATGCCCGCCCTTGAACCATCCGATGCGGCTGATCCCGTTATGAATGGTCTGGTTATGTCCATGTGACCAGTCCATCTTAAGCAGGTGCCGGAAGGTTTTACCGTTTGTGTCACTTACCGCTCCTTCGCCTACGATCAAAGGATCAGCAGGGTCCAGGTTGGCTACCCGGTGGTTCTCCACATAAACGGATGGTACACGGTCATTGGTAGTAGGAAGCAGGTAGCAGTAATCAAAACCGATCTCCAAGGGACCCGGATTGATCTCATCATTCCACTGGGGCTTTGGGTCACCCAGTCCCAGGTGCCATTTCCCAATAACGGCTGTCTTGTATCCTGCCTCTCTCAGCATCCCAGGCAGCGTTGGGGTACCCGGCTTGATGAGAGATGGTGACTCCGGCGGTGCAATCCCTGTACCTTCCTGGCGGAATGCATACATCCCGGTTAGAAAGGAAAAACGGGTTGGTGTACAGGTCGCCGCCGTACAATATCCACCCGTGAATTTGAGTCCCCCGCTGGCAAGCTTATCAATATTAGGCGTATAAACCGCTGTCGCACCATAGGAACTGACATCCCCATAGCCAAGGTCATCTGCCATGATCACGATGATGTTTGGCTTTTCCACGGCAGGAGAACAGGAGAAAAGGATTAAACAACTACATGTCAGGGTGAAGATTTTGAGTAAACTTCGTTTCATAATGGTACATTTTGAATTTTATGGTAAATTTTAAAAAAACACCTGGTGTAAAAGGTATAAAGCTGCTGCAATGGCAGCGCCTGCCAGGGGACCGAAAATCGGGATCCATGAATAGCGCCAGTCACTCGTCCCCTTGTAATTCATGGGCAGAAGAGAATGCATTATTCTCGGGGCCAGGTCCCTCGCTGGATTGATAGCATATCCGGTTGTCCCCCCCAGGGAAAGTCCAATAGCAGTTACCAGCAGGGCTACTGGAAGTGCACCCAGGGTGCCCAGTCCAATCTGGGAATTCTCAACACCTGGGATATTCATAGAAGGTTCTGCTATGTAAAGTATGACAAATATGAGAACGAAGGTTCCGATCACCTCGCTGATAAAATTGCTGGTCGTTTTTCGAATGGCCGGTCCCGTTGCAAAACAGGCAAGTTTTGTCTCCCCATCCTCTGTCCTGTTAAAATGATGGCGATAGAAAAGCCATACCAGGAAGGCGCCAATTGATGCTCCCAGCATCTGGAAGAGGATGAACATGGCCACCTTCGCCCATGGAAACATACCGGCCAATGCCAGTCCAAATGTCACGGCCGGATTGATATGAGCCCCTGAGACCGGTCCCGCAACACTCACCCCAACAAAGACTGCCAGTCCCCATCCAAGTGAAATGACTATCCATCCACCGTTATTTCCCTTGGTATCTTTAAGAACCACGTTGGCAACAACTCCATTCCCCAATAGAATAAGGAGCATAGTGCCCAATGCTTCAGCGATGTATTCATTCATTATCTATGATTGTTTAAATGTTAATCCTCCCAATCTTTGGCCCGGAAAACCGCCTTCTCCCAGCCCGAGATCAGTTCATCTTTTGCCTGATCATCAATCTTTTTCTCAAACTTACGATCAATGGCCCACTGTCCCTTTATTTCATCGACACTTTCCCAGAAATTAACTGCCAGTCCCGCAAGATAAGCGGCACCCAGCGCAGTTGTTTCAATGGATTCCGGCCTGATCACCGGTATCCCTATCAGGTCTGCCTGGAATTGCATCAGCAGGTCATTGATGGCAGCACCACCATCAACTTTTAACTCGCTGATCTCAATCCCAGCATCATCCTTCATGGCCTTAATCACATCATTAACCTGGAATGCAATACTCTCCAGGGCAGCCCTGGCAATGTGGCCGGCATTTACACCCCGGGTAAGCCCGGCTATTATTCCGCGGGCGTATTGATCCCAGTGAGGTGCTCCCAGTCCTGTGAAAGCTGGCACAAAATATACACCTCCATTATCTTCAACCGTTTTGGCCAGGGCTTCAACCTCCGCCGAATCCTTAATGATCTTCAATCCATCCCTGAGCCATTGGACGACTGATCCCCCGGAAAAAATGCTTCCTTCCAGGGCATAGGTGATCTCCTCATTGATCTGCCATGCAATGGTAGTAACCAGGTTATTCTTTGATTTTACGGGTTTATTGCCTGTATTGCATAGAATAAAACAACCGGTACCATAGGTATTCTTCACTGAACCCTCCCCAAGGCACATCTGTCCGAATGTAGCTGCCTGCTGGTCACCCGCTATACCTGCAATGGGTATTGGCACCGGGAAAAGTCCCCCACCAGTGTGACCATAGATCTCAGAGGATGATTTGGCATCAGGAAGGACAGCCTCAGGTATATTGAAGATATCTAACAGCTCTTTATCCCATGAAAGTGAATTAATATTGAAGAGCATTGTCCTGCTTGCATTGGTGACATCCGTGACATGGACTTCCCCTCCTGTCAGTTTCCATATCAACCATGTATCGACAGTTCCAAATGCCAGATTGCCCGATTCTGCCTTCTCTCTTGCACCTGGAACGTTTTCAAGGATCCAGCTCAGTTTCGTGGCGGAAAAATAGGCATCGATCACCAATCCTGTTTTATCCCTGATGGTTTCTGCCAATCCCCTCTCTTTCAGCTCATCACAAAACTTGGAAGTCCGCCTGTCCTGCCAGACTATGGCATTGCAGACAGGCTCCCCGGTTTGCCTGTCCCAGGCCAGGGTAGTCTCACGCTGGTTGGTAATGCCAATGGCCGCGATGCTTTCCGCTTCTATCCTCCCATCAGACAGTACTTTACCGGCTGTTTCAAATTGGCTGGTCCAAATCTCCTCAGGGTCATGTTCAACCCAACCCGGATTTGGAAAAAGCTGAGTGAACTCCTTTTGGGCGGTACTTACTATTAATCCCTCGTGGTTGTAAACAATGCTCCTTGAACTGGTTGTTCCCTGGTCAAGTGCCAGAATATATTTTTGCTTGTCCATTATTTGGAATTCAATTAAAATTTCAATTTAATAAAAATCCTCTTGCATAAGTAACAAATTGTTTGATAGCCAGCATAACTTCATCTGTCATGTAGTTCCTCTCAAGGAAAGATGAGTTAGCCAACTTAAGTTGGCTGCAAAAGAAAAGAGCAATCGCACGACACTATAAATGAAGCTTCACTACTACTCTGATTCAGAAATACTCACCTGACCGGTAGAAGCCCATTCAGCAGCCCGAAGTATTAGGGATTGAAATCCTTCATTCCTCACGGCCGTTCCATCGTGACCCAGAATCGTATGAAAAATCCGGCCTTTTCCGTAACTCCCGACAAAGATAGCCGGTTGTTCACCGGATTCTTCATCAGTATTTATAGCAGAGCCCAGAACCTTGAACGACTGGTTCATTTCGGCATTGATCCAGAGTTCATCCTGGATATAAAAGTCAGTAAGACCATTGGTGATAGGATGTTCCTGGTTCTGTACAGATACTTTCACCTGGCTTGGAGGTCCATGCCATGTACTGTCCAGGATCCATGCTGCCGTCGAGATCTGTTTAAACTCAGTCCAGGTGTACAAGGCTGAGGTAGAAGAATGGAAGAATACCAGTCCCCCGCCCTCTTCTACAAACCTCAGCAATCCCTGTTCTGCAGCCGTAGGCCATCTCAAATCATTTTCGGGCCATGAATTCCAGTTATTTAACAGGACATCATATTTTTTTAGATCTTCATATTTCAATGTGTCCGGTTTTGTTGTAACATCCACTGAAAACAATCCGTTTACACTGAATGTGCTGTCCAACACAGCTGTCGTTTGTTCCCAGTCATGGTTGTTCCTTCCTGAGAGGATAAGCATATTTAATTCTTCTGATGTGTCTTCCGGTCCCAGGCAACCTGTAAAACAGAGGGAAAGTCCTATTGCCGCGGTAAGTCCGAATACTGTTATGCTTTTCATATTTATCTTTTATTTCAACTGAGTCAGTTTAATAACCGCACATCCCCGCGGTCCCACTTTCACGGTCATTTCATCGGCAAAGACACCAATATCCTTCTGCCTCCACAGGTCCCGCGCCATTTGGCCGCAGCACATCTCCATCTCCCTCCAGAATACACTGATCTCTGTATCTTCATCCTGCTTGAGATTAAAGAAGCCCACTATGACAGAACCATCTGACATTGTTTTCTTCAGGATCCAGGTATCTGGTGTCAACCTGATGGGTTCGGCGCATTTGCCCAGTGGATCCTGGTTCACAGCAATCAACTCAGTATTGCAGAGTATGTTGCGGGTAAAATCATCCACAGCCCCCA
>CAZXOJ010000292.1:0-5778 GCA_964642325.1 uncultured Bacteroides sp. | reverse complement strand
ATTGGGGATGGCACCCGATACCCCGTGTATGACCATTCACTTTACCTGGAATGGTCACGTACTACCAAGGGCAGTGGGATCAACCAGTTGATCTGGGATACGGACAAGCTCATCCCCAATGTAAGGACCACCCTTGAAGCCAGTTATCTTACTGAACAGACCCTTGATTTTTACGGATTTAACGGGTATAAGGCTTTTTTCGATTACCCTTTGATGAATAAGGATGATGACGGGTATTTGTCTACAGGCTTCTATCGTTTAGACAGGAAGATGCTGAGGCTCCGTGCTGATTTTGTCGGGGATATCATCAGGGACAGGCTGAACTGGTTTGCGGGACTGGAATACTATAATAATAAGGTGGCTTCGGTTGATAAAGAAAAACTGGGTATGCCGGATGTAACCACCCTATATGAATATTATACCAAGGAATGGAATATCATACCCCAGGATCAGGCTGAAGGTGGACAGCAGACCCTGATTAAGGCCGGGGCGATTTATGATACGCGGGACAATGAGCCCAATCCTATGAATGGTATATGGACAGAGGCCATGTTACTTTTTGCACCCAAGGGACTGAGCAATACGGATTACGGGTATACACGGTTGTCTATTACACATCGCCAGTATTTCACCCTCATACCCCGTGACCTGAACTTTGCCTATCGGCTAAGCTACCAGGCCAAACTGGGTGGTACCATGCCTTTTTATATGCTCCCATTCGTGTTTAACAGTCCCCCGTGGGACACAAAAAACGGATTGGGCGGGGCAAAGAATATCCGGGGTGTCATGCGGAACCGGGTGGTGGGAGATGATTTCTTCTATGGCAATCTTGAACTACGCTGGAAGTTTATCCATTTCCAGTTCCTGAAACAGAATGTTTACCTGGCACTGGCTGGATTCCTGGACGGAGGAATGGTAACAGATGATTATGATATTGACATTTCTGCGGTCCCCCAGGAGTGGATGTATCTATTCCCTGACCGGAAGGAAAGCCTTCACCTGGGTACAGGGGGAGGATTCCACTTTGCCATGAACCAGAATTTCATCATTACGGTGGATTATGGCTTCCCTCTGAATGAACAGGACGGCCAAAATGGTGCCCTGTATATCAACCTGAATTTCCTTTTTTAATTCCTACCTGACCAGGCCCGTATCCCTGGCCGTTTCGATAAATTCATCCCTGCCAATGATGGATGATTCCTTCAATTCATTGAAGATCCTTCTGATCTCTTTGGATTGGCCCAGTTCATAATGAATGGACATCATATACAGGTAGAGGGTCCCGAAAACGGGTGAATAATTATCATACCCGGCCTCCATGATGTCTTCAAATACCTGCAGTGAGGCAGACAGCTTACCGATCTCGTAGAGGTTGAAACCCTCATTGATCCAATTGTTCAATTCCTCATCAAGCAGGATATACTTAACCAATACGCAGTCATCCTCACATCCCTCCCTCAGGTCTATGTATTTTACCTCATCCGGTACGGCCTGAAAGACAAGGCTGAAATCAAGTATTTCGCCGATGGATTTGAAACTATGCTGGTCCGGACAGGCAGGGATACCGTCCATAGCCGTCAGTTTCCATTCTTCGGTGCCAAGTGAATTGAGAAGGAATGTTTCCTTATCAAAACAAAAACTGCCTGATATCCGTTGATTTTTCACCCTGATATTGACCACCGTCTGGTCTTCCCATTTCTCAATGCTCATTATTTCGAGGGTAGGATGGCTGCTGAGGGAAAAACTGGGTTTTTCAAAGACCTGGGCCACGAGCCGGAGCTGAAATACCACCATCAACAATAGTATGTATAAAACAGTTCTCATATTCATCTTTCTTCAAAAAAACCGCAACATGATGCATGCTGCGGTTCTTGAAACAATTATTGTTCCAGTATTCTAACTTCCCGAAGCAAAACTGAAATTCAGTCCGATTCCAACGATCCAATTTGATCTTTCATAAGATTCCATGACGGGAACCATCAGACCTGATGCCGCGAAGTCATGGGAAAAGTTTCTGTCATCCTGGTCATATTTAACATACTGCGCTCCCAGGTTGAGTTGCATAATTGGAAGGATATCCCAGCCCAATCCAAAACTCCATCCGTTCTTAGTTGACAAGGAGTGGCTAATGTCTGTCTGATACTCATCCGTAACACCAATGCTGGTCATGATCCAGCCTGCACTGAGCAGGAATTTCTCAGACAAATAGTATTCAGCACCGATACCCAATTCCAAGGAATTGGACGAGAGAAGCTCTTCACGACCACCCCAGTCGGCTCCCTTGTCAAAGAAATAGTGAAACCCGGTAGATATGAGCAGTGGCTCAATGGGATTCAGGGTTGCTCCTATGGAAAGCATGGCAGGCAGATCCAGGCGGGATGTTGCCCCATCCGGGAACATAGTGATGGGAGTCCCAGTACCAGGATCAATACCAGTAATAACATCACTGGTGGTTTTATTGGTCAGTTCCAGCTTGGTTGTGTGTTCGTATTTTACAGCAATATTCAGCATATCGATGGGCTGGATATTCACACTGATGATGGGAGTGAAACCTGACCCGGTTTTTTCTGCATCAACTTCTTGGTCATTCATCAACTGGCCTTTCACTGCTGTTTCGGCAGATTGTTGTGTAAAGCTGGCAGAAGCTCCGTTAAAGGTGGCCTGTGCTTGTGCATTTGTCATTCCGTCCTGGTAAAGCCCGAGTGCCGTAAGGGTCCCAATGAGCAAGGGACTCGTTAAATTTGCATCACCCTGGCCTCCATCAATGGCAGGTTGTAAGGAAGCAGCAAAGCCATCCATACCGGTTGCATACTGGGTAAGTGTCGCGGATAAATTTGAAAAAACTGTAGGAGCAGGGATCCAGGTCCCGTCTACCTCCAGTTCAATATCCTTAATGTAACCGGTATAGGTCTCCTTTGCTGTGACATAACGTCCGCCAATTGCCACAGAGATCATATCGTTGATGGCATATGATATATTGGCCTGGTAGCCAAAAAAGACGGATTGGCCTTCAAAAAAGGTATTCATCCGGTAAGCAGTGACATTCTGGCCCTGGCTTGATAGAGCAGGCGGCAGGTCAGAAATAGGCATTTCGAATGAGGGGAGTCCCCTGCTATAGGTAGCACTACCACCACCACCGATGGGATTAAAACCAGCCGAGAAGGCCCAGTTCCCTGTTTTATATACAGCATATATTCCCGGGAAAAAAGGAGCTGATACATCCCCGATATATTTCGGGTCATTCAAATACTGGTAATTACTGGTAATGGTCCGGGTCTGACCAACTATCTGGTTATTGATAGAGAAGTGAAATCCATCTTCCAGCTTCGTCAGACCAGCAGGATTGTAATACACTGCATCGATACCTAGGGTAGCATCGCGACAGCCCATCCTGGTATACATAGCACTCTGGTTTGTATTGTGCAGGATGCCTCCTGCAAACATTGTACTGGTCAGTAAAAACGTTGCAAAGGCAACTGAAAATGATCTTCTCATGAGTAAATTAGGTTTAGTTCAAGCATTCGAATTTATAAGAATTATTGAAAATAGTGCAGTTAAGCGCAGGAGTACAAAAACAGAAGAGTGGTTTATCTATTGCAAAAAGCGCATCTGGCAGGGCATACAGCGATTTCATACGACCCGATGCCTCAGATTGATTAGAATTGATTTAAATAAGAAGTATTATTTGGTGAATTGTCCGTTAACGAGCTCAACCTCATAGTTTTTGTTAACGATAAGGTCTGCCAGGGACTTTAGGGAGATTACATTCCGATGTTCTCTCTCTAGTACCATTGCCCGGTATTCATTCATTGGTTCTTTCCCCCGGATGATCTGGGTCATCTTAGTTTCATGGTAGGTCAGGTCGATGAAAACCCGCATATCAACATGGTCTGTTTTAATGGCATATAAACCATCCACAACAAGCAAGTCGACCTTTTTAAAATCTGTAATGAGTTTATCGATTTGTTCAGGAATGATATCAATGCAAGGCATCATTGCCTCACGGCCTTCTTTAAACTCACGAATGTTCTGATGGATCAGGTTCCAGTCATATTCATCGATACCGATGCTTTCAACACCATGAGTTTTTCGCCATTCATTTCGAAGAAGCGGGGGCACAATGTAATAATTATCCGTGTGCAATACCTTCACACGGATGGTGTCTTCTTTCAGTAACTTGGCAAGGGAATGAGACAATTCAGATTTGCCTGCCCCAGATTCACCTGAAATGGCCACGATATATTTATAGCCTTTGGGCTTGGACTCAAGATCCTTCTGCATGTACTCCTTAATATCCGCAGCTGCCTTTTTATGTGTCTCCTGAATTAACAGAACATCACCCAGCATAACACTCATTTTTCATGCATCTAGTAATTAACTTCAAACACCTTACCCGGGACAAGCCCATGGGTCATTCCTGCAATCTCAACTTCAACCAGCTGATCATCAAGGGCATCTACACTGATAATTATCTTCTCAAGAAAGATTTCAAAGGTGTAATATTTTTTCCGAAATGCAAAATTGAATTTGATTTTTTTCCATCCTGCAGGCAGAGCCGGATTAACAGATAATACCTTGTCCCTGAAATGGATCCCGGCAATGGACTGAATAACGAACAAGAGCGTGGAGCCCATTACCCCGGCATGAATTCCTTCTGCTGTTGTACCTCCCTGTATATCAACATAATCACTTGACAATGCCTCCATGTACATCTCCCAGGCCAGGTCACTTTTCCCGAGCTCATTGGCCAGGTATGCATGTACTATCCTACTCAATGTTGATCCATGGGATGTCCGCTGAATATAATAATCAAAATTCGGTTGCAGGGTTGCCAGATCCTCCTGGTATCCCATAGCTGAGAGTAAGGATGATACCTCATCTGTCCCAAGGTTGTACCAGGCCATCAGGGTATCTGCCTGTTTGGCTAATTTATAATCGTCAGGAGATTTACCTTCAGCTTTCAGGATCCTGTCCATGCGATGGATATTGCCGTACTCCTTACGGTAATGTTCCCAATCCAGTTCCTTCAATCCAAGATATCCGTCAAACTGGGCAATGATACCCTCGTCTGAAATATGTACCGTAAGTTTGTTTTTAATGTCCTTCCACCTTTCAATTTCTTCACCGGCCATGTTTATCTTCTTAAGAAGAATATCCATTTTTTCTTTAGGTGCAGAATCCAGGTAAGCAGTCACTTTACCAAAAAGCCAGGCCACCATGAGGTTGGTATAGGCATTGTTTTTCAATCCCCCTTCTTCTGTACCTGGGAGATGTTCATGGAACTCATCAGGCCCCATAACCTTTTGGATATAATACCTCCCCGTTGCCTCATCCCATTTTGTTTTACTGGCCCAGAACCGACATATTTCAAAAAGCATCTCTCCTCCCTCTGCCTCCATAAACACATCATCCATGGTAATCCAGTAATAATTCCAGATATTATAAGCAATGGCCAGAGAAACATGACGCTGCATGGAACTGAAATCTTCTCCCCATTCTCCCGAGACGGGGTTCAGGTGTACGATCTGTGTCTCTTCTCTCCCGTCGCTGCCACTCTGCCAGGGATACATGGCTCCTTCATAACCATTCCCTTTTGCATATTTACGTGCCTCATCTATCCTCCGGTATCTGTACATCAGTACTGATTTAGCTATGTCAGGGAAATGAAGGGCATAAAAATTCAGGATATACAATTCATCCCAGAAAATATGCCCCCGATATGCTTCACCATGCAGGCCCCTTGCCGGGATACCAGCATCGAGATTTATATTGTGTTCA
>CAZXOJ010000291.1:0-5783 GCA_964642325.1 uncultured Bacteroides sp. | reverse complement strand
TACAATGATAGTAAGGGAGTTACACGTGAATTTAACCTGAACCTGCTAAGAAGGATCAACAGGGAACTGCATGCAGATTTTGAGGTTGGGGAATTCTATCATTATCCACTGTATGATCCGGTCAATGGCGCTGCTAAAAGCTACCTGATCAGCCGCAAAAAGCAAGAGGTTAGCATAGGAACAAATCCCACTATTATTAAATTTGAAAAGGACGAACCCATTTTTATGGAGATTTCGCAGAAATACAGCATGGAAGATATTGAGAATTATGCGGGCCGGGCCGGTTTCAGGATTACAGGAAATTTTTTTGATGAAAGGAAGTTTTTTCTGAACTCGCTCTGGGAGTTATAATTTAAAAGGAACCAGGTATGTGTTTTACAATCAATATCAATCTTACCCGGAATGCACTTGAAAGCCGCTTTGGAGCTAAATTCCGTGATCCTTCCTCATTTCGTCCGGGATATTATTTCAATGCTTTTGAGATCCCCGACTTGCCTGTAATCCAGGCAGAGAATCCGGAATCAATCAGCCTGGTTAAATGGGGACTCATACCTTTCTGGGTGCGAGATTCCAAAGCTGCATCCGAGATCAGGCTGAAGACCTTCAATGCACGTGCTGAAACCATTCGTGAAAAACCCTCATTCAGAGGAGCAGTGAAATCGAAGAGATGCCTTATACTATGTCGGGGATTTTATGAATGGCAGCACCGCGGAAGTGAAAAAATCCCTCATTATATCTACCTGGAAGGTGAACGGCCCCTGGCCATGGCTGGCTTGTATGATGACTGGACAGACAGGGATACCGGGGAGATAATCCAGACCTGTTCTATCATTACAATGGCAGCCAATCCGCTGATGGAGGAAATTCACAATTCCAAAAAACGCATGCCGGTCATACTGAAGGAAGGAGTAGAGAATTTCTGGATTGATCAAGACCTGGCAGCTGATGATGCAATGAAATACCTAACACCCGTTCATGAAAAAGAAATGCGGTATCATACCATATCCAGACTGATAACCAAGAGGGGAGTGGACAAAAATGTACCTGAATTGGTAAGGCCATTTGCGTATAATAGTGGCAAGTTATTATAATATTTCGTAAATTATGCCAGCCACAATAATGAAGGGAGAAACCATGCAAAAATATTATGTCTGTCCGGAATGCCACGGCCATCTAATGGTTGGGGATTATATTATTTTGTCTGCCAAGAACCGCCAGGACAACAGGGGAGTATTGTTACTTCATCCTGAGATAGGTAATTATACCAGTATTAAACACCCTTCATTTAAGTTAACAGCTGGTGACCCGATTGATTTTTATTGTCCAATGTGCCAGTTCTGCCTGCAATCCAAATTTGATAAAGACCTGGTTCATGTAGTTATGATTGATAAGGATAAAAAGGAATATGATGTATATTTCTCACGTATTGCAGGTGAAAAAAGTACTTACCAGGTAGCAGGAGACAAAACCGTATCGGCCACTGGCGAACACTCGCATAGGTATACCTACTTCAAGATCCCGGAAAAACTTAAAAAGTATCTCGAACGGTAATTTACCCGATTATCTATGTCCAAACACTATATGATGTTAAAGCTGTGTTAAAAAGACTTACAGATATTAAAATTCTTTTATATTTGTAAGTAGGAATAGCGATAAAAAATGAGGTTCGGAATCATTACCATAACAGGTTTAGTTATTATTTGGTTACTAAGTTCTTATACTCTGAAGCACCAGCCAAGGGTGCTTACGTTTAATGATTTTGAACCTCATTTACACTTAGAGAATGACACCACCTACCTGGTGAATTTCTGGGCCAGCTGGTGCGCTCCATGTGTAGAGGAATTACCAGCCTTTGAAAGGGTAGGACAGGAATACAGGCAGCAGAAGGTAAAGGTTCTGCTGGTAAGTCTTGATTTTCCAGGGCAGATCGAAACAAGACTAATACCATTCCTTGAAAAGAATGATATCCGGTCAGAAGTCCTTGTATTAAATGATCCGAATGCCAATAAATGGATAGACGGTGTAGATGCCTCATGGTCAGGGTCTATTCCAGCAACTTTAATTTATCATGGAAATGACAGGACCTTTCACGAAGGTGCTTATAACTATGAAGATTTAAAACGAATTGTTGAACAAAAAATAAAACTAAAATGAAAAAGATCTTATTATTCGGTATATTTTCCTTCCTGGCATTTTCATTTGTAATGGGTGCCGGTTATAAAGTAGGGGACAAGGCAGAAGATTTCAAATTGCAGAATATTGACGGGAATTATGTAAGCCTGGCTGATTTTGATGATGCCAAGGGATATATTGTTGTCTTTACCTGTAACGGATGCCCTTATGCAAAGGCATACCAGGACCGTATCATTGCTCTTGACAAAAAGTATAAAACCAAAGGATACCCGGTCGTGGCAATTAATCCAAATGATGTTGACCTCAAATCGGATGACAGCCTGGAGGCGATGAAAAAGAGGGCAGAGGATAAGGGTTTCACCTTTCCCTACCTGAAAGATGCCAGTTATGAAGTATATAAAACCTACGGGGCTACCAAAACACCTCATATTTACCTGTTGAAGAAGGAGAGCGGTGACCTTGTGGTAAAGTATATTGGTACAATAGATGATAATTACCAGGATGCGGCAGCTGTCCAGGAGGCCTACCTGGCGAATGCAGTTGATGCCCTGGTGGCTGGTAAGGATCCCAATCCAAACTCAACCAAGGCCATTGGCTGTTCAATCAAACAAAAATAAAGAGCGTTAAAGATATTTAAGATAGGTTTAGGGGTACCGGGGTGTTTGCGAGAGCGGCACCCCGGTTTTTATTATATAAGCCCTGAAACTGGTAATTTGGTTGAATACTGCTGCTGATTGATTATATCTTCATAATAGTAACTATGCGTGAGGGGATCCCTCGAAATGGAAGTGATACTCACGGTTTTGACCAAATTATCACGGTTCATAAGGATATCATTCTGGATATTGCCCGTACCTGCGGTTTTATGAAAATCTACTGCGGATCCAACTGTAAATTCGGGATGGCCTGCCAGCCACTGGTCAAACCATAGCTTGCGCTGGCTGATTACCTCGTCTGAATAAAGGGTAGCGGAGGACCAGATAGCAGGTAATTCAGGGTTTAAAGGTGTATGATGGACCTGCTTTCCATCCCAGCGGATTTCATCGAATTGGGGATCCGCCAATCCTGTGGCAGTCCCCTGGGCATTCCGGATGAGCAGTGTAAAGGGTTCAATACCCTTGAAGTCGTACTGGTCCCTAAAACCGGCAACATTATTATACAGGTAAAAATCCAGCAGTACCAGTCCCCTGCTCCTACGGTACGGTGGATTAGATTCATGGAATATAAATCCGCCATTCAAAAGGCAGAGAGTATGTCCGCCGGGTGAAGAGGCTATCCAGGTACCGCCGGCATCAGTATCCCGTGGAAAGTACACGGGTCCATCATGAATATCATATTTCTCAGGTGGCAGGGCAGGCTTTCGGAGGCTTTTCTCATCCCTGGTCGAGGTGATGATAAAACCTTCTCCATGCAGGGGAAGGTAACTAACGGTACACATTACTTTTTTATGTGTTTAAGCGTTGAATAAGCATACCCGAATGCTGCACTTACCGAAAGATCCGGGAATTCATGCTGCAGGGCTATCCTGATGATGGCCATATGGTGGATGGCGTGTTCAATATTATACACCAGCTCTCGCTCAAGAATAGTGGGGAGGGTGAACTTAATATCGGATTCCCTTGTATAACTTCCGCTAAGTTTCAATTTCATGCCAGGTTCCAGGGTAAGGACCTTCCTGATCCACCCGAGCCTTTCAAGACATTTTTCCCTGCTCTGTTCAAGTTCAGGATCATGTTTCCTGCTGTCATAATTGATTTCTCCCGTTCCTGCCCCTGAAATCATTACCTCATAAAACTCGATGATATGCCTGTAATGCATGCCAACTGAACTCTCCATGAGCACTGGTAATGACCTGATAAAGTCATCCTGAGTCAATTTCTCAGCCAGGTCCCTCAGTTGGTCAATGATCTCATTGGTGGCCTGTTTAATTTGTTCCATATGGGGATTGATCTTCGAACAATCCAAATGTACCAAAAATCGTAAACATAAGTTGATTATTTTTACATCCAGAGTAATTGTATGCTTATGGTCCCAGGAACCAGGTTTTTTCTCACCCGGATGATCAGGTATGAATTCTGGCCGTTCTGGCTGTTCTACCTCCCCATGTACTTCTATGGCCTTTACCTTGCTTTGAGGGCTGGTTCTTTTACCTATTTTACGGCTGCTAATCCCGGTATGAAATACGGTGGAGCCTTTGATGTATGCAAATATGATATCCTGACCCTTATCAATCCTGAATTTACACCCAGGGGAGCCAGGATCCAGCCGGAAATCAGCACCGGTGATCTTACAACCTTGTTGGACAAGACTGGACTGGTTTTTCCACTGATTGTAAAACCCGACATGGGAGAGAGGGGAAAAGGAGTTGAGCTTGTGCATGACCTATGCACCCTCCAGACATATCTTGCAGGGCAGAAGAGGCAAATGATCCTGCAGGAATACATTTCCTGGTCCCTTGAACTTGGCATACTGTATTATAAATATCCCGATGGATCGGGTGAAAAAGTAAGCAGTGTGATTATCAGGGACTTCCTCAAGGTTACAGGTGATGGCCAGACTACCTTGCAAAGACTGATGCAGGAAAACAACAGGGTACAGCTCAACCGGAAACACCTGCTTGGCAAATTTAAGGACCGGCTCAATGAGATTTTACCAGAGGGGGAAGAGATTGTGCTGGAACCCATCGGTAACCATAATCGCGGAACCTGCTTCCTGAATGGTAACCTGCTGATCACGGATCAAATGCTGAGTGTTTTCTCAGAAATTGCTACGAATATTCCTGGGTTTGATTACGGGCGATTCGATGTCAAAGCGAAAAGCATGGAAGATCTCTACCATGGGAAAAATATCAGGATACTGGAACTGAATGGGGTAAATTCCGAACCGGCTCACATTTATGATCCGGATTATTGCTTGCTACATGCATACAGGGATATCGCAAGACACATGAGGATCATCTACAGGATCAGCCGGATGAATCACCGCGATGGAGTACCATATGCGCCTTTAGGCAAATTCTTACTCGATTTCAAGAACCATATCCATCATCGACTTAGAAAAAAACCATTATCTTAGATCTTATCTTTTAAGCTCTCATGAATTATATCCTGCATCTGTTACTCGGCCTGATAGCAGGTATTCTGGTTACCATCCCTCTTGGGCCGGTAAACCTCCTGATTGTCAATACAACGATAAGTAAAAACCTCAAGGCAGCTATGATTGTAGCCTCGGCGGCTTCTGTCATGGAATTGCTTAAACCTATATTGGCCATTTATTTCAGCTGGCTCATCATCAGGCATATTGAATCAAATATATATATACAGCTCTCCCTTGTACTGGCTTTTGGACTGATAGGATTATATTTCATGCTTAAGGAAAATACGTCCCATAAAGCCGAAAGGAACAGGAGAGAAATGCCGGATTTCCTAAAAGGGGTGTTGATCAGTTTTTTAAATGTACCTGCCCTTCCATTCTGGATCATAGTCGTAGCTTATTGTGAAAGTACCATTGGATTTGATTTCAGAATTTCCACTGTCAGCCTGTTCCTGGCAGGCGTTTTTTTAGGTAGATATGGCACCCTGTGGATATATGCCCAACTGAGCCAATATATATGCGAAAGATCCTCAGTAATAGCTCTTTGGCTAAACCGC
>CAZXOJ010000290.1:0-5789 GCA_964642325.1 uncultured Bacteroides sp. | reverse complement strand
CCAGATAAAGATTCGGATGCTTGTCCAGTAAACGTGAAAGAGATTCAATCCCCTGGAAATTCATATGTGGCATTATCCATTTTACATCGGGATATTTGCCCACCATCTCAGCAAGAAAGAAATTAAGTAATTCCTGGTTCGTATAATCGGCCCGTTCCCAGAATTCCTTGGCTCCTTTTCCATATGTGTAGCCCTGGTCACCCCAGTGCTGATTGACATGTATCAATATTGGAAGTTCATGCTGGCCGCACCAGGTATATATTTCTTGCCATTCGGGGGTGGTCATAACCCTGTAATCCGGGTTATCCTTTGACATAAAATCTCCTGTATGCAATTTTAAGCCTTGAATTAATCCCTTATTCACCCGCCGCTGAATTTCCGGAAGCTGATCTGACTGCTCCCATGTCATCCACCAGAAAACATGAGTTCTGGGATCATCCCGGGCCCATTCCATGGTTTCCAGGTAGGGATCCAGCAGGATCATCCTGGAACTATGATATTCACCCACCAGATGGTACCATCTGTCCAAAACTTCCTGTATCTGGTTTCCTTTTAATTTGTTTGGGTAATGACTCCAAGCAAGATGCATGTGGCTGTCAAACCAGTCGAATGAGTATGTATGATTGGTATTCCCGAATCCGCGGGAAAAGCCATTGTCACCGTTTTCCCTTTCAATGTTGTCAGGGTATGGCTCAACAGGATAATCTTTATTGGAAGAGGCTGGCTGAGCATTCAGGTTTTTATTACCGGGGAATAAAAGACACAGGACAAACAGGTAAATGATTAATTTTTTCATCGGTACGGTTTCTAGCTTGATTTATTGCTAAAATGAATGATTAATTAAATGTACCATAAAGAAAGAATTTCTCCTGCATTTTTAATAATTCATATCTTGCAGTCGTTAATTGAAATGATAAGCCGAAAGATAAATCGATATGACTTTTAGGAATAAGCCGATCAGCCGCAGGAATTTTGTCAGAATCTCAGCAACTGCCGCAGTATCTGCCAAACTCTACCCTGTATTTGCGCACAGTAGAAAAAGAAATGCAAGATCCAGGATCATCAGGATCCATGATCCAGAAGCAACCAAACCGTGGGATTATGCTGCCAATGCACCCTGGGATCATACAGTGGAACACGGTGAAACCGGTAACCCGGAGAAGATCAAAGAACGCTATTTCGATTATATCAATGAAGATGTTGTCACCAGGATGCTGGACAGGGGATTGCGGGAATTAACCGATACCGGTTCGGCTGCAGATGCCTGGAGTAGCCTGTTGCCAAACCTGCAGAAAAGTGACCGTGTCACCATAAAGATGAACATGAACAATGCCTCTTTTGATGAAAAGGTGACTACCAATAGAATGGACCAAACAATTCCACTGGTGAATGTCATTCTGGATGACCTGGTCGGTGAACTTGGACTTTCAGAAGAAAAGATCACCATACTTGATGCATCCCGCTGGTTCCACCCTGAAATAATGAAAGGACGTTGCCGGTATAAACATGTGCAATGGGTTGATGAGACGGATATAGAACGGTGGGATAAGAATGAATCCGTGACATTCACAAAAGATGAACCCAGTCCGGGTGGTGATTTCTGGATGCCAAAGGCTTATACACAGACTGATCATATTATTAACCTCTGCCTGATGAAAAACCATGGTTGTGGTATCACCGGGGCCATGAAAAACCATTTTGGTTCTATCCCATCACCCCGGAACCTGCATGATGGGATGGGAGACAAGAGCTATATTGCTGATGTGTGCAATACTCCGAGCATAAAGAATAAGGTCAGGCTGAATATCGCTGACGCCCTTTTTGCCAACTGGCATAACAATGTCTGGGCCCCCAGGCCATGGAAGACTTTCCCACAGGAATCTCCCAATTCATTAATACTTGGAACTGATCCAGTGGCACTGGATTCTGTGATGCTTAACCATATTATCAAAGAAATAAAATCCCAGGGTGACAATGCTCCGGAATGGGTAAAGGAAAACGTTCAAAAACATGGTTTTCTGAAATACGCCATGGATGAATTGGGACTGGGCATTCATGAGCTTGCTCCCTATGACAGGATTGACTATAGGATTTATTCAGCTTGATCGAGTTCGGTTACAACAATGCTGGAATTTCTTTAATTTTCCGGCAAAGGCAGATTCATTTTTTTCAGGAGTTCAATATACCTTGGATTCTCCTTTAATCGTTCCCTGTCATAAAGCCTTGTGCTGATATATTGCATTCCCGGATGGTGAATTTCATATGCTTTTTCAAACCAATCCATAGCTTTATCGTCATTCTTTATTTCCAGATATTTACGTGCATGTCCAAGGGCATTTATTTGTTTTTCACTGGCAGCCTCCTCATCAACCTTTATAATCATTTCAACCGCAGCAAAATAACTTTTATCTTGAAATACTTTATAGAATCTTGCAAGGACCTCGTCATCATACCTGGTTCTTTTTCTCCATCCTTCAAACCATTTTTCATAATCCCCATTAGCTCTATAAGCATTATTTAGGCGCATTACGGCAAACTTGTGATTTGGATCAATAGACAGTGCTTTTTTAGCATGTAGTATAGCAGATTGTGTGTTACCGGCCTCTATCATTACTACCGCATATAATCCGAGAATAAAAGGCCTCAGCGGATCCAGTTCTAATGCCCTATCAGCCTGGTAGAGTGCTTCGTCAGACCTATGCAGAATCATCAGTAAATGCGCATAGAACATTCTGCACAATGCATTGCTTGGGTTCAGTTCAAGGGATTTTATGTATTCTTCTTCGCCTTTCTTCCAGTCCCATTCAGTTGATACAGCGATAACCGCTTTGATATAATGTGAATTGGCAGAATTGGGATCCAGTTCAAGAGCCTTGATGAGGTTTTCATATATCTTTGGAATGGCCATCGATGGCTGTATAATACTCATTTGCATTTGGTAAGCTCCGACCTCAGCCAGGCCTGCATAAGGAGCTGCCCAATCTGGTTCTATTTCAATTGCAGCAATAAATTGCTCCGCGGCCTTTCGAAGACCATCCCTATCAATTTTATCCAGGTAAAACAGGCCTCTCATATATGCATCAAGAGCTTTTGGATCAACTGTCCTTAATTCAGCCATTAATTTCTGTTCATCTGCCGTTAATTCAATTCTCACCTCATCTGCAATTTGTTTAGTGATCCTATTATAAAGGGTCAGCATCTGGCTTTTTTCCTCCTTGTAGTCCGCGATCCAAATTGTTTTTTCTTCGGGAAATGCACTGATGACCCTTACCTGGAGACATATAGTATCACCCAGGCACATGACATCTGCCTCAATCACTGCATCGCGATTTAACTCTGAGGCAATTTCCTGCAATGTCATGTCAACACTTTTATATACATTGGAGGTTGTTTTATTTACGACGTTGAAACCGCTGATTTTTCCCATATCCTGTATCAGAGATGCGTGCATACCAGACACGAAATATTCAAGCTCCTCATCACCTGTAAAATTTTCGAATGGAAGTATTACAAACGATTGAATGGAACCAGGACGAATTCGGTTGGTGTTACCCAGGACATTCAGGACAAGCAATCCGATGATCACTGCAAAACTCACATAAGTGGCTATTTTCCAAGCGTTGGGGATGACTGTTTTTCCCCCTTCCTGGATCTCGCTAAGTGGTTTGGTTTTTTCAACGCCATCTGAGGTCAGATCATAGAGCCATGATAAAATGACAGCTAGCGGGAATCCGATTGCAAGCACAACAATTACGATGGTTGGTAACCTTGCTGGAAGGTTTAGGGGCTCTGAAAGATTATTAACAAGCTCGATGAGTACAAAGGTGGAAGTGGCATACACGGTAATTACGTGGATAACCTTTCGGCGTTTTAGTTCCTGCCAAAATTGTCCAAGATTGTTGGATTTACCTGACAATAGATTAAGCTATTATTGATAAGTCTGTATAAAAATAGCCTATCCTAATACCAATGTCAATAATTACCCGGGACAAATCTTTACCAGCCTGGATTCTCCCGTGGAATGCGGTTCTTCAAATCTCCCAGCCATGGCCAGTAGAGATGCTGGTTCAGGTCCAGTTGTACCACAGCCACAGGATCTTGTTCATCTGCTTCAGCAATAAGCTTTCCTTCCAGGTCAAATACACCGGATTTCATATTATAGGATGAGGAAACAAGCCATACCTGGTTTTCTATTGATCGGGCGCTGGCCAGGGTCAGATTGCCTCCCCAGATGGGCATAAAAATGACTTCTGCTCCCTGTACTGTCAGTTGTCGTGCAACCTCGGGGAACTCCAGATCCCAGCAGATCATCATTCCTATCCTGCCAAAATCCGTATCGAATACCGGGTAGGAGTTCCCGGGGGTAATGCCGCCTTCGACCTCTTCCCGGGGCAGGGAAACTTTCCTGTATTTACCAGCCAGCTTTCCTTCCCTGTCAATCAATACTGATGTGTTATAAATAACCGGACCTTCCTTTTCAAGTAATCCTGCCACAATATAGATATTGTATTGACTGGCCAAGGTACCCAGGTATTCTGTGGATGGTCCCGGGACAGGTTCACTTGCTTCCAAGTATGACTTACCTGTTCCCACCATAGTGATACCTTCAGGAAGACAAACAATATCGGCATTCCTGTCTGCAGCTGTTTGGATATGCCTCGAAAAAAGTTCCAGGTTTTCCATGGCAGAACCGGTATTTCTGGGTTGGTAGTGAATGGTAGCTACATTAACTGGCCTGGATTTTATTTCCTCGACTTCTTTGAGAGTAGCCTCAGTAAAATGAACAGTCCCGTCTGCATCCCATCGAAAAATCAGTTCAAGCTTTGCTGTCACAGCACCTTCTGGTACTTTATAAGACTGCTGAATTATGTTCCAGTCATCGGCAGTCTTCTCCCGGAGTGTTCCCGGGTACTCAGGCCTGGATATACGCTTCCCCTCTTTCCCCTGCCAGTCAATCCGGGCCAGGATGGTCCGGTTTGGCATATCCACATTTGATTGCTGGAAACAGGTTCGAAACTCATAAAAGTTACCGGGGCTAACATTAACCTCAAGACTCCAGCGGCCGTTCGTATAATCTTTTCCGTCTCCTGAGAGTGCGAGCGTAGCCTTTCCCTCATACTCAACCTCATTATCGACCCAGTGGGCAGGAGCAATCTCAGCTCTGGGTGTATCGAACTGCCAGAGGGTATCAGATGATTCTGACGGCTTTTCACCTGAACAGCTTGCAACCAGGATCATTATTACAATGAAATAGCCCAGCCATAAAAGGTGCCTGCATAATGCATAAACACATTTGGTTTTCTTGATCATGATGATGATTATTTAAATCCCCAGTATTTTTTTTGCATTTCCTGATCTCAGTAGCTCTTTGGTCGCCTCATCAGCTTCACTTGCCCTGAGGGATTCGATTCGCAATAAACCGGTAAGATAATCGAGGATAGGACTGTGGGTGCCAAAAGCAAACTTATCTTTTCCGAATTTATAGATTAGTTCACTCAGGTTGTAAATATTTCTCCCGGAAGTATCAAATACAATATCTGAACTTTTAAAGAGCTCCGTAGCTTCATCTTTCACATGGATCCCATTGGCAATATTCAAGACCAGGTATTTTGCATCTGGCACTTCCTTGATAATAGGAATGACATCTTCCAGATTCCATTCCTTATTTATGTCCATCCATGAGCGAGACCTGCTGTCAACCATCCGGAGCGTAAGTGCTACAACTAAGCCCCTATCCCTGGCCATTTTTACCAGTTCAATGCAGGAAGGGTGGGTAAGTTCATAATCGT
>CAZXOJ010000289.1:0-5790 GCA_964642325.1 uncultured Bacteroides sp. | reverse complement strand
GGCTTTTACGAAAACCTGGACGCGCAGGCGGAAAGGCTGATCACCGGGTTGAAACCTTTACATTCGACCAGGTTTTCTTGGAACTGGCACTGGACCTGTCCGGGATTCCATGGCTCCGGTCGGCTAAATACATGCAAAACACGGATCCCCTGTCCAGTCATCAACCGATGATGAATACCATTTACAGATTTGAAGGAGATACCCTGGAACCAGTTTATACGGATCTGCCCAACCTCAGCTCCATTGCCTTCGACAGGAAAGACCAGCTCTGGGCCATAGAAGCAAGGTCATTGGTCACAGTAGATCCGGACGGGATGGATACGGTTTATACAGGCATGGGACTGATCAGCACCCTTCTTGTGGATATCCATGACAATATCTGGATCACACCTGAAGGAACTGGTATAGTAAGGATAAATGAAAATGGAGAACGATTGTTTTCGGTGGAATTATCCGGCATTCTCTCAAATACAGTCAGCTGTTCCAGCCTTGACCAGGCAAATACCAAATGGTTCGGGCATCAGACAAGCGGGATCAGCCGGATCTCTGATATTGGGTCCGTACATGTGATAGAGGATTTTGTTGACCAGAACCTGTATACCCTGGCACCGGGGAACAGCTCCTATATGCTTGCAGGATTGGGCTGGTATAACAATGATACCATCCTGGTTACCATTGGTGCCGGTGCGCCAGCTAACCTTTCACCTGTCCTGGAGGATGCCTTATATCCAGAAACAAAACTGATCGTGAGCGATATAGCCGTTGATCATTTCAGCCGGACCTGGATCGTTGTCAGCCATATCGAAAACATGGCTACGGTTAGGATGGAATTGTACTATCATGACCTGGATTGGCATAAACATGAATTATTGCCCGGAGAAGATTTCATTGTATCCCTGGAGGCTGACAACCGGTTGGGGATCCTTTATGTCCTCACCAACCATACCCTGTATCGAATAAGATAAATTAACCGATCAATGAAAACCTTCAAATGCTTCTTCCTGTTTATTATTCCTCTCGTATGTGATGCCCAACCGGAGATATTCGGTGAGTTCAAATACCGCAATTTCAATCCAACAAGGGTAAGTTCCTGGATATCAGATATTGCCGTCCCTGAGAATCCCGATTCGGCCAACCAGTTTGTCATTTATACGGCGGCCCGTCATGGCGGGGTATGGAAAACCAGCAATAATGGTGTGACTTTCAAATGTATAACGGATGACCTGCCCACCACCTCCATAGGTGCCATCGAGGTTGCCCCGTCCGATCCCTATGTCATATGGGTAGGTACTGGTGAAGCTTCCAATGCGCGTTCTACACATGCCGGCAGGGGCGTTTATAAATCCGGCAATGCGGGGGAATCCTTCCAGTTTATGGGACTGGAGGGGACGCAGCATATACCTAAGATCATCATACATCCCGGGAATGAAAATATCGTCTATGTAGCATCCATGGGCACCCTCTTCACACCCAACGAAGACCGTGGTGTGTTCAGAACCAGGGATGGGGGTAAAACATGGGAAAAGGTACTCTATATAAATGAAAATGTAGGCGTGATCGATATGGTGATAAACCGGGACGACCCGCAGATCCTATATGCTGCTGCCTATGAAAAGTACCGTTTTCCCTGGCATTATGAGGCAGGTGGAGCCGAAAGCGGTATCTATAAAACCACAGACGGGGGGGATAGCTGGACCAGGCTGGGTGGCGGACTTCCAGATGGGAATGTAGGCAGGATAGGGATAGACCTGTTCCGCGCTGACCCGGATATCATCTATGCCGTGGTCGAAAACCTGAATCCCAAACCAGGTTACAAGATCCCGGAGGAAGACCTGGCATTTGACCCCTTGAGGGATCCCTACTTTGACAGGCTCATAGGAGGTGAACTATACCGCAGTGCAGATGCAGGCAAAAGCTGGGTTAAGATGAACCATGACAGCATAGATGTGGGGAGCAAGGCAGCATACTCCTTCAACCAGATACTGGTGGATCCATTGGATGATAACTATTTGTATATCAATAATATTTCTTTGCAGTCCTCGACCGACCAGGGAAGGACCTGGGATGGTATACCCTGGGATAATCGTGAACGTTTCAATATCATGTTCGGCGATGTTCGCACCCTATGGATAGATCCCCAGGATCCGAGGCATATCATGGCAGGGAGTGACGGGGGACTGAATGTTTCGTGGGACAGGGGGCAAACTACCATGTGTTATTACCAAATACCACTAGGGGAGGTCTATAACATCGAAGTCGATGATGCTGTACCCTATAATATTTACGCAGGACTGCAGGATCATGAGGGATGGAAGGCCCCATCCAACGGTTGGATGGGATCTGTTGGCGATGATGACTGGGTACTGATAGGTATGTGGGACGGCATGTACCTGAAAGTGGACCATGAGAATAACCGCTGGCTTTATACTACTACCCAGTTTGGTGCTCATCAGCGGGTGGACCAGCTGAACGGTGAGAGGGTCAATATCCAACCCAAAGCAGCTGAAGGTGCCGCCCCTTACCGCTACACATGGAATACCCCTCTTATCGTCTCACCCCATAACAGCCGAATACTATATACTGGTGGACAAATGCTGTTGAGGTCTGTTGACATGGGAGATAACTGGCATGAGATCAGTCCCGATCTTACAAGGAATGATCCCGACAAGATTGCCGGCCGGGGACATATCATGTATTGCACAATTTCAACCATAGCTGAATCTCCACTCACTGCAGGTATCATTTGGACAGGAACAGATGACGGCAGGGTATGGATCACCCGGGACCATGGAAAAAAATGGTCCGAATTATCAGCCAGCCTGCTAAAGACCGGCGCACCGGATGAGTTTTATGTATCCCGTGTTTTCGCTTCCCATCACGAGGAGGGCAGGGGGTATGTTGTGAAAACCGGGTTCCGGAATGATGTTTTCAAGCCATACCTCTACCGGACAGATGACTTTGGGAGTACATGGACCGCTATTGCATCCAACCTGCCTGACCAACCCGTATCGGCCTTCTGGGAGGATGATTCAAATCCCGACCTACTGTTTATTGGAAATGATCAGGGTGTGTATTTCACAATCAATGGGGGAGCAAGCTGGATCCCCCTGAAAAACAACATGCCACCTGTACCGGTAAAAGATATACTGGTTCACACCCAAGCCCGAGATCTTATTGTCGGGACCTACGGCAGAGGGGTTTATATTGCTGATATTTTCCCCTTCCTCGAGTTGTCCGAAGAATTACTTGAAAAGGAAGTCCACCTTTTTGATATCGAATCCAAACCGCAGCAGAACTATTCTGAACAGGCCTGGTGGGGTAACCACGGTCCCTTTGCAGACAACCTGTACCGCACACCCAACGAGGAAAACGGACTTCATATCTATTATTATCTGAATAAAGCACAGAAAGACCCGGTCAGGATAAGCTTATGGGATCACAACGGTGAGGAACTCGAAACATTGGAAGGAGATCATTCGGCCGGCATACACAAGGTTGTGTGGAATACAGCAGAGGTTGATCCAGGTGAATATTCAGTAAGCTTTCAGTCTGGTAAGATCAGCCTGGAAAAACCTGCCATTGTCCAGGAACGATGGTTGTGGCCGGCAGGCAATAAGGCTAATAACTTCAAATAATCTGAAATTACCAGATTTTCAATACATTAACTGATCCCGGTTAGTCTCCCGCAAAAAAGAAAATCAAAAAAAATCAAATTTTGCTTGACATATATGTTATATATTTCTAACTTTGTGTTAGATTTAATTAACAAAACATTATTAAAATGAAAACTAAATCTTCTTTTGTAATTCTATTAATCGGTGTAGTCATCCTTAGCCTGGGAGCATGGGTGTACTATTCAAAGAACGATTCACTGGAGATCGCAGATCTCATGCAGTATGCCATCATTGTTGTACTGGTTGCCTTTGCTTTGATAATTGGGATCCGCCGCCTGAAAAGTGAAAGGAGGGGAGAGCCGGCCGAAGATGAACTATCCAAAAAGATCATGCAAAAGGCGGCCTCAACTGCATTTTATGTTTCACTTTACTGGTGGCTGATCATGTCCTATCTTAGTGAAAATTGGGAGATGGAAACAGGATCAGTGATTGGAAGGGGTATCCTGGGGATGGCCCTCATTTTTGTACTAAGCTGGTTCTTTTATAAAATGAAAGGCGTGGAGTCATAAAAACTCGGAGATATGCATAACAGGATTAAAGAGCTGCGGGCCAGGCATGGTTTTACCCAGGATGACCTGGCCAGGAGGGTAGGAGTGAGAAGGGAGACCATTGTTTTCCTTGAAAAGGGAAAATATAACCCCTCACTGAAACTGGCCTATGATATTGCCCATACTTTCAATGAAAAGATCGAAGAGGTATTTATCTTTGAATAGCTGCTGTTGACATGCCTATAGGCAGTCGATTATGGATATGATTCAGCTTCTATTCAAATGCAAAAGGGCCGTCCCGGTAGATTCTGGGACAGCCCTTTAATATTTGTTTTCAGCTGATTACCAGCTAAAGAAAGCGAGTCCTATAGAAATGTCCAGAAATCCCAGACTACTGCCAACGGGATCCACATTGTAAAAAACATGGTTATAGGCTACCCTGGCGTGTAATGCGAGATCTGACATACCAAAGGGATAATACAATCCAAGCTCCGGTGCCAGTCCAAACCGCCAGTTCTTGGGCGAATCCACATACAATCCTACCTGTGTCTCCTGCTGGATATAATAGGCACCGGTTCCAAGTCCTACATATGGCCTGAAAGTTCCTTCTGGCTTGAAATTGTACCTTGCATTCACGAGTAGGGGCATTACATACATTTTTGCCCATACCGTACTGGTCACGGCCCCATCTGGTAACTCATAGGTATCGCGTGTATACTTCTCGTAAAAAGCGTTCCACTGAAATGTACCTCCGAGAGTCATTTTGTCGGTTACATATGACTGGCCATTAATACTTAAGCCCCTCCAGCTGGTTTTACTGATATAATCTGTCATCCCACCAAGTGGAATTCCTATATCGTAGTTTATCGTCCAGATATTCTGTGCAAAGGCTGCTGTTCCGCTGAATACAGCCAATGCTAATATAATGATTGCTTTTTTCATGTCTTCCAGATTTAATAATTACTTCTTTAGGTAAGGTGATTGTTCAAAGGCTTCATCCATGCCCCTTTTTGCACGACCCTCATTATACTCCTGGTTATCGGAAAGATATCCATCGATATTGGCCAGCCAGCGAATAATAAGTTCGGGGACTTCATTGGCACCGTCTTGTCCTTGTCCCGGGTTCGATTCCTGCCACTCAAGCGAAGCTCTGAAAGATTCTCCATCAACCATTTCGAGTACAATGGTACCCACTTTATACTGATAAGAATAGCCGCCACCTGGATAACCCCATCCATAGCCTGGATAACCACCCCATCCATAGCCTGGATAACCCCATCCATAGCCTGGATAACCCCACCACCAGCCGGGTGGATAGTAGACAGTTTCGGTAACTTTCATCATCAATATGGTGGGTACAGCGACAAAATCAGAATTCTCATCTGAATCAGTGTAGGTATAACCCCTGGATTCAAAACTGGTCCTCAGTAGTTCCCTGGTTTTCACACCCGCACCGCCGGGAGCATAAAAATTTTCAATTTCCTGATCCGTCATAAAGTTGGTCTTCAGGATGGTAGAGTCAGGCAAACTAAACGAAGTATAGGAACTGTAATTAAAATCAACCTCGTAATTTGTCTGGGTGACATCAAGTTCATCGTAATAAACTGTTTCTGACTTATAACAGGATG
>CAZXOJ010000288.1:1352-5791 GCA_964642325.1 uncultured Bacteroides sp. | reverse complement strand
TGGGATGGGCGATATCTGTTATCCCTGCTGGATTACCAGCTGTTTTATGATCATTCCAAAGATCCGTATGAGATGGATAACCTGTACAATGATCCTGCTTCTGAAAGTAAAAGAAAAGAACTTGAATCCGTGCTGATCAAACTGGCCAGGGACACCGGAGATCCCATCCTTCCACGGCTGGAAGCATCGGTACAAAACAAAAAGTTATGAATAAAATAATTGCCGCAATCTTTTTAGGGATCTTTGCCAGTGGATGCTCAGGGATACTGGCCGGTTCTGGTGGATCTGATGAGCTTCCCAACATTCTCTGGTTGACCACTGAAGATATCGGACCAGAAATTGGGTGTTACGGAGATCAGAATGTTACAACTCCGGTCATTGATGCGCTGGCAGCCAGGGGAGTTACCTATGCCAATGCTTACGCTTCAGCCCCAGTCTGCGCTCCGGCGCGCTCCTCGATCATTACTGGAATGTACGCACCTTCATTGGGTTCACATCATATGAGGAGTACCGGAAAATTTCCAGCGGAACTCAGGTATTTCCCGCAATACCTGGCAGAGAAAGGTTATTACTGTACCAATAACAGCAAAACAGACTATAATCTCAAATACGATGTTAACAAGATCTGGGATGAATCTTCAGCACGTGCCCACTGGCGAAACAAAAAGTCACCGGACCAGCCTTTCTTTGCCATTTTTAATTTTACGGGCACCCATGAATCCGCTGTGAACGGTGAGGCGAAGCATCTCAGGGTGATTGAAGATGTACCTGTGGATCTCCTAAAATCACCAGATGAGATCACTTTTCCTCCCTACTTCCCAGATACTCCTGAAGTAAGAGAATTATGGGCCCGGTATTACAATAACATAACAGCCCTCGATTTCTGGGTAAAGGTTTTGCTGGATCAGCTTGAGGAAGACGGGCTGACGGAAAATACCATCGTTTTCTTTTACGGGGACCATGGTGCAGGGGTACCTCGCCATAAACGCTGGCTTTATGACAGTGGCCTAAGGGTGCCCATGATCGTTTATGCACCGGCAAAATATACACACCTTATACCTGTAAAGCCAGGGAAAACAAGTGATGAACTGGTCAGTTTTGTTGATCTTGCCCCCACCGTTCTGAACCTTGCCGGGATAAAAATTCCGGAAAACATGCAGGGAAGGGCATTTCTCGGGAAAAATCTGACGCCCGAAAGGGAATATGTTTTTGCTGCCCGTGACAGGATGGATGAGCGTTATGATATGCAGCGGGCTGTCAGGGACAAGCAATACAAATACATCCGGTATTATGATCCGGCCAAGCCTTTCACCCAATATATGAACACTCCTGAGAAGGGTGCCATTATGGGGGCCATAAGGGAAGCCTACAGTAAGGGAACACTTCCTGGGCCAGGAATGAAACTCATGCGACCCAACAAACCTGTAGAGGAACTTTTTGATGTAAGCAAGGATCCGTATGAATTGAACAACCTGGCAGAGGATGACAGGTATCAGGAAATCCTGCAAAGGATGAGAGAGGCTCACAGGAAATGGTCGGCAGGGATTTATGATTCAGGATTGATCCCCGAGACCATCCTTCGACGATGGGAGGGACAATTTGCTTCCCCCATCTATAATATACTCAGGACCATGGACCTGCCCATGGAAGAAATCCAGCAGGTTGCCCTGACCGATGATCCTGAGATATTAAGGAAAGGCTTAAAACACCCGAACGAAGCAGTTCGTTACTGGGCGGCTTATAATCTGGGTAACAATGCAAAGAATCCAGGCTATCATGAAGTTTCACCTCAGCTTGATGATTTGCTTCAGGACCCCGTACCTGTGGTCAGTCTGGCCGCTGCCAGGGCAATATGCAAGATGAGGGGACCCGAGGGCACATTGGAAACCATCACCGGTGAACTGAAGAACCAGGATGAATGGGTCCGCTTGTACGCAGCCCTGGTTCTGGACGAATTGGGTGAGACCAGCCGTCCGGCCATCAGGGACCTGAATAGTGTCATGGATGATGAAAACAAATATGTGGTGCGGGTTGCAAACCATGCCCTCAATCAATTGCAGGGGACAAGCAATGTAGTCAGATAGTTATTTTATTGATTTTCGTGTAACAAGAAAGCTTTTGCTTCGGGAGCGTCCTTGTCCTTCCATCCATAAAACATTAGCATTCCCTCAACTGTGCTTCCGTCAGGCCGGGTGACAGGCTGTATATTATTGTACTTCCATCCCTTATATTTCGTTTGATCGGGTGCTATATCCCGTCTTTTTTCCCAGCTGTCCCCATTATCGTGGGATATCCATTCTTCAATATTTCCTCCACCGTGCTTGTCCATGTAACCACCGGTCTTTAAATAATTGGTCCTGCCCTTTTCAAAGTTACTTCCGGTTTTATTCCCTTCCACCCAATCGGTATCAACATAATTCTCACCTACTACAAGGTAAGCATGATATACTCCCTTGCTGTCCCTGTTTACGTGGCAACTGTTCCATTGATGGTTGGAAGGAGCAATCACTGTTTTTTCCCATTTTCCGTTTGCCCTGCGTACAAAATAATAGTTATGACTTTCGGTTGATTCTTCGGTAAGGACGTGAAGAAAGGCCGGATCGCCGTTTTGGTCCAGCACTATATCCGGGGGAACACCGGCCCCCCGCCATTCCGTATCCCATATCCTGCAAATGGAATTGGCCTGGTCAAGGTTAATGGGGGTGTCCATCTTATCACCTTCAAAATTGCTTACATATCCGCTTTGCAGATCCACCTTCACATAGTACAGGTTATATTTCCATTCATTGCTTACTGTTTTTTGATAGCGGGGATTGTAATACCGTTCCGGGTCATCCTTTCTGTTATCGTCATAAGCCATGAAGACGACATGAAGGAAACGTCCGTCCTGACTGGGAAGTTTACACTGGTAGGATGACCATTCAAACCTGCCCTTACTGTCCAGGTCAATAACATCTTTATCCGGTCCGTTCCAGGTTTTCCCGTTGTCATCTGAGAGGCGGTAGGTCCATGAGCTTATGTGTCCGGCTGTCCGGTAATAAATCAATTGTTGACCATCCAGAACCCGGTACAAGGTTGGATATGATATCTTGGAAGCTATTTCCGGACCGATGGTCCAGTCACTGTTACCAGAGCCAATCTGCCCGGGTTCACTTGAGACAAGCTGGGTGCCGGGAGTGGAATGGCAGCCGTACAATATATGCAGGTGGTCCTTCATATCGGCCCAGATGACTGGCCCATAATGGTGGTCGTTGTCTTCCGGCCCGAGGGTTACGATGTCCGAAAAATCCCTGGTGGCTGGATCGTAGGTGATGGCCATGGGTTTGGTAGGGGATCGGGCAGGTGCCCCGGGTTCTCCTCCCGCGTTGAATACAATGTGCACCTTATCATTCAGATAAACAGACTGGGGCCGCTGCCTGCGGTCGTAGAGCATCTTTATCTGGCCTCCTTCACCGAAGGATAAGACCTGGTCGCTGATTGATTCAGTCTTCTGACCACAGGAACTGGCACTTATCAGACCTGCCAAGAGGAATATTAATATGGGTGTCTTCATCGTTTTAATCCACCGTTCGTTTTGTTTCTGCACCAACTTCCTCCAGGAATGACACAAGTTTCTCTTCGAGTTCCCTGGTCTTTTCCGGCATTTCTTTTGCCAGGTTGTTTGATTCACTTACATCCTTCGAAAGGTCGAAAAGTTCCAGTTTATCCTGTTCCCAAGTTTTCACCAGTTTGTAGTTTCCTTCCCTGATAGCAGATTGAGGCCTCCGGTTCACTGCATGGTGGAATATGAGAAAAGGGCGGTTTCTGGATATTTTACCCTTTCCTTTGTTGTGGATTACTTTTTTAATGCTTCCCCCATCCAGTGCCTCCGGCAGTTTCTCTCTGTATCCGGCAAGATCTGCCAGCGTGGGAAGGATGTCTGTACCGACTACCGGGACATCACTGTAGCTGTTTGCTTCCACATTTGGACCCACCACAGCGAAGGGTACCCGGATGCCGCCTTCGTACATTGACCCTTTGCCGTCGCGAAGCGGGTAATTGCGGGGGACTGTCTGTTCGCCGCCAATGGGCTGGGATCTTCTTCCCCCGTTGTCCGACATGAATATGATATAGGTATTGTCCATGATCCCCAATTCCTCAACCTTATCGAGTAAGATCCCTATGCCGACGTCCAGATCTTCGGTCATGGCAGCAAATTCCGGTATGAAATGTTTTTCACCGGGCGCAATTCCGTTGTACTTGTCAAACGATTCCTGGCTGTAAGTAATACCGAGATGTACTGCATAATGCGATACCTGAAGGTAAAACGGATTGCCTTCAGTAACCTGGTTCTCCATAAATTCCCCCGCTCGCCGGGTCAGGCTGAAGATCAGTTTCGGATCTTCCAGGGCAACAGGCCATTCAATATTGCCTTTACCGCCACCCGTATTGTTCCCGGT
>CAZXOJ010000288.1:0-1252 GCA_964642325.1 uncultured Bacteroides sp. | reverse complement strand
ACCCAGCTCTGGTCGTCTGTTAAGATCAGGATGAAATTGGGCGGGTCTTTTTTTGCAGAACATCCCGGGTTGAGGGCCAATAGCAGGATGAGTACAGTGAACGATACGGCAATCATATTCATTCTTTTCAATTTGATCATGGTTTTAATATTTGATGAGGGTGGATGCTTTCTCAAAGATATCAAGGTTTTGCAAATGCCTGAATTTTACCATTGGGGAGCACGCTTTTTACCTCCAGAATAATTTCAGATACTTGGGATAGATGAATCTTTAGGTCGGTCCGGGTGCCACCAGACCGGAACGTCACATGTATGGTTTCATCGCCCTGTCCGGTTATAGTGGCGTCAACTGTTTCACCAGACTGTTCAACAGTTATCATGGTTGCCATGCGGAAGCGTTTCGCAGGAGCATTACTTGATGCCCTGAAATGCCAGAGTTTTTCTGGTGGATTCTCCAGCGATTCGGGGTAGCCGGTTCTGGGATCAACCGGCCAATCGTCAGTTTGGGAAAACTGCATCTCATCTGTGGCAAACAACTTTGTTGTCATTACCAGGTCCTCTCTTTGCTGTGTAAAGGATTGGGCCATCTGATTGATGGAAAGTTTTTGATTCGCATGCATGAGCCATTGGTACTCCGACGGTTCCGGTGCCTCAAGATCATCAATGATACAGATGATGGATGGCCTCAAGAGAATTACATGACGCTTCCAGCTGTGAAGCTGTCCACCATAAGCCGGAGCCGCCTCTCCACATACGTAACCAACATGCTCCAGGGATTCGAAATCAACAATCTGTCCACAGTATGGAGCACCACCCCGTAACTGCCCTTCACCATTGACCAGCATAGCATTCTGAGCCTGGGTTTGTTGTGAATACCGGGTATGAAAAGGAGAACCATGGTGTGGCCAGCGAATGCCCGCTGGCCTTGCAAGCACTTTCCCCCCGCATAGTATTTCAAAGCTGTTTTGGTCATTATAGCTGTGACTCACCCCACCATAAGGTGAGGACTTGAAAACAACCATCAGGTCTTCTTCGGGGGAAGCAATATCGCTGTGCAGCGCAGCCCAGCCTACGCCCCGGAATAGGGCATCATTCGGAAGAGATGATGGTTTTTCAGGTTGTATCTTCGATGGATTGATAAGTCCGGGTATGGCCCTTAAAGCCGGATGTTGTCCTTCCTCATCTCTTAACAGGCTAATCCACCACTGGACTTCAGGGGATCCTATCCGCTCTGCATGGAACTGCAACAGGGT
>CAZXOJ010000287.1:2420-5797 GCA_964642325.1 uncultured Bacteroides sp. | reverse complement strand
GATAAAACCCTGGTGGATGCCCTGTATCCGGCCGTGGATGCCTACCAGGCTGCCCTGGATGAAGGCAAGGGATTTACAGCTGCACTAGCGGATATGAAACAGGCAGCCAATGCCGGTCGGGATTACACGAAAGACCTGGTAGCCAAAATTGGCCGTTCAAGCCGTCTCGGCGAACGTTCAAAAGGGGTGATCGATGCTGGAGCAGCTTCCTGCGCACTCATTCTTGAATCCATGGCTGATACCATTACAGAGCTGATTAATTAAATCAAATAAAGGAACATGAAGCAAGGTGTAATTATCGGATTTTTAGGCAAAACGCAGGACAGGTTTTCAGAATACCAGCAGCCCGTAGAAACCATGGATAAACTAAAGATCGTCCAGGAGATTGATGGATTCGATGGTGTGGAAATGGTCTTCCCCTATGAGGCAGGTGACCCGACAGAAACTAAAAAATGGATGGCTGAATTGGAACTGACCTTTGCTGCCATCAATGTCAATATCAAGAAAGAAGCAGAATGGGTGCCCGGGGCCTTATCCAGGCCAAACAAGGACATCCGTGACAGGGCCGTGGAAATGATCAAAAAGGGCAAGGATTACGCCAAAGCTGTTGGTGCGCCACATGTTACCTGCTGTCCCCTGAGCGACGGTTATGATGTATTGTTCCAGATTGATTATTCAACAGCCTGGAGATACATGATAGAAACGGTTGAAGAAGCAGCTGATTACCTGCCGGAAATCCCGCTGTTTTTAGAACCCAAATATTCTGAAACCAGGGTGCACTGCCAGCTTGATACCACGGCCAAAGCCCTGCTCCTGCTAAAAGAGGTGGGTAATCCAAATACCGGTATAACCCTGGATATGGGACATTCCCTGCAGAGCCAGGAAAACCCTGCCCAGAGTTTCGTCACCATACTGGATTCCGGGTTTGATGCCTATATCCATACCAATGATAATGATACGAAGGCGGACTGGGACCTGGTTGGGGCCAGCAGGCATTTCCTGCATTATGTGGAACTGATGTTCTGGGCCAGGGAATATAATTACGATAAGTATTTTACTACGGATGCATCCCCCAGGATCTTTGGCATGGTCGATTTTTTCAACCGGCACGCAGAGATCACCAAAGGGGTATGGGACCTGGCCGGCAAACTTGACAGGAAAAAATACCGGGAGCTGATGGCCGAAGAAAATTATATCGAACTCATGCGCCTGGTCAATAAGGAGATCTACAGAATTTAAATACTAACCAATTATCACCCCATGAAAATCAAAGCTTTTCTGGCACCAATGCTGCTGGCAGGTATATTTATGTCCTGCAGCCAGCAGACTTCCACTGATCCTACCGCAGCCAAATCCGAAGAAGACGGCAGGTTATGGTATGAGAAACCTTTCCGGCTGGTACAGACCAACCTCAGGGAAATAGATGCCATCACCCTCGATCCGGAGGAATATGTCTCCATGATCAAGGATTTCAAAGCCACAGCAGCCCTGTTCAATGTAGGCGGTATCGTGGCCAATTACCCTTCAGAGCTTGAATTTGAATATGTCAATCCCAACCTCAGGGAAGATATGGTGGGAAAGGTGCTGGAGGGACTCCATGCGGAAGGGATCGCCATGATGGGGCGTTTTGATTTCAGCAAGATGAATGAAGAATTTGCATTTGAGAATCCCGATTGGCTCTATAAAAATGTCAAAGGGGAGTTCGTCAACTACAACGGACAGGTCCACACATGTGTAAATGGCCACTACCAGCAGGAATATTCACTGAAGATCCTCTCAGAAGCACTCACCCGGTATGAGCTGGACGGGGTTTTCTTTAACATGATTGGATATCAGACCCGTGATTACAGCCATAACTACCATGGCATCTGCCAGTGTGATAATTGCAAAAGGCGCTTCGCTGAATATTCAGGCGGTAAAAAACTCCCGATGGAGGAAGATGACAGCGACCCCGTTTTCAATAAATACAGGGAGTTCAAGCAATTTACCATAGATGAGCTGTTTACCAGGACCAACAAGCTTATCAAATCTTTCGGTGAGGATATTGCTGTATGCACCTATACTATAAAAGGGGTTGATATTGTCAGGCGTGAATCAGGATCAGGCATGTGGCGGCAGCAGGAATGGGATTATCATGGCTCGGACAATGTCAAGCTGGATGTAAATTCCTGGACCGATCGCACAGTAGCGAATACCATTGTACATTTCGTGGATTACCCGGCAAGGCATGCCGGTGTCTGGCCCCACCTGGCTGGGAGGAGGCTTATCCAGAACATGATCCATGGAGCACCGCTGGACTACTACATGATCGGCCGGTTGGAAAACCAGGAAGACCGGGCCCTCATGCCCGTACTGAAAGATATTTTTCATTTCCATGCAGAATATGAAGGTTATTTCACGGATGTCCATTCCGATGCCAGGGTGGTTATTATTCGTAATAACGGTAATGAATTCAAGGGACTCCTGCGTATTTTGTCTGAAAATCATATCCCTTACGACATCATGCACCCCAATTGCCTGGGACCTGTCGAGACCCCGAAAAAGCTGGAGGATTATGATATCATAGTCCTGCCCGATTACCGCAACCTCAGCGATGAAGAAGTGGAACGCCTCGATAAATATGTAGAAAACGGGGGCAGGATCCTGGCGACAGGATTCCCCTCAACACAGGACAAGCTGGGTAATCCACTGGAAAAGATCCGCCTGAAATCAGCAGGTGTTGAAGAGTCATACAAACTTTATCCCCAGGAGCAGGGCAGGTATTTCCGGGTCTTCCCCGAAGACAAGGAAACCCTCAAAACTCCTTCCCTGGAGGACATTGACATCATATACCTCTATGTGGATTTTATGGAATGTAACCTGAAGGAATCGGCCAAAGGTTACCTGGGACTCATACCCATGGCCATGTACGGTCCGCCGGAAAAATGTTACTATACTGAAGTAACCGAAATACCCGGTATGATAGAAAACACATACGGGGAGGGCAAATTTGTACTTATACCCTGGCAGGTTGGCGACCACTATGAATACAAAAGCCACCATGCCCATTCCATGATTGTGCAAACCGCCCTGAATGACCTCCTTGAACTTGAGTATGATATAAAAGTGGATGCATCACCAATGCTTGAAATCAGCTACTTGAAAAGTGACAGTGACGATTACACCCTGATCGGGATGAACAACCTCTCCGGACAGGTGGGCACAGCCTATCACCAGCCCCTGCCGATGTATGATATCGCCCTGGATGTAAGGATTGATGAGCCTGTCAAGAATATCCGCCTCCTGAAATCCGGCGAGAATGTCCGGATGACAAATTCTGATGGAATGACCAGTTTTACTGTTCCTGTTCTCAATGAATATGAGGTTGTTATTGTAGA
>CAZXOJ010000287.1:0-2320 GCA_964642325.1 uncultured Bacteroides sp. | reverse complement strand
GAATGACCAGTTTTACTGTTCCTGTTCTCAATGAATATGAGGTTGTTATTGTAGAGCACTAAATCACAAACCTCGCCCCAGCATCAATAACCGACCAATCCTTTCTCCGGTAGCCTCAAGCAGAATTGAGGTTTGCTGAATGGCATCTTCCAGGCTTAAAGGTTTGTCAAGAATTGATACAACCACATCAATTCCTCGGTTGTAAAGCTCTTCAGCCCCTTCCCCAATAGTCCCTGCAACAGCTATCACAGGTTTGCTATGTTTTTTAGCCACCTGGGCTACACCGTAGGGGGTTTTGCCAAACTGGGTCTGGAAATCGATCCCTCCTTCCCCTGTGATCACAATATCTGCCTTTGAAACCGCTTCATCGAGCCCGGTTTTGGCAGCGATAATGGGGACACCTTCGACGAGTTCACCATCCAGGAAGGCAATCAGTCCCGCCCCAAGTCCGCCAGCCGCCCCGGCTCCCGGAATATTGCCAACCTCTTTGCCGAGTTGCTCAGAGATGAGACCGGAAAACTTCTTAAGATTACTATCGAGTTCTTTCGCCATGTCGGGGTCGGCGCCTTTCTGGGGACCGTAAACATGGGCTGCGCCATCGGGACCGGTCAGGGGATTGGTGACATCACAGGCCACCATGATCTTTGTTTCCCTGATCCTCTCATCCAGTCCGCTCATCTCAATCCGGGTGACATCAGACAACGAACCTCCACCTGTTCCTACGGAATTTCCTGCAGCATCCAGGAACTTAACTCCCAGGGCTGCTGCCATGCCCATCCCGCAATCATTGGTCGCAGATCCCCCAATGCCCAGGATGATATCTCTGCATCCTTTGTCGAGGGCAGCATGGATCAGTTCCCCGGTGCCAAATGTTGTGGTGATCCATGGATTCCTTTCCTCGGATGTAACCAACTGGATACCTGAGGCAGACGCCATCTCAATCACGGCAGTGATACCATCCCCTGTGATTCCAAATGAGGATTCAACGGGCCTCATGAGTGGGTCGTGGACAGTCGTTTTAATGATTTCACCCTGTGTAGCATCGATCAATGCCTCGACGGTACCTTCCCCCCCGTCAGCCATGGGCAGGATCTCAAATTCAGCCTCAGGAAAAACTTTAAACAGGCCAGCTTTAAGTGAAGTTGCCACCTCCAGGGCGGAGAGGGCATTTTTATATGAATCTGGTGCGATAAGGATCCTCATAATTTTGGGGTGAATGTTTGCCTCTTAAATTTACACTAAAGTTTTTGTATTCTCTGAAAAGTTCTAATTTTAGATCACCTATTCAAACGTCTTTGCAGACTTAAAAACACTCAGCCATGTCCATTGGAGTCCTCGCCCTGCTAGCTTTTGTTCCCATCGCAGTTATCTTTATCCTCATGGTCGGCTTCCGCTGGGGAGCCACGAAAGCCATGCCTGTAGCTTTTGCTGCAGCAGCACTACTGGCAATATTTGTATGGAAAACCCCCATGAACTGGATCCTGGCTGCCAGTGTGAACGGGGTAGGCATTGCCATACAGATCCTGCTGATCGTATTTGGTGCCCTGGCTGTGCTTTTTACCCTCCGGGAGAGCGGCGCACTGACTGCCATAAATGTGGGATTCACAGCCATTTCCCCTGACAGGAGAGTACAGGCCATCATCATCGCCTGGTTCTTCGGCAGTTTTATTGAGGGGTCTGCAGGCTTTGGCACACCGGCTGCTTTGGCTGCTCCCTTATTGCTTTCACTGGGCTTCCCGGCCCTGGCTGCAGTAATGGTGGCTTTGATTGCCAATTCAACCTGCGTATCTTTTGGTGCCGTCGGAACACCTACCCTTATCGGTGTGGGACAAACAACCAATACACCTGAGATCATGGAGCAGATTGCTGGCGCGGGACTCGAATACAGTGAGTTCATTTACCAGGTGGGATTGTGGACAGGTATACAGCATGCCATCCCCGGCATTTTGATCCCCCTTATCCTTGTGGCCATGATGACCCGTTTTTTCGGGAAAAATAAATCCATCAAGGAAGGATTGTCCATCTGGCCTTTTGCGATTTTCGCGGGACTATGCTTCGTGGTGCCTTACCTCCTGGTAGCATGGCTGTTGGGACCTGAATTCCCCAGCCTGCTTGGTGCATTGATCGGCCTGGGTATTATTCTGCTAACCACAAGGGCAGGGTTCCTCATCCCTAAGGAAACATGGGATTTCCCGGATAAGAGTACCTGGGAAAGCAACTGGACGGGATCCATTTCCATGTCCGGTAATGAGTCCAAATCAAAAATATCCCTGGCCATGGCCTGGCTTCCTTATTTCCTTATCGCCCTTTTACTGGTCCT
>CAZXOJ010000286.1:0-5832 GCA_964642325.1 uncultured Bacteroides sp. | reverse complement strand
CCTTCGCTATCTCAGAGACAGTACAGAGCGCCACCAGCAGATAAATCTTGGCTGGCTGATGTTCGCCTACGAGAATTACCCTGAAAAGGCAGCATTTTTTACACCCTATTTTGAAAAACTCGCCGGGACTGCAAGCCTGAGACGACAGATCATGGAAGGTAAAACAGAGGAAGAGATCCGGTCCGGCTGGTCTGATGGACTGGCAGCATTCAAGAAAATCAGGGAGAAATACCTGCTTTACCCGGATTTCGAATAATTCTGGCTAGGTAATGATCCTGCCCGGATATACCTGCAGGGCTTTTTCAAGACATAACATGGCCTTCTCAAGGTTTTCCTTTTTCAAGACATAGGCGATCCTGACCTGCTGCTTTCCAAGCTCAGGTTCGGAATAAAAGCCTGAGGCCGGAGCGAGCATTACCGTTTGCCCCTCAAAATTAAAATCACTTAACATCCACTGGGAGAAATCATCCGCATCATCAACCGGTAGCTGGGCTATTGTGTAGAATGCTCCTTTGGGGAGGGGACAGATCACTCCTTCCATACCATTCAAGGCTGCAACCATGAAATCCCGCCGTTCAATATATTCCCGGTAAACCTCGTCGAAATATTCCCGCGGTGTATCCAGGGCAGCTTCTCCGAGGATCTGGCCGAGGCTCGGTGGACTCAGTCGGGCCTGTGCGAATTTTAGGGCAGTAGAAATGACTTCCTTGTTCTTACTGATCATGGCCCCGATCCTCACCCCGCAGGCACTGTATCTCTTGGAAACAGAATCAAGCAGTATCACATGCTGGTCCGCCCCCGGGATTTGCATGGACGAAAAATGTGTCTGTCCGTCATAACAGAATTCCCTGTATACTTCATCTGAATACAGGTAGAGATTATGCTTAATAACGATCTGACCGAGTTGCTCCAGTTCATCTTTGGAATACAGATACCCGGTCGGATTATTAGGATTACAAATGATGATCCCCCTCGTCCTTGGGGTAATGAGCTTCTCAAATTCGGCTATTGCGGGCAATGCAAATCCATTCTCTATGGTGGAGATGACAGGTTTTACCTTCACACCTGCAGCAATGGTAAAACCATTATAATTGGCGTAATAGGGCTCCGGGATTATCACCTCGTCGCCTGGATCCAAGGTGGACATCAGGGTGAATAATATAGCCTCCGAGCCACCGGTAGTGATCAACATCTCGGTATGATCGACGGGTATATCCAATCCGCGGTAGTATTCCGACAATTTCCTTCGGTAACTTTCATTACCCGCTGAATGGCTATACTCTATCACCTTCTCGTTGAGATTCTTCACTGCATCAATGGCCACTTCCGGAGTTTTGATATCAGGCTGCCCGATGTTCAGGTGGTAAACCTTCCTCCCCTTTCTTTTGGCTTCATCAGCATATGGCACCAGTTTCCGGATCGGCGATTCGGGCATCATGCGGCCCCTCTTCGAAATATCAGGCATGAGTGAGATTTTAGTTTACAGTTTCTTCATTATGAGGCTTGACACTCCCGCGAATATACAATCGTTGTACTCCATTGCTTGCATTGGAATATACATAAATGGATTTGTTGAAGGTGCCTACCCTTTGCGTGTCATAACTTACCTTGATGATGCCTTGCTCCCCTGCCTTTATCGGCTCACTGGGCCATTTTGGTATGGTGCACCCGCAGGTGGATTTCACATGGGTAAGTAGCAGGGGTGTTTTACCTGTATTGCGGAAGGCAAACTCACAACCCCCGTCGCCCTTGAAAGGAATCTCTCCATAGTCATGGTTCTCCTGGGCAAATACTATCTTGGCATCTCCTTTTTCCCTTTTCCCTTCCTCTTGGCTGCATGATACCATGGCTAAGGCCAACATGAAAATAGCTGATATGATTCTCATTTTTTTCATCTTATTCAAATCGCAATGTAAAATTAACTTATTTAGGCAGATATTTCATTCACCAGGGGAATTGCCCTGACTGAAATATTCACTGACGGACTTAAAAAAGTCCTTTTTCATTTCATCCGCATTAATTGAGGTATACACATAGATCTTTCGAGGATGATTATCGGGCGGAGTGTCGACAAGCATTTCCGTGCCAAGTTCCGGATGAATCAGGCATTCAATAACCGAGAGGTCCCATACGATCCTGGCATATTTCGATCCCCCAATATGATTTACCCAGCGCAGGTATAAAAAGTCCAGCAGGGGATGCTTCCCAATAAACATTTCGCCTGTTTCATGAATATTAAAAGAAAGGCTGCTAAGCACATTGACAGGCATAATATGTGTCTCGAGATCATGGGCATCCATTATCACATCAAGGGCATGCAGATCCATCATGCAATTAAAATCCCTTTTTTTCCAGACCATCCGTTCAAGGTCAAAGCTTGTTCCCACCAGGTAAACCCTGATTTTTCCTGCTATGGATGGATCTATCAGCAAGGCTGAAGCAAGGTTGGTTGAAGCGCCCAGAACGGCTATCGTTAATTTCATGCCGGATGGCATCTTGTGTGCCTCCTTTATGATATGATAGGCTGCGGCAGAATGCTGGGCAATATCATCACCCCAGTCATACAACCTGTCGGCTGCCCCCCTGGGATGGGGAATATCCTCCATCTGCATGTAAGATAAGATCTCCAGGTTTAAGCGATGACTGTTCTCGAGTGAATTGGGTACTGTCCAGTGGCTTGCCTGCCATTGGGCAGAACTTAACCCAACAACCTTAAAAGAAGGTTCAATAAGTCCTCTGACAATGGCGTAAAGGTCATCCACCTCATTGCCGGTATCTGCATCGATAATCAGCGTGGTTTTTTCCTGGGAAGATATTGTTCCATGGACAAAAAGAAAAAACAGAAAGGAAATTAATGAAATCCGATTCATGACTTTACAAGAATTTTACCAGGTAAAAATACTGCATTTAACCCGATCAGGCATTAGTATTTTAATTAAATCAGACGAGCGCTGGTATGAATACTGGATGAAACATGACCTGTTCAGTTCCCGTTCATCGGTATATTTTCTTTTGATCAAATTGAGGTACTTTTAATTGCTCGCCGCCATTCATTGAGGACTCATGGGCAACAATTCCCGGTGCGGTCATCGCCAGTGCTTCGTAGATATCCACAGCAGGTTCCCTGTTTTCGATTAATGCAGCGATAAACTCGTGGGTAATAAAGGTATGCGATCCGCCATGACCGGAGTCATGACGCAATGGTTCAGGCAGCCGTTCCCAGAAGTTGGGAACAGTCTCCCAGTCTGGTGGGTTCTCACCCTGGATATTAAACGGCTGGCCACCGGAACCGGGAGAATAGAATGCCATCTTGGTACCAAACCATTGAGCCCGTTCACCGTGGGCGATTCCTTCCCAGAAGACGTTCACACGACTCATGTGATGACGATCGGTTTTGAAGATACCGGTCTGAACATTATAGGGATTGTTATATGCATTATCCCTGTTTTTAACATAGTGATTTTGCGGATTTCCCCAGCCCAGGCAGCTGACTTCTGTGAACCGTTCTCTGCTTACCCCGACAAGAAAACCGGTTGAATGGGTTGGATAGAGCATGGGTGGTAAACCATACCGCCAGGTCCGTTTACCCTGGCGAACGGCACGGGCAGCACTTCCTTCATCCCGGGGATGGTAGTATTCAGCCTCGCTGTAAAAAAGTTCCCCGAATTTTTCCTGCTGAAACAGGTCACGGGCTGCTATTGTGTGATATCGATAATAACTGGTCTCGGCCATCATGTACCTGCGGTTATTGCGAAGTTTTGCCTCCAGCAATCGCTCACATCCTTCGATGGTCATAGCTGCCGGTACCGCTGAGATACAGTGTTTGCCCGCATCCATGACCATTTCACAGTGCCTTACATGGTCCGGTGCTCCGGTAAATACTGCAACGGCCTCGATCTTTTCATCACAGATCAGCTTTTCGAGTGATTCATAAGCCCTCTTGCAGCTATATACTTCCATGAGCTTGTTGCGCCGGTCGGTCCTCAGATCGCTGACAGCATATACGGTGCAGTTGGGATGTTCATGCCATTGGAACGAGGTACCAAATCCACCACCGACAACTCCAATTCTGATTTTGCGGTCGGACGGCAGAGGATCATACGGAATATGGGAGAAAGCAAGTTGTGGCGATACGGTTAATCCTGCAGCAGCAGCACCTGCCATTTTTACAAAACTGCGTCGATTCAACGAAAAATGTGGATTATGGGTTTTCATAATGGTTAAAGTTTTGCGATTACCTTAATTTAACCATCTTCTTCCGTATAAACAAAACAACTTGTGGAGACATAGGCATTTCCGGACATATTTGATGCATGGGTGGCAGATAAAAAAACCTGCTGGTGTTTTCATCTTTTTATATTTTTAATCTGACACTGATAATAAATGATTATTTTTACGGGAATTTTACCGGTCCGCAGTACTGCTTAATATATTGCAGATCAAAATATTATACCGAAATGGACATTCCCACAAAATACGATCCATCAAAATCAGAAGAGCGCTGGTATGATTACTGGATGAAACATGACCTGTTCAGTTCCCGTCCCGATGAACGTGAACCGTATACCATTGTAATTCCCCCGCCCAATGTTACAGGTGTATTGCATATGGGGCATATGCTGAACAATACCATACAGGATGTATTGATCAGGAAAAACCGGATGGACGGAAAGAATTCCCTATGGGTGCCAGGGACGGATCATGCATCCATTGCAACAGAGGCAAGAGTAGTGGCAAAATTGCGGGACGAAGGGATCAGCAAGGCCCAGCTGACCAGGGATAAGTTTCTCAGCCATGCATGGGAATGGAAAAATAAGCATGGCGGCATCATACTGGAGCAGCTCAAGAAATTGGGTGCATCCTGTGACTGGAACAGGACCAGGTTCACCATGGATGATGAATATTATGAAAGTGTGATCAGCGTTTTTATTGACCTCTATGATAAGGGATATATCTATCGCGGGGTTCGAATGGTCAATTGGGACTCCCAGGCCAAAACGGCCGTTTCTGATGAGGAAGTGAACCACCGGGAGGTCCAATCCAAATTGTATTATGTAAGGTACGAAGTCAAAGATGAAACATCCGGGATCGTGATTGCCACGACCAGGCCAGAAACCATCCTGGGTGATACAGCTGTGGCTGTTAACCCGGAGGATCCTAGGTATCAGCATCTGCATGGGAAAACGGTGATCATTCCCCTGGTAAACAGGGAGGTCCCCCTAATAACTGATGATTATGTGGATCATGAATTTGGGACAGGCGCATTGAAGATTACCCCCGCACATGATGAGAATGATTATGAGATCGGCATCAGGCATAACCTGGAGAGCATTGATATCCTGAATGATGACGGAACACTTAATGAAGCGGCTCAGATCTGCATAGGAATGGACCGTTTCATAGCTCGCGATGAGGTGGTAAAAAAGCTTGAGGAAGGGAGACATATGGTCAAGGTGGAGGATTATGTGAACAAGTTGGGCTTCTCAGAACGGACAGATGCGGTCATTGAACCCAAACTGTCGATGCAGTGGTTTTTAAAAATGAAAGAACTTTCAAAACCTGCCCTTGAAACTGTTCTGAAAGGTGATGTGCAATTGCATCCGGCGAAGTTTAAGAACATTTACCGCCACTGGATGGAAAATATCAAGGACTGGTGCATTTCCAGGCAGCTTTGGTGGGGACAAAGAATCCCGGCCTGGTATATTGGTAAAACCAACGAGTTTGTCGTGGCAGCCCGACCGGAAGAAGCCCTGGATCTGGCCCGTACTAAAACCGGGAACCGTGAACTGAACATGGAAGATCTTCACCAGGATGAAGACGTGCTGGACACCT
>CAZXOJ010000285.1:0-5834 GCA_964642325.1 uncultured Bacteroides sp. | reverse complement strand
TCTGGAATTAACTGGATGGTGTTCCGGTCTTTTTCCATATCCCTGGATTTTAATTTCGAATATTCCACCAGATGCGGATCCTTTTTTAAGTAATCATTTCTCAGTGAGCCCTTCCTCCAACCAGCCCTATGTTTTGCTTCTGTCCAGCCCCTGTGCTCTTCTTTTGCCAGGACCTCAAGCTCATTGGTATCCTTGATGTAACGAATCTTGAATTCAACCATCATGGTAGGTCGCAGATCCTCCTTTCTAACCACCTTGAATCCCAGGCCAGTGATCAAATACAGTATCCTTTTGGCTGTGAGCAGGTAGTCTAATTTCAAAGCAGCAGGTAAGGTAGCGTATTCCTGGTTGAGGACTGAAGGGCTGTTATTTCCGTTCACATTTTCAACCCACGTCAGGTGGATAGCTATTGCCAGGTCCTCCACTGGAAGCTTACCGGTCCGGTTGGAATTGGCAATGCTCATGAAACGATCAAAATCTATATGTCCGCTCATGAATTTAACAGAAGGCAATTCAGACCTGGATATCTTACGGGATGAATCCCTTTTGAGATGTTCCAGTATCTGGGTCATACTTCTGGCTCCGTGCTTATACTCATTTGTTTTCAAGAAAGCCATTATAAGTCCCGGGTCCATTTTCAGCTTCGAGTTATTTTTCATACCCAGTCCGGACCTGAGATGTAGGGCCCTTCTGACGGGATACATAAGATCTGCCTGAGATTCAGCGATTAAATTCTCCTGGTCAGCACTGTATGCATCTTGTTTATTGACACTCGATACGCTCAGAGAGGCATCCAGGTTATTGCGGAATTCCAAAACCTTTCTGGTTTTGAATACTTTTAACCGCTTTCGCTGCCGTTTTATTGTTTTTTTCGAGAACCAGCCATCGAATGGCTCTTCAGGTTTATATAGAAACTTTCCTTTTTCACTGCTTCCGGTAAAAATGAAAATACATTTTCCTGTGTAGCGAATATCCTTCTTTCCCTGAATTAAACCATCTTTCATGGGCGAAATTAAAAATCGCACCCATTTAAAATTCCCCGAATCGATATCTTCCCAGAAAACAACTGGCAGCTTTCCCTTCATTGCTTGATCCCGGATCAGATGAAATGCCCCTGATATGTCTTTTTTGTCATTGAATTGAGCAAGATTGAAGGTTAAGAATATACCGCGTTTTTTGAAATCTTTTTTCCCGAAAAGGGAATAAACAATTTGCTTAACTGCAAATTTCCTGTCTGTACGGGGTGGCCCGGATACTCCCAGGTTGAATGGTTTTGCCGAATCACTGGCAATATACCGAGACAAAAGCCTATTGATGTTTCTCAGGCTTTCAATCTCATGCCGATCGATCGTGAAAAGCTTTCGGTACTCCAGGTGAGGTAAATATTTTAAAGTCTGGAGGCCATTTCTTGCGGCCCAGGACGCCGCCAGCAGTACTACATTTTCTGTGAATTTTTGGACTGGATCGGAAGGTTTCAGCTTTCGATCATAGTTATTAAAAAAGATTGACCATGAGCTTTCCTTAAGATACTCGCTGCGGGGTCTATACCAGTAAGGAGATGGAATAAATGCATCTGAGAATGTATATTCAGCTTGAAGAGCGAGATCATCAACAAATAAAGCTTTCGGATCGGTCCCATCAGCAGGCACAGGCCATCCGGTGTTTAGTTGCATCATTGTTCTCAGATAGTGGATCCCATTTTTGGCACATTCAATAATATCTGTAATTGATATGTTTTCAAGATTGCGTACATCCCTGTAAAGCATATTATTGGTGAACCCTGCAGTGAAGGCACACATTCGTCCGATGGCATCAACAGATTCCTTTGCTTCCCATTCGCCTTCCAGAAATCCCGGGTCATAGGCCAGGGCAAATTCCGCTGCTCTTTTTCTGCTTCCATTTTTGATTACGACTGCACCAGCTGCCCCCATTGAAACAACAAGGAATTTGCATTTAATCAAATGTTTCAACAGGGAATGACGGACAAGTTCATAACATAGGTCCAGGCAGGTTTGCTCCCAGGATACTCCTTTACTAACTTTTATGTCGTACTCTCGTAATTCATCAATTGAGATAATGGTGATCAGTTTATCGATTCTTTCCCTGTTCATCAGGGTCTTCCAGAGATATCCGTCGAAAAGGGGCTGGTTGGTTTTCAAAATGCAACACTTATAACGGGGCATTTCAGAGGTTACGGAACTATGTCTGAATCCCAGCGCCCCATCATCTATAACCAACAAATCTATGCCATCTGTGTTGCTTTTGTGCATCCGTTCATAATCCAGGCTATCTCTGGTATCCTTCACCATCCCATAACCCAGTCGCCGCTTAAATCGCCTGGTACCGTCACGAGCTGTTTCCCATTCTGCATAGGCCTGATTCTCAGGGTGTCCGGACTTAATAGCATTCAAAGCCAGCTCCGGATCATACCAGCAATCCACATTTGCTCCGTGTTTGGATTGTTTAATGAGGGAATAGGTAAGGTGTGCTCCTCCGAGGGTACTTACTGACTCAGTACCAACCTTTTTTTTCCAGGCAGCTTTTTTTCTGCTACCTCTATAGGTATGATGGTCAATGATCAGGTCACCACCAATCAGTACAGAATTGAGCTTTGGTTCTTTACGTGATGGCACCATGTGTTAGTGGAATAAAAGTAGTCATAACTGTTGGAGCAAAAAGATAAGAAAAATTTCTTTTGTAATACTAATCCAAATTGTTGGTAACCCTGATCTAATCCCCTTTTGCAGCATTTAACTGCAGGATATGCAGCCTGAAGCATTCCGCCGTGTTTAGGCGAGGTATGCTGTAGGCTTTAATGGACAATTAGTTTCCGGAATGTCATATTTTCTGAACTGTCCAGGATCTTTAATATGTAAATATCTGGGGAGAGATTCCTTGTGTTGAAAATTACTTCATTAATTCCAGGATCATCAATAATTTTTACTAATACCCCACCTGTATTGAATACTTCAATTTTGTCAATTTGTGTACTATAGGAAATAATGGTGATTTCTTGTCCGGCAATAATGGGATTAGGGAACAGTGTAATCGTCTCCCAATCCATATCCCGATTAGAAGTTGGGACAGCCCCTAATGGAAGTTCAATATCCTCGAGATTTATCAATTCAGGAATATTTTGACAGAATCGGTTTCTCATTGCATTCGCAGATCCTAGATGCCAGTTAATTATTTCATTAATCTCTGAAGTGTTGTGTGATGTCCTGGCCCCTACATTGATGAATCCATCTAACCAGCTTTTATTTAACCAGTGTTGAATGCCATAAGCTCCCAGATCAGCCTCGTCATATTTTTCATCACATCCACTGGCTATGCCACAACACGATGAATGATAATACCCGTTCCCCTCAGTATGCCTGACCTCATGAGCAAAAAAATCAATATTCCCGGCAATGCCCATCCATTTTTTATCAAACCCCCTGTTAAAATCATCAGCATTGCCGGTGACAAAAAAAATCTTTCCATCGATCTCTTCACAGCAGTATCCACCTGCAACCCCGTCTTTAATATTTATCCCATCCACCCTTTCTTTCATCCACACATACAGTGTCGTATCAGTCCAGGGCAGATGATTGGCCATGTGCTTATCCATGTAGTAAATCACACGTAATGTTTGCAGATAGATCAATGGATTTGAATAGGATGACACTGGGATTGAAGCTACTGGCTCGGTACAGGGAAATTCGGTTACGATCTCATTATTGAGCCTGATTTCAAAATCCTTTAAGATTGTGTCAATTACCGGATCATTTGTCGGGCATTGGTCGAGAAATTCTTTGATATCATAAATCTGGGACAGGGTTATTGAATATAATACAAAGCAGAGAAGGGATATGGTGGATATTTTTTTCATGATGGATCAAATCTTCTCAATTCTTCAAGGCATTTCTGATATATCCCAACAGGTTATCAAAACTTACATCCAGTGAATTGTTAGTTATTGGAATATTTTCACGGGTGCGTAAACCCAATGGCAAATCTCCAGGATTAATATTTTGAGTGAGTGTAAACAATGCCCCATCCTTATCTTTTGACAACAGGAGCATTAGAAATGTTGTCCATTCGAACTCAAGCCATCCAGAATCAAAACATTCTGGATCCGATCCTATTACAATTAGACATTTTGATTCATCCAATGCATTAATAATGGCTTTCATATAATCACTTTCACCCAATGTTTGGATACTCTTGCTGCTGCAAAAAACTTTATACTTTCGTTTCGTTAAAAAATTATATAATAATTCAGCAATTGCCTGATCCTTCGTTTTAAAGCTAATAAAGATCTGGAAGTCCTTTCCTGTTTGAACCGGAGTATCTTCTTCTTCGATCAATTTGTTTCGTAGTTCCACTGATTTCTTTTCAGCATTCTTCCACTCCCTGTATTTCTCGGCGACCGCCCTGGTAATAGGACATAGGTCCAGATCTATTTTATTTTTAACTGCCTCTAAATATTTTTTCTGTTGTTTTTTAGTTCGGAATGTAACATCCAAATGCCGTTTTATATAATCCTTTTTTAATATGGACTGAAATTCTTTCCCAGGCCATTTTTTCCCAGTATAATAAAAAAATTCAGGTTCAAATCGATTACTTTCAAGGTTCTTTAAGAAACTCTTAACCGGGAAAAATCCAATGATCCGGTCTAATGCAAAACCTTTTGAATTTCCATGTTTATCTTTAATAAAATCAACTTCACCATCATAAAAGCTAAAACTTCCTAAAAGGTTTATCAGTGCTATTTTATCTATCTCGAAGGCATTATCATCCGGGGTAATATTTACAAAGAACCCTCCATAAGAAAAACTATCATTCCCATAACTAAGTTTTAATTTATCCTCACCCTCAATCCATTTTAATGGTATTGATCTACGCTTGTATTTTTTCAGGTTATACTTTTTTAGTCTTTTATTCCACAATTCAAGGGCTTTTTCCTGGGTCCCGCTCATCGTCGCCTCATTGTCAGTATCAAATATATACAGAACCCTCTTTTTATGATCGGCAATAATAAATTCTTCACTAAATTCCCGATGGATAATATTGATCGGGTTTCTGATATCATCAATATTATTGGCAGCTCCGTTCGCAATGTTCCATCCCACCGGGAAAACAGCGCGATAAAACAAACAGAAGTAGTCTTCCTTCTTGATTTTTATGATGGGTAAGACCCCTCCATTTGCATATCGGAAAGGAAAATGTGAATCTTCAAACTGGTAAGATAAAATGCTTTTATCCTTCTCAAATTTCTTTAGTTTATCTACAAGGGGACTCGTTTTCCCCTGATTATATTTTTTTGTAAACTTATTTAATAAGTACCTCGCTTGGGGATCTCTAATAGCATGGTGGTTGCTGTTGATCTCAAACTCAAGACATTTACCGTTCCCTTCACGGGTCAGGGTAAAATTATCAATCAGGACCTGGACAAATTCATCATAGGAATCACCAAAGCGGTGTATGAAAGGCTGTGAATCGAGATCAGGTTTAGGTTTTGTCATTTGTTAATGAAATTATTGGTGCAGGTTTTTCGGCAGTTTTCTGTATCTTAATATTACAAAAAATGCGCGGATATTTCTAAATTTGATTTGCTCATCATAATGAGATAACAACCTATCCACAACTAATGAAATTCAAATCGAAAATCTTATTGGTACTCGCCTTGTTACCATTGATCCTGATTAACTGCACAAAGGAATCAGGACATGATCAGACACCTTATGTTAAATCCATAAAAAAAATTGATATACACGCCCACATGGGAAGTGATGCACCCTGGTTCAGGGATGTACTGGATAGCATTAACCAGAAGATCCTGACTATTTGTA
>CAZXOJ010000284.1:3334-5866 GCA_964642325.1 uncultured Bacteroides sp. | reverse complement strand
ATGGTATTATCGGCATACGGGCTCTTTTCCAGTGCATCGAATAACTTGCACAGCTGCGCGTCTGCGTAGCTCACCGAAGCCAGATAAGCCCGTACGGCCTCCTTCCATAAGTCATCAGTTCTGATCATTTCGTGCTCAATGTTCTGTTCAGTATTATCTAAATCCCATTCTTTTGTAAAATTGGTGATGGAATACGCAATTTTTTTCCCAGGAAGGGGCACATCGACAAGATCGTTGTCCTGAACGATGGGTAGCCTTACCTCGTCCAATGGGTAAAGGTCAACATATTTTTCAGGATTAAACCATGGGATATGCGGCCTGAATATTCCACAGGCAAGGAAAAATGGTTTGTCGTGTTTCCGATTGATCCTTTCAATAACCCAATCCACGGTTCTGCCATCAAAAGTCAGTGAGTCGGGAGATGAAAATGCCCCCCAGGCGATGTTGCCACTTACCCTTGTGATACCTTCTTCCCCTTCCGGATATTCCCTGTTTTCGGTGATGTTTTCATCCTGATGCCTGCTGACAAATTCATCCCAGTCAGCCTCTTCATAATAAAATTTGTGCAGAATTTTCCCAGCTCCTGCAACAAAATACCCGTTTTCCCTGAAATGCCTGTTCAGGGTTTGTTTCTCTTTATACAAATCAAGCGGTGTGTCAGTGTTCTTGTATACGCCGGTTGTGGTTGGTCTCAGACCAGTTATTACGGATGCACGTGAGGGACAGCACATAGTCCCTGCACAGTGCGCATTAGTGAACAGAACTCCTTTTTTCGCCAGCCTGTCAATGTTAGGGGTAATGGATTGGGGATGTCCGGACAGACAGCCGGTCCAGTCATTCAAATCATCGAAAGAAATGAATAGTACATTGGGCTGAATGTCCTTTTTAGGGGATGATCCGGTCCCAAGAAAGAGGATTACACCAAGAATTGCCAGATAATAATTCTTCATACGTAACGTATAATGATCTAAAAATCAGCGACATTCTCTGGTCTGTCCGTTTCAGTTATTCCTAGTTGCTCCATCCTGATTTTGAAGGTTTCGGAGGTTTCCCCCGGACTTGGCCAGACATCGCTCGGCGAATGCTCACGGACCATGATCTCCCTGATCTTCCCGGCCACCTCAGGATGCCGGTCAGTAACATCCTTCTCCTGTCCGGGATCTGAGACCAGGTTGAACAGCTCAAGCTCCCCACTGCCTGGCTTATATCCGAACCAGTCATCCATCCTGACCGATTGTATCCCGCTGAATTCCCAATAAAGAAAATCATGCTTTTGCTGATTCTCAGTTTCTCCCAATAAGACCGGTAGAAAGGATATTCCATCGATGTCTTCAGGGGCATCGACTCCGGCCAGTTCCGCTGCAGTTGGTAAGAAATCCCAGAATGCCCATATATGTTCGCTCAACTGACCCGAACGGATTTGTGATTTCCACCATGCAATGGCAGGCACATGGAAACCGCCATCATAGGAACTGCCCTTCCCGCCTAGGGTGGGTGATTCATTATTGAAATAGTCAGGGGTTGATATTTCTTCTGCCCTGGCGTTCCCATCCGTGTTTCCGTTGTCAGAGGCAAAGAGTATGAGGGTATTGTCATCAATGTTTAACTCTTCCAATAGCTGGACGAGTTCCCCGATTTCATTATCAACCCTTGTGATCATAGCGGCGTATATCTTATGCGACAAGGCCCAGTCTTTGTTGGCATAAGCACCCAGCTCGGGTACGATGAAGGATCCATGGGGAGGTGTGTATGCCAGGTACAGAAAGAAAGGCTGATCCTTGTTCCGGCGAATGAATTCCAAAGACTTTTTACTGTACTCGTCAAAAGCATATTTTGCATCTGCAGGATTTTCGATGCCGAGCGGATGGCAGATGCCGTTCTCATCATAAACATGGGTTCCTCCGTAGTTTTCCTTTTTGTGATGTTCCCCATTCTCCGGATAGTAAACGCGTTGATCATTATGATACAGGAATTCGGGGTAATGACAATGTGCATGACGCTGATTCAGGTATCCGAAAAATTCATCAAAACCCATTTTATTGGGAACACCATACTGTTCCTGCAATCCGAGTCCCCATTTGCCGAACAACCCGGTCTTATACCCGGCCTCCTGCAGCATCATGGCCACGGTAAGATCTCCTTCCCTTAGAGATTCCCTGTAACCGTTGATCATATTTCCCCGCACCCTGGCATGACCCGGATGTTTTCCTTCCATGAGGCAGGACCGGCTGGGGGCACAAACTGCATTCCCGGCATAGGCCCGGGTAAATCTAATGCCTTCCTCCGCCAGATGATCGATGTTCGGTGTCTTAATTTTTGTTTGGCCATAACAACCCATATCTGCATACCCGAGGTCATCCACAAGGATGAAAATGATGTTTGGTTTTTCAAAGGCCTCCTGGCTGTGCTTCTGTTGGCCGCTCTGTTTCCCGGAACAGGAGAACATGATGCACCCTGCCAAAAGGAGAAATAATATACTTCTTAAATGTTTTAATTTCATCTTGGTTTATTAATGTAATGAATCCGGGTATT
>CAZXOJ010000284.1:0-3234 GCA_964642325.1 uncultured Bacteroides sp. | reverse complement strand
GCAAACACTTCCTTAACATCTCCGGTAATGCCTGCGTCAACCCATTCCTTGACCCTTCTGATACCATCGCTTGAATGACCCTGGTTGCCCATCTGGGCAATGACATTGTAATGTCTGGCCGCCTTGCTCAGGGTCCGGAGCTGCCAGATATTATGGGCCAGCGGTTTCTCGACATACACATGTTTTCCCATCTGCATGGCAGCCATCGCAACCGGGAAATGTGTATGGTCGGGGGTTGAGATAATTACCGCATCAATGTCTTTGTGCATTTTGTCCAGCATTCTACGAAAATCCTTGAATCGCGGCACTTCAGGAAAAGTCTCGTAGGCCCCGGCCGCCCGCTTATCACATACATCGCAGAAAGCGACGATGTTTTCTGATAAACTGAGATTTTCTTGATTCAGAAATGCAGAAAAGTTTCTCGTTCCACGGCCGCCCACACCAACCACTGCGATATTGACCTTGCTGTTGGCCGAAGCTCTTGTAAAATGGGGAATGATAAAGGTTCCGACTCCCAATGCAGCGGTTTTTTTAAGGAAACTCCTTCGTGAACTTCTTTTCATAATGATATTAATGTTACTAGGTTATAGAAATATTCATAACAGGTAAGCCTTCAATCGCGCCCCCGTGGAAATACATCAATGGCTTCTTCAATGATGTTCTTTTTCTCCAGTATCTCAACAAGCATGGTGCTTCCATTGATATCAGGGCGAAAAGACTGATTTCCCAATAGAAGCTCAGGCTCATTATAGATCAATCCCTTCCTCTCTTCCGGATGAATAATCAAAAGCGATGCCTGCCTCTCTGTGTCAAGTTCAGCATTGATCTCCCAGCCGGCCAGCTTTACCATGCCATTTTCGATTTCCAGCTCAACAAACCGGGAAGGATCACCTGCCGGCTTGAGCTGAAATATGGAAAGATACCGGAACTTTTCTGATTTTTGTCCGGGCCTGGAATAGATATGCCACTGATCCCTGTACTCCAGGATTTTCCCGTCAGGTCCCTTTATGTCTCTGAAATTTACTGGTTCCGGGTCGAACTTTGTGCTCAGTTCTATTACCAGGTCTGAAGATCCGAACTGATCCACCCTGCTCTTTGCAGTGGTGGAAATAACAGAAAAATGCTGTGATGCATCATCCAGGCTTATCTCAAATGGACTGTGTACCAGCCAGGTCCATTCTGCATCATGGTCAGCCTCCAATTCATCATATACAACAATGATGGATGGGCGCAAAAATATAAGGTGCCTCCTGAACAATTTGATTCCCGCCTTCTGGGGTTCCCTGAATTGATTGTCATAAGCCATGGAAGCATCGCCCAGGGCATAGCTGATTGCCTCTCCATGCAGGAACCTTGGGATCCAACCATAGGATTCTCCGGCCCCAATCGGCTGGCCTTTCCCGTCTATTAAAACGGTATTATGCCCGATGGTTGCCTTGAACCATTTAACGTAATGGGGCACGCCCATGGAAGGCCGGTAGCCTGAATTATAGAAGAGCTTCTCTCCCCCATATTGAATGTTGAAAGCGTTCTGGTTGGCATGGGCATGGCTGGTTGATCCAAAGGGACTTGAACGCATGCTGACCATCAGGTTGTTTTCCGCATGCTGCAGGTCGGTGTGCATGTTGGCGGAACCTGTTTCCGGAAATACCCTCGCCAGTGGCAGGTCTGCGATGTCTGTGGCCGGTGCAGGAGGATCGCGCAGTTCCCAGGCAATCCGGAACCACCTGAATTCATCATCATCATGGATGGTATGTCCTGTCTTGGGTTGGGTATATCCGAAATAGAAGGGATTCCAGCCCTCACCTATCACCCCGTTTTTAAGCTGGAAATCCGCATACCATGCCGCGTAAGGGTTTCCGGTGATCCTGGTAAGTGCATCCATGAATCCGAGCACGCCGAGCTTCTGACCGAACTGCTTTTCGGTCCCGTTCCCGAATCCCTCGCTGTATGAATTGGCGGGAAAGGAGTAGATCAACCAAAAGGGGATGTTCTCATAAAAGGGTGAACGGATGATGTCCACACCAGTCCATGATTGGAAGAACATCGGCAGGTCCATCAGGGTGATCCCGTTCAGTTCCACATAATGGTTGCCGTTCCACCATCCCCCGTCTGAGGGACCCAGCACAGGTGACCTGGCCAGGTAGACTTCGTAAATGAAATTCAACCAGGTGCCGGCTTCCGGCACCTCATCCAGCAGGGCCACGGAGGTTTTAAACAGCCGCTCGAGGATGTGCTGCCAGATATGACCGGAGAAAACCTTGGCCTCCAGCATGTTCCTCCATCGCTGGTAGAAGTGGTCTGCCCGGGGTACGATCCCGGCCCTCAGCTGCTCCTTTTCGTCCTCACTCAACAGGTCGAAACAGGCATCATATACATAGGCCATCTGGTACATGCATTCGCTGTCGCCGAAATTATTCTTCATAGAAACTCCGTTCGGATCATAGGAGGCAACCTTCAGTGCCCACCGGATGGCAGCCCGGGCGTATTTTTCCTCTCCTGTCAGTACATAGGCTTTCGCGAGGGGATCCAATCCCTGTCTGGCCAGGCTGCCCAGGTATTTACTGGCATCTAGTGCCAGTTTGTTGTTCTGTACCTCGGTCGTACCTTTTTTGGTCGGGACGCCCAGTTTTTCTTCTGGCGGTTCAACAGAGAGCATCTGATCGGCCCGCTTGATGATCTGCCTGGCATCCTCACCCCCCTGGTTGCGCTGCCTCAGGTTTTCCAGGTTGCCATCGGGGGCCAGTACCCTGGGGTGACCGGCCGGGATGCCGGCAAGCAATTCATCATACGTGGGGGTTTCGAATACAGGTGTATCCTCATTGATCCAGAAGCTCAGCACCGGCGACCAGTCCGTCTTGTTCGACTTATACTGCCAGTACCAGGTTCCTGGAGCCAGTTTTTTATGTGGATTGAAAATGGCCCAGGGACTGTCATCCAGGTGCATCGTAGCATCGGCCGGAAAACTTTTATCCTGTGAAAGCCGAAATGAATAGTACACCGGATCGCCGATCTCGGGAATGCCGCCCGTGAATGTTTTCTTCTCCCCGACCAGGGGGACCAGGAATACCGGGGGATTGGTCCGGAGGGATTCACCTTCCGATGGTTTGGGATCGATCCGGAATCTCGGGTTAAGAACGGTCTTGTCGTTGCGGATGGTTGCTTGTGGGGGACTGGTCTTGTCCCTGCAGCCTGTTGAGATGACCAGCAAAATAACTACCGACAGCCGGGCAA
>CAZXOJ010000283.1:0-5894 GCA_964642325.1 uncultured Bacteroides sp. | reverse complement strand
TTATGTATTGTTCCCATTTCCAGGCAGACCTGAGGGTTTCTTCCAGGGGGATTGCTGATTTCCAGCCGAGCTCATTGTTTGCCAGGGTTGTATCAGCATAGACCTGCTCAATATCACCTTCACGCCGGCCAACTATCCGGTAATTAATTTTGACCCCGGTAACTTTCTCAAAAGTGTTAATGATCTCCAGGACAGACAGTCCCGTTCCGGTCCCCAGGTTAAACGTTTCCAGCGCAGATTTGTTTTTACCTGCCAATAGCCGTTCAATAGAAACAACATGGGCCCTGGAAAGATCGACAACATTGATGTAATCCCTGATGGCCGATCCGTCAGGGGTATTGTAATCATCACCGAAAACTTTTAATTCTTCACGAATGCCAATGGCGGTCTGGGTTATAAAGGGGACCAGGTTAAGCGGGACACCGATGGGAAGTTCCCCAATCAGTGCAGAGGGATGCGCCCCTACGGGATTGAAATACCTTAGTAAAATGGCTTTGACGGGATCTCCTGCTGAGACCACATCCTGGATAATATCTTCAGCAACTTTTTTGGTATTTCCATATGGTGAGGTGGCCTTTTTAATGGGGGATGTTTCCGTAACCGGCAGTTTGTCTGGTTGTCCATATACAGTACAGGAAGATGAGAACACAAAGTTGTTAACGCCATATTCCTTCATGGCTTCCAGCAGGTTGATAAGGGATAGCAGGTTGTTTTTATAATACATCAGGGGCTTATCCACAGACTCCGGTACTGCTTTGTGTGCCGCAAAATGGATGATGGCAGCAATGCCTGGATGGTTCTTAAAGCATTCCAATACTTTACCCCTGTCGCACAGATCGAATTTTTCAAACTGGGGTTTTCGCCCGGTGATTTTTTCGATCCCGTCCAGCACCTCAATCCGTGAATTGGACAGATCATCGATGATCAAGACCTCATAACCGGCTTCCATCAGTTCGACAGTAGTATGTGATCCGATAAAACCAGTCCCACCCGTAACGACAACAAGTTTCTTCATCTATAAATTGATATGATTAAAGGCTCCAGTAAATAAGTTTATTAATGCTGTTCCTGTAAATGCCTTTGATGTCCATCAGCATGGCCTCATCCGAGCAAAGAGACAAAAAATATTCTTCATCCAGCTGCACATATTCGTCATGGTTCACAGCAACCACAATGGCATCATAGGGAGGCTGGAGTTCATTTTTCATCTCCAGCTGGTATTCATTACGGACCTCTTCTGGGGAAGCAAGGGGATCCACTATGTCAACTGTAATACCGTAAGACAGGAACTCTCTGATGACATCCACTACTTTTGAATTCCTGATATCGCTTACATTTTCCTTGAAGGTGATTCCCATCACCAGGACCTTGCAGGATTGGATATCTTTACGCAATTCAACCAGTTTTTTAAGTCCCTGGTTAGCCACATATGATCCCATGCCATCATTGATATCCCTGCCAGAGTTAATGATCCTGGCATGATGACCGTATTTCCCTGATTTATAGGTCAGGTAATAAGGATCCACACCTATGCAGTGCCCGCCGACCAGGCCAGGGAAGAATCTCAGGAAATTCCATTTGGTGCCGGCCGCTTCGAGGACTTCAAAGGTATTGATATCCATCTTATTGAAGATCATGGATAACTCATTCATGAATGCTATATTGATATCGCGCTGGGCATTTTCAATGATTTTGGCAGCTTCAGCGACCTTGATGGAACTGGCCCTGTGAACGCCGGCTGTGATAATAAGTTCATACAAACTGGCAATAACCTCCGCGGATAACTCATCACAGCCTGATGTTACTTTTGTGATAGTAGCAAGCGTATGTGTCTGGTCCCCCGGATTAATCCGCTCTGGTGAAAACCCAACCTTAAAATGTTTTTTATATGTAAGCCCTGATCTCTGTTCGAGTATGGGTACACAGTCTTCTTCAGTACAACCGGGATATACCGTCGATTCAAATACCACGTAATCACCATCTGAAAGATGATCACCCACGGTTTTACAAGCACTAAGCAAGGGCCCCAGGTCCGGTTGCTTGTGATCGTCAATGGGGGTAGGTACAGCCACAATATAAAAACTGGCTGCTGCCAGGTCATCCTGATCCGCGGTAAAAGTTATATCACAACCCTTAAAAGTCTCGGAGGAAATCTCATTGCTGGGATCTATCCCTTCTTTCATTAACTTAACACGATCAGGTTTGATATCAAAACCTATCACTTTCATTTTTCTGGCCAACTCCAATGCAATAGGTAATCCAACGTAACCCAATCCGATTACCGCCAGTTTTTTATTGCCTGCTAATAAAGATGCAATCATATTCAATCTTTTACATGGTTTACTTACAAAGCGGGTGATAGTCGCCCTTACAGCCTACAGGTTCTGCATTCCGGATGGTATAGACTACTTCTATTGATTTTTTTGATTCTTCCAGGGGGTACCCGTTCCCGTCGAGGATTTCCTGGTAGGTCTGCGTATGCAGATCTGTAAAACCGTCACTGAATTCAATTTCTTCATCATCCATGGTGATGCTTCTGAATGTGCGCTGCCCCTTTTCTTTCACAGCGGCCGGCAGGTCATCGGCATCTATGCTGAGGTACCAACGGATGCGTGCCTGTTCCAGCTCAAGGTAACCTGATGCCTTGTCTTCTTCAAGACGGTGGGTGATATTCTGTTTTACATCACCAAAGATCCAGATAAGCATATCGAAGAAGTGGATCCCTATATTGGTGGCAATTCCCCCTGATTTCTGCAGGTTCCCTTTCCAGGAGTAATGGTACCAGTTCCCCCGGCTGGTAATATATGTCAGGTCTATATCATGAATCTTATCTTTGGGACCTTTCCTGATCTTCTCCCGCAGGGCTTTGATTGATGGGTGCAGCCTTAGCTGAAGGACATTAAATACTTTTTTGCCCATATCTTTTTCGTAATCTGCTAAACCCTCAAAATTCCATGGATTCAACACGAGAGGTTTCTCACATATGGCGTTGGCCTGGCTTCTCAGGGCAAATCTTATATGTGAATCATGCAGGTAGTTAGGAGAACAAATGCTGATAAAATCAACCTGTTTGCCTTCCCTTCGGAGTTTGTCAATATGTCTGTCAAATCGCTCGAATTCTACGAAGAAATCGGTATCCGGAAAATAGGAATCAATGATCCCGACACTGTCATATACATCAAGGGCTGCAACCAGGTTGTTATGTGTTTCATGTATGGCCTTCAAATGCCTTACGGCAATGTAACCGGCCACACCTATCAAAGCGAAATTCTTTTTCATACCTTGCTTACCTCACCGTTTTTCAATTCGTATTTATCACCGCTTTCTGGACATACAGCCAGGTTCTGTTCATCAAAATGCAGCCGGTGACCATATTCACTCATCCAACCCACATGTTTCCCGGGATTTCCAACAACCAGGGCATAGGCTGGAACATCTTTCGTTACCACGGCACCTGCACCGATAAAACAAAACTCCCCCAGGTTATTCCCACAAATGATGGTGGCATTGGCACCTATGGATGCACCTTTGCCAACCAGGGTTTTTACGTATGCACCTTTTCTTACAACGGCACTCCTGGGGTTGACAATATTTGTGAAAACCATGGAGGGGCCAAGGAAAACATCATCTTCACATATGACACCAGTATAGATGGATACATTGTTCTGAACCTTTACGTTATTGCCCAGGATGACATCATCAGATACGAGGACATTTTGTCCAAGGTTACAATTTTCACCCAGTCTGGCTCCAGACATTACGTGTGAGAAATGCCAGATGCGGGTACCCTTTCCAATCTCACAGCCATCATCTACTACTGCTGTTTCATGCGCAAAAAATCCCTTGTCACTCATTAATTATCCTGCTTTAAGAAGGTTTTAATATGATGGCAAATATATTCAATCTGTTCAGATTCCATTTCTGTATGCATGGGGATGGAAAAAACAGTTTCGGAAAGCGATTCCGTTACAGGGAAATCCCCCTGTCCATAACCAAGATCTTTGTATGCATCCTGGAGGTGTAAAGGGAGCGGATAATAGACCATCATAGGAATTTCTTTGCTTTTGAGGTAATCCCGGAACTGATCACGGTCTGCATCGTGGAGTATGAGAGTATACTGATGAAAAATATGGATGGACCAGGGTGCCCTTGCAGGCGTTGATAACTGTGGGATATTTTCAAGCTCTGCATCATAAGCATCCGCCACTTTTTGCCTGGCAAGGTGAAAGCTGTCAAGATATCTGAGCTTCACCCTGAGGATGGCCGCTTGCAATGTATCCAACCGCGAATTAACACCCACCTCGTCATAGTAGTATTTTGTCCTTGAACCATGGTTTACAATGGCTTGAATTTTATGATGCAAGGCTGCATCACGTGTAATTATGGCACCTCCGTCACCATAACAACCCAGGTTCTTGGAAGGGAAAAAAGAAGCCGTGCCGATGTGCCCTATTGTTCCTGCTTTTTTTCTGCCACCATCCTGAAAGATATAATCAGTACCTACTGCCTGGGCAGTATCTTCAATGATATATAATCCATGTTTATTTGAAATATCTATGATTCTTTCCATATGTGCACATTGTCCGAATAAATGCACCGGAATGATTGCTTTTGTTTTTGGTGTGACCAGCTTCTCTATCTGTCCCGGATCAATATTGAAGGTGCGTGGATCCACATCGGCCAGTACAGGAACCAGCTTCAATAGTTTAATGACTTCAATGCTGGCAATAAAAGAAAAAGGAGTAGTGATCACCTCATCACCAGGCTGAAGATCAAGTGCCATGAGTGCTACCTGAAGTGCATCCGTTCCATTACCACAAGGGATTACATGTGGTACATCCAGATAGCTGGCAAACTCATCCCGAAAAGCTTTTACACTGGGTCCATTAATGAAAGCCGTGGAATCCAGTACTTCCTGAATTGCCGTGTCAATTTCGTCCCTGAAACGGTCATATTGTCGTTTCAGATCGACCATTTTTATTGCTTCCATCATAGCAGGCATAATGAACGTACGAAGATAATAAATAATGAAACAAAGTCTGGCAGGATTCCGTAAACCTGAATCAATTCTGGAGGATGTGGTAAAAAAAAATTGTAACTTTGTTTGGCTGTGCTGATGAAGATCAATTTAGATAAATATATCCGGGAGCTTTTGCTCCAACATGATTGTGTGATCCTACCCGGATTGGGAGGTTTTGTTGCAAATTACAAGCCGGCAGAATTTGATCCTTCCCAGAAAACTGTCCTTCCACCATCCAGGCAAATTCTTTTCAATCCCAACCTTGTCCATAACGATGGCCTATTATTCGCCCATATTTCCAAGGAGACAGACTATGGTTATAAGGAGGTACAGGCCATGGCAGAGGTATATTTTAAAACGATAAAATATGAAGTAGGGAAAGGCCTGAAGTTCACGATTGAGGATCTTGGGTATTTCTTCTTCAACAAGGCCCGGAAAATTGAATTTGCACAGGAATCAACTGATAATTTGCTTCTTGCCTCATACGGCTTATCATATTTGAACTATAATGTATTTGACAGGAGCTTGGGCAGAAGTGCTAAAATCTACCAGGCCGTTGATGATACAAATCCAATTGTACGGCAACGAAAGATCAGGAGATGGATATATACCGGAGCAGCTGCCTGTCTGCTTGCCAGTATGATCCTGATACCAATAAAGATGGGCTACCTGAACCTTTCCGGTTTTGACCTGAACCCTGTTGACAGTTTCAGGAAAGAACAGCCAGTCCAGGAACTGGTGGTCACATCTCCAGATACCGATACTCAATTGACTGAGCCTGAAATTGAGTCCGTCAAGCTTGAAGCCGTATCCCTCGAGCCCGAAGTTGGATCAGCCAAACCTGAAGCCTCATCCTTCGAACCCGAGGCTGAAG
>CAZXOJ010000282.1:0-5901 GCA_964642325.1 uncultured Bacteroides sp. | reverse complement strand
ATGTCTTTATCCTCCACATCGTCGATCACGATCACTGTTCCTTTATGGATCAGCGGGACAAAAGCCTCTGATGAATAGGAACTGTAGAAATTACCCTCCCATGCACTGAAATCCTCTCCTGGCTCAGGCCGGTCAGGCTTTTGCGTGGGAACGTAGCGGGCGGTCAGGGCAATACCCCTGATGATGTGGGACATATTACTGTAATCCACCCATGAGGGATGGATGGCATGGTTTACCAGTCCTGTGTTAGGCAAACCAACCATATCCATGCCATCAGATACATCAGCTACCCGGAGCCCCTCGTAAAGCTTCAACAATTCCAGATCTTCGGCCTCAGTATACCAGTTTGATTCAATATAGTTTTTGCCTTTGCTCAGTTCAGTCAAATCAGTTTCCTGGGCCAGGCCACCCATACCCACGAATAAGAGCCCAATAAACAAAAAGGATATTCGCATGATGTTAAAGATTAAATTGACAAATTCTTCTTCAGTATCTCTTTTCCTTTCCGAATGGCATCTCTGCCTGATGATTCTATGCCCCACCATCCGCTGAATCCCATGTCCTTTGCAAGCTTGATCATTTTTGCTGATCCTTCATCAGTAGGCTGGTTCCGGTATGACATCCCACCAGCATAAGGAAGTGTCTTCTTCAGGAAATCAAAATTATCAAATTCATCACTCGGTGACCTCCAATCTGGGTAGGTCCCAAAGTATTTACTATCCACCTTCTCCATGAGTTTTACCATCCAGTCGGCATCATTTGAAAATCCTCCGTGGTTCTCTATCAATACGCTGATGTTGGCCGGAATGGCATATTCAAGCAGCATATTGTATGCATCGGCCGCCCATTTCAATCCGTCTTCCTTGCTGTCCCCTTCGCTCCCACGGCAATTGGTACGTATGGAATGGCATCCCAGGTAGTTGGCAATATCAATCCATTTCCGGTGGTTGATATCAAACTGACGCCTGACCTTTTTATCCGGGGAGCAGGACTCACCTTCGGCATCCACCATGATCAGCACCATGGTCACCCCGTAATCATCTGCATTTTTCTTCAACTGGTTCAGGTAATCAATATGGGGCACTTCGAATAGGGTATTGACAAATTCAATCCCATTGATATCAAAGTCCTCGCGTGCAACCTTTGGGAAATCCAGGGTTTTCCATTTGCCATCCCTGACTTCCTGCACCAGGGCCCACTGGGCAATTGAAATATCATCTTTCCTCAGTTGTGGTGAAGAAGAAATCGATGAATATGCTTTGATAGATGGTGTTACCATGCTGGCGGCCCCCAGGGCCATTGTTTTTCCTATAAAATTTCTACGGTCCATGATTAATGTTTTATTAGAAGTTATTTTTTTGAGGGTGACTTAAATGTATAAAAACTTGATGGCATTTCAAACTACAGCAATTTATCCAAGGTTAATCCATCCTCGGGGATAAAATCTCTCCAATAGAGGACCGATTCTTCAAGCTTTTTAATAATATCATACGGTATCTCGGATGTGCCAGCAAATACTTCTATTGTAAGATAGATTTTTTTACATTTTGGAGGCATTTCCATATCAGTTTGCAAATACGACTTATATAGGGAGTCTAATACCTTTTTACCGGCAATTATTCCCTGAGCGTTGAATTTGTCATTAAATGGCCAGTGCTGTGAAACTTTTCCGTCTGTCTGCTGGAGATGGATGATTGGTGAGTAGCAACCTAAAGCTTCCAGCCAGTTATATGGACCCCCATCACCATATTCCGCAAACAAATAGTTGTGTTCATCAGCCAGTTCCAGGATCTCATTTATCATCTCTTTTTGTTGGCTGACCGGACTATTAACCGCTTCATGAATCATTTCATATGCCCTATCAACCCCTAGCCAATAACCTTCAATTTTATTTCCGGACCTAACAGCATCCAACAAAGTCTCGAGGTATTTTTGATCAGGTTTCAGGAATTTCCGCTGCCCGGATTGATGGCCGACATCAATGGTAATATAAAAAGGCTTCCCTGATTTATTGAATACTTTCTTCAGCAAGTTCTGTGCACCGTTCATCGTCCAGGGAACCTGGTGTGGGGTATACATTTGTTCCAGTCCCAGGCTTTTCAATCCCTGATCAGCTGCATATTCAGCCAGATCAGCCAGCCGGTTGTATAAATCTTCCAAATAAAAATAATACCGCTCTTTATCCTGTAATATAGAGTTGTTAAAGGCATGACAGAAGAATCCCAGACCAGCTTTCAAAGTGCAGGCAGTATCGATCATCCCTTTTATCCAGTCATTCATAATATGGTCCCGGACGGATTCATCTTCATGAGTTAAACCCATCGTGGTATAGGTCCCATGTCCTGAATAAAGATTACAAATATTCACACCTGTTTTAAGGGATGCTTTAGCAACTTCATCCAACCATTTCCCCCTGTAAATTTCTGTCGAATAAAATGGATCTATTTCGTTATCGGCACTGGCCTCAACAAAGTTCACCCCCATGTCAGCTATGATTCTCATCCAGTCTCCGGGATGGGTCCATCGCTTAGAAGCAAAGCAGTTATCTATTGCCAGGTATATCTTTGGAAGTTTATTGCTCAGTGCCATTTCTGCCAAATACTATTTATTCTCTTCTGCAGGAAAACCCACAGATTGAGCTAACACGGAAACCTTGTCGTTTCCCAGCTGCATTATCTCCTGGAGTTTGTCACCATCAAAAGACCCCCGCACAACACAAGATAGTCCCTCAGAGGCACAAAAAAGATATACATTCTGTGCGATAAATGCTGCATTAACACATGCCGCATTGATCCGGGCTTCATCCCAGTTTGCTGCACTGTCCCCTTTAGCGACATACATTAGGTTCAGGGATGCGCTTTTCACATAGTCCTGTGTACCGGCCTCGGCTCGTATATCCTTTTTCGTTACCAATACAAGAGAATTATTTTGCGCATTATAGGTGTATAATCCCTCGGCCAGTGCACAGAATAGTACCGTATTTTGTTCGTTATGAGATGAAGGTGCGGTTCTTCTGCCATCTTCTGATCTATTGATGCCCCATGCAGCCCATAATAGGTTCGACAGCATTTGGTATGATAGTGGTTTCCCTGAGAAAGACCGTGCAGACTGCCTTTTGCTTAATGCCTCCATCAGTGGCATACCACCTTCTTTTTGGGGTGCAGGCAATGAGATATCCTGCGCATTTAAACCTATACTAAAAATAATACTTCCAATTATTAAAAAGAATGATTTCATATTTTACCCTCCTATGTTTATCAGATTATTAATTTGATTTGGTTTTAATAAGATCTCTCATAGCATATTGCGATCACAAAGCGTATTTTTGACATCCTAGCTTTCTTCCCGAATGCCTAACTTTAATAATCCTGAAATAAGCCCGTTTAACCTTTCCTGCTGATTTTCTTTTGGATGCGTACAGATCTTCTCAATTCCGGGCACTTTTTTATTTACTGCTATGAGATATTTACGGGTGGTGATCGCAGTGTTGGGTTCTATCGCGAGATCATCAAATAAACGGCTATCCAGCACATCATTATAAGCCTGTTTGGAGGGAGACGGAGTAAGCTGGGCCAGGACATCCCTGCATATTCCACCAGGCAGCAGGTGCTTACATCCCTCACAGATTCCATCAGCTTTTAGCACCAGTTTGATTTTCTGATCCAGGTCTGATAAAAGCCTGGGTGCTACAATATGCAAAGAATGACCGTAGTGGTGTGGTTCATATTCTATTCCCTTTCCATGGGAAGAGATGATATCTAAAATATGATGTGGCCTAAGTTGCACCTGTGATCAAGCCCTCCAGGGTCTTCTCCTGTCAGTTTTCAGTGATTCATCGTTAAGGATATCAAGTACAAGATTGACATCTTCGACAACCTGGAAATCATACATGCCAACACAAATAAAATCAGCTCCCCCCTTAAAAGCATAGGGAAAGCCAACTTCAGGTAGGATGGCCCCTGCTGCAAGCGTCTTGAATCCAATCCAGGGTTCTTCCAGGTTCTCCATAAAGGCGACGGTTTCTTCCGGTTTAGTACACCAGATATTATCCATTTCCAGCTCTGGTGTGGCCGACCAGTAATTCACATGATGAAGGGTTTTTACCCAGAAATCAGGTTTAATACCTGCTTCCACACATGCCTGTATGGTCTCAAGGTTATGTCCCCCTATCCCACCGGGAATACCATATTTCCTGATGAATTCAACACATTCGCCCAGTTCATCAACCCTTCCGTCAATAACAAACTGGTCAGCTATTCCACCCTGTACATAACAGGCATGGGCACCGCCCTCAATGGAAAGTTCGATTCCCTTCATGGGATCCATCTGGTAGCCACAATCTGAAATGAACTGGATCTCTCCGCCCTGGGTCCGCCAGTATTTATTGATCACCCTGTTGAGTTGCGGATTTGTCAATATGGTATTGATTCCGCAGGCTTCAGCGATTTTAAAAGTTTCAAATATTTTCTGGTCATGATGGTAGGCCTTGACCAGTTTATTGACATACATCAGGTCCCTTGAGTGAGCCCATCCGCCCATCAGGTTTCCCCCTGCGATCATCCTGCTGATTTCCAGGTCGCCAATTTTTCCCTTTGGAAGGGTTCCCTTCAGGTCTTTCAGTGACGAAAAGCTAAAACTTTTAATAGTTGCACCGCTGCTTGAGTCAGGTTGGTTGGTATTGGCCTGTAAAATCTTTTCTTCAAAACTGTCCCATTTCTGCTTGCGAATGGCTGCATAGGTAAAGGCCCCAAGGACTGGCAAGGTGGCCAGGTGTCTTAACATATCCCGGCGTCCATTAGGTTTGCCATCATCTGAACGAGGTACCCCGGCCGTCTGATTAACCGGGACAGGATCAGGTTTGGGTTTGTGGACCTTGAGCCTGATGGCTCTGATAAGTCCGTCCATGCCGATGAAGTGACCGGTTGGTATCAACATCAGAACGGCAAGTGCTATCAGTTCAATAAGGTTCTTATCAATCCAGACATAATGTCCTTCAAGGTAGGCACCGGTGGCTGAAATAAATGGCGGATTGGCTGTATAGTAGAATGCCAGCAATACAATGCCCCCGATAGCGGCATAACGGGATAACATACCCAGCATTAATCCCAGCCCAATGAGAATAAGTCCCCAGATATTAATAACATCCACAACCTGCAATACACCGGGATGGGCCGCGATCCAGTGGAAGAATCCAGCAAACATCCACCTGGATTCCAGCAGGTAGCTGGCAGATGTCCATCCTGAGGTTGTTAGCTTTACGATACCTTCATAAAGAAAATGCCAGCCTATGGCAATCCTAAGAATGGTAAGTACCCAAAGGCTGAGGCTATTTAACTTGTCAACAGCGATGTTTGAATTTTTCAAATCTCAGTATTTAAATGATTATGCTTAATGTCGCGTACAATTTACATATTAATTTTATAACTGATACCGCCATTTTATTATCAATTGCTTTATTATCAGCATCCAATGTATGACAATAAACTAAACTGGAGTATTCGGGATAAAATGATAATTTTAAGGATACTGGATATTTCAAATATTGAATGATATGAAAAAACTAATTTTATGGACCCTTATGATTATCCCTTTTGCTTTTATGTATGATTCCTTGAGTGTCCAATATTCGAAAAACCGTTCTTTTAAATGCTCCTGCGGAAGATGAACAAGGTCTTTGAGCTCGTTTCGTGAGAAATATTGTTTTGCAATACCAAGGCAATCGATATCAACACTTGTGTTCTCGACATCAACACCAACCTCTTGCCCTGAAGTCAATGCAAAAGCAACGAGGCCTTCGGTGTAGGAAAGATTAAATCGAATTGATGAACTTTGGGCTGAATGTTGTAATGACGGCCGACCATAGGAATTTCTTGAAAATAAAAGTGATTCAGGGGATATGCT
>CAZXOJ010000281.1:0-5918 GCA_964642325.1 uncultured Bacteroides sp. | reverse complement strand
ACAAATCACTCATATCTCAATGAATCAACTGGATTAAGGCGAGATGCTTTTAAAGATTGAATTATTACAGTTGAAAGTACCACAATAGCAGCTATCACAAAGGCTACAACAAATATCCACCAGCCAATACCCACCTTGTATGGAAAGTTATCCAGCCATTTTAGCATGAAGTAATATGTGATGGGAACTGAGAGCAGGGCTGCAGCAATTACCATAATTATATTGCTTCTTAAAAATGAATAAACTATAGCATTCCCCGAGCTTCCTAGGACCTTTTTGATTCCAATTTCCTTGGTCCTGGACCTGGCTGTAAAAAGCGTCAGTCCAAATAATCCGAGTGCAGATATCAGTAATGCAAAAAGTGCAGATATCGATAGGATAGTACTCAGTTTCTTTTCTGATGAGTAAACCTCTAAGAAAAGATCTTCTATCATCGAATAGCTGAAAGGCCTATCAGGTTCCACTTTTTCCCATTCAGATTTCAGCGCAGGAATTAGATCGGTCAATGTCCCCGGATGGTATCGGACCAGAATATGGCGAATATGCTTGTCCGTCAGACGAATATTAAGAGGTGGGATTTCGGTGTGTATGGAATTCAGGTGAAAATCTTTCACGACACCGATGATTTTCCTTTCTTCCACCTCGTCTCCCATCTTTTGTCCGATGGGATCGATGATGCCAAGTTTTTTTACCGCCGTTTCATTCAGAATGATAGCGTGGGTCAGGTCACTCCCATAATCCACCGAAAAATCTCTGCCCTCCACAATGGCAATTCCCAAGGTTTCTAACAGATTGTAGTCAATGGAAAATACTGCCACCTTGATTTTTACTTCTTTGTCCTGATAGTGAGGCTGCATGTATCCCCCTGTTCCTTTCTTTGGAAGGCCATCGGCGGTGCCGGCTGCCATGATCACATGAGGAATGGATTTTATCCCATTTAGAAATGCGGAATACCCTTTAAAATCGCGGCCAAGATCAACCTGAAGAATATGCTCTTTGTAGTGGCCGGGATCCTTCTCCAGGGCAAACTGTAACTGTGATCGTATAAGAAGCGTTCCAGACACAAAAAAACAGAATATAACCAGCTGAATTACAATAAGAGATGAACGGAAAAATTTCCTTCTCTTTCCAAAAGTGATTTTTTGATTGATCACATCCAGCACTTTTAACCGGGATAAATAGGACGATGTGTAAATTCCTGACGCAATCCCAATGAATAGGGTCAGCAGCAGGTATACAGGAATGTATACACCAATATTGCCGGGGATAATTCCAAGGGAGGTTTGGAACAGTTTTTCGGCAGATGGTATGGTAAGCCAGATCAATAATATAGCGACAGGTAGTACTAGTAATGTAAGCATGATGGACTCACTTAAAAGCTGATTCCTGATACGTGCAATGCTGGCTCCGGCCGTTTTTCTGATCCCGACTTCCTTGGCCCTGCCAGTGGAAACCGCTATGGAAAGTATGATATAGTTTATCGCAGAGATAAGTACGATCAGAAAAGCAACAGCTGAAAACAGCCTGATATTTTTGATATTCCCGAGATCCCCAGCTCCTCTTAGATCATTTGACTTAAAATAAATATCAGAAAGATTCCGCAGGGAATAATGGTATGGTGAATCTTCCCCGATATACTTTTTCTCAAAAGCCTCAAATTGTTCTTCCAACAAAGTTGCCTCATCATTGTCGGATAGCAATATCCAGGTGATCCAAGAGAAAGCGTCCCAGTCAACTCCGATATCGGTTCTTCCATATGCCTTATTCATACCTGACACTCTCCATTTGCTATTAACGAAACAATCAGCCTGGAAGGTAGAATTCCTGGGAATATCTTCAAACACTCCACTTACGATAAAAACCTGTTCCAAATTGTTGATGAAGCCCTCGATCTCCTTTCCAACAGGATCCTCTCCGGGGAAGAATTTATCAGCCATTTCTTGGGATAATACAATGGAGTTTTTATCTTTTAGCAGGTCTTTATAGAAGGGGGTCCCAATCAAGGGCATCGTGAAAATATCAAAGACCTCCGAATGGGTAGCTATCGCCTCAGAAACGTTGATATACTCTTCTGAGAGTTTTAACTTAAAACCTCCCAAAGAACCTATATTGACAGCCTTTTCAATCTGCGGAAACTCCTCTTTTAAGGCTTTTGCCAGAATATAAGGAGTCCCCGGCCCACTTGCCTTATACTCCTTATGATAATTGATTACCAGGAAGGCCTTTTTCCTGTTCTTGTGGCAATGATTATAACTGAATTCATTTATGACAAAGAGCAAAATAATAAACGAGACCGCCAGTGATATGGATAGCCCCAGGGCATTAATTCCGGTATAGAGTTTGTTCTGCCAGAGAAACCTTAATGCAGTTTTAAAATAATGCTTTAACATGGTTGCAGGTGTGTTTGTTAATCCCAGGAACTGAAAGCGTCTTCTATATGCTCAAGGGTGAAATCCCCTGATTCTCCAGTCAACAGAATGATGTCGAACCTGACCCCCTGATCCAGTTTCCTTTTCAACATAAAGGCATTGGCCGCGCTGATCAGGTAGTGCTGTTTCTTTCGGTTGATATGCTCTTCCAGGCGCTCCCTACCAATGAATTTTCTAACCTTCACTTCGACAATAATGATCTTGTCTTCCTGGCTGGCAATGATATCGATCTCCCTGTGCCGGTATCTCCAGTTTCTTTCCAGAATGGTATACTTTTTCTCTTCCAGGTACCTGGCAGCCAGTTCCTCCCCTTCCTTTCCAATGTCCAGGTGTTCTGCCATGGTTCGGGACTTTATCAATCGATATAAGCCAGCTGGCTACCGTCAGCATTCACTTCAAAGGATACCTGTCTTCCCAGTACCATGGCCATATTCCCCTCCACATGCCCGGCTGGAAAATCAAAGCATACCGGGAAATTGAATTCCTCAACTGCCTCCCGGATGATTTCAGCAGCGTTCTTTCCAAAAGGTACTTCATTGTCATGCATGTCTGTCAATCCGCCAACCACCAACCCTGCAAGGTTTTCCAGCATGCCTGCCAGCTTCAGGTTCTGCATCATCCGGTCGATGTGGTAGAGGTATTCATCCACTTCTTCCAGGAATAGAATAGCCCCTTTGGTTGGAAACTGGAAGAGTGTGCCGGTAAGGCTGTATAACAACGAAAGATTGCCCCCCAGCAGAATGCCACTGCTCTTCCCCTTCCTGTTCAGGGAATGAGCCGGGACAGTATAAGAGGGGAATTCTCCCTTCAGGACCCCAAAGAGGCTTTCAACTGCAGGATTTTCTCTATCTGTAACATCCTTGAGAGTATAGGGCATAGCGGCATGCACGCTGGCCACTCCAATCCTCATCTGCAGGTAGGCATGGAGGGCGGTTATATCACTGAAGCCAACCACCCATTTGGGATGCTCAGCAAAGCCCTTCAGGTCAATTTTATCTAGCAGGCGCATGGTACCATATCCCCCGCGGGCACAAAAGATGGCTTTGATATCCGGATGATCAAGCATCTTCTGAAGATCATCAAGCCTGTCCTTGTCCTCTCCGGCATACTGGTGATGCCTGGTAAAAATGGATCCGGTAATCGTTTTTAAGCCTTCCTGTTCCAACAAGGAAAGGAAATTTTTAATGTCTTCGGGATCAACCCATCTGGCCGGTGCAGCAATACTTACCAGGTCACCGGGCTTTAAATATGGAGGCAATTGCATCATTGTATTAAATTAATCAAATATTCGGAAATGACCATTATCTTTGTTTATGCTTTTTAATACCCCATAATCAGCGATTATTTACAAAAATGAAGAAGACCAAACGCCACCTTATTACCGCTGCCCTTCCTTATGCCAATGGACCCGTTCACATTGGACATCTTGCAGGAGTTTATATCCCGGCAGACATATACTCCAGGTACCTGCGGTTGAAGGGAGAAGACATTATTTTTGTGTGCGGTTCCGATGAACACGGCGTGCCTATCACCATCAAAGCCAGGCAGGAAGGAGTCACTCCCCAGCAAATCGTAGACCAGTACCACAGGATGAACAAGGATTCCTTTGAAGAATTTGGGATCACTTTTGATATCTATCATCGCACATCCCATCCAACGCATCATGAGACTGCTTCAGGATTTTTCAAAACATTATATGATCGCGATGAGTTCGTTGAGAAGGAAACAGAGCAGTACTTCGACGAGGAGGCAGGCCAATTCCTTGCTGACAGGTATATCACGGGTACCTGTCCAAAATGCACCCATGACCAGGCTTATGGGGACCAGTGTGAAAACTGCGGAAGTTCACTGAATGCAACAGACCTTATCAATCCCAAATCAACCATCAGCGGATCTGTACCTGTCCGGAAGAAAACAACCCACTGGTATCTCCCGCTTGATAAATATGAAGGCTGGCTGAAACAATGGATACTGGAGGAGAACAAGCATTGGAAGACCAATGTGTATGGGCAGTGCAAGTCATGGCTTGACGGTGGATTGGAAGCAAGGGCGGTGACGCGGGACCTGGACTGGGGAATACCGGTACCGATAGAAGGTGTGAAAGGAAAGGTACTCTATGTTTGGTTCGATGCACCAATAGGCTATATTTCAGCCACCAAGGACCTGACCGATAAATGGGAGGACTACTGGAAAAAGGATGATACCAGTATGATCCACTTTATCGGAAAAGATAATATTGTTTTTCACTGTATCATTTTCCCTGCCATGCTGAAGGCGGAAGGCAGTTATGTATTGCCTGAAAATGTGCCTGCCAATGAATTCCTGAACCTGGAAAACGACAAGATTTCCACCTCCAGGAACTGGGCTGTATGGCTGCATGAATATATGGAAGAGTTCGAAGGGAAGCAAGATGTCCTGCGCTATGTACTTTGCGCCAACGCCCCGGAAGCCAAAGACAATGATTTTACCTGGAAAGATTTCCAGGCCAGGAACAATAACGAGTTGGTTGCCGTCCTTGGAAACTTTGTAAACCGGGCACTGGTACTGACCCACAAGTATTTCAATGGGAGGGTCCCCAAACCAGATAACTTTGATAAATATGATACCGAGGTGCTCGATTGTATTTGCAGTTATCGTGATCGTTTAGAGGATAACCTGGACCATTTCCGTTTCCGGGAAGCCCTTAAAGAGGCCATGAACCTTGCCCGTCTCGGGAACAAATACCTGACAGATACTGAACCCTGGAAACATTTCAAAAATGATCCCGGAAGGGTTAAAAACATCCTTTATACTGCCCTGCAGATAACGGCCAGTATCGCCGGGATTATTAAACCATTTCTCCCGTTCACTGCTGTAAAGCTGGAAGGATTCCTGAATTCCGGGGAGATTGGCTGGCGGGATATCGGTAATAAATCCCTTTTACCGGTCGGACATGAGATCAATCAACCGGAATTGCTCTTTGACAAGATCGAGGATGATGCCATACAGGTTCAGCTTGATAAACTGGCCAATAGCAAAAAACTGAACGAGGCAAAGGAAGCTGGTTTGCCGGGTTTAAAAGAGGAGATATCTTACGAGGATTTTAGCAAAATGGACATCCGGATTGCAAAAATCCTGGCTGCGGAAAAGGTACCCAAAACCGACAAATTGATTAAACTGGATCTCGACACGGGCTTTGATAAACGTACGGTTGTATCCGGGATAGCTGAGTATTTTAAACCCGAAGAGATTTTAGGTAAACAGGTTTGTATCCTTGCCAACCTCGCGCCACGAAAACTCAGGGGGATTGTATCACATGGAATGGTCCTGCTCGCTGAAGATGCACAGGGAAAACTGATTTTCGTCAGCCCTGAAGATATAACGGATGATGGATCCGCGGTACTGTAAGGTTTTCTATAAGCTAAGGATCCAGGCAGATTTATAAGCCTGCTGATTACGGATTGAGGCCAGTGCTGAAACGGCATCTGCCTTGAGGGGATAATGCTTTGC
>CAZXOJ010000280.1:0-5931 GCA_964642325.1 uncultured Bacteroides sp. | reverse complement strand
GAATGACATCTAAACACTTTGCCCGGGAGAATAATATAGTTATGCTCTCACCAGACTGCACCCTGATCACCATGTGATTGATTTGCAGCCGGCTATTACAGATGGTAGCCTGGGTTGTTAAATATTATATAAATTCATCGGGGATGATCCATGATTAGCATTAAAATCAGTAATTTCATATCTTAATATTTAAAACTTAATGCCAACCAGCCATGAGAAAATTGTTCTTCTTAATACCTGTTCTACTGCTAACGCTAAATAATTATGCTGTTTCTCCACTCGAAAAGGGAGATAAGGTGCCCGGTTTCTCAGCGATAGATGAAAACGGGAGTACCTGGGAATCATCCGACCAGCGGGCGGATTACCTGGTTATTTACTTCTACCCTGCCGCCTTCACAGGGGGATGCACAAAACAGGCCTGTAGTTACCGGGACCATGACAAAGCGTTTGGCGCGCTCAATGCCCAGGTAATCGGTGTTAGTGGGGACGAGCATGAAAACCTTCAGAAATTTAAAGCGTTTCACAACTTGAATTTCACCCTTTTATCCGATGCTGACGGAAAGATCGCTGAATTATTCGGTGTACCAACCAGGGAAGGAAGTACCATAGAAAAGGAGGTCGATGGACAAATGCTTCAATTAACCAAAGGAGTTACCATTTCCCGGTGGACATATGTTGTTGACGGGAACGGAAAGCTCGTGTACAAGGATGACGATGTACAGGCCGCCTCTGATCCTGAAGCTGTTTTAAAAGCTCTAACCACGCATAACGAACGAAAGTCCTGCGTTATTAAATAATTTTCTGCACCGGGCAAACTTCCGGAAAAGTATTCAAAGGTTTTTATTTAGTCTCGGTTTTTGTAACTTTTGGGCTGTATTGGAGTCCTATTCCAAGGAATAATTGCCTTTATGCTGAAGAATTACATTACGATTGCCCTCCGCAACCTTCTCCGCCAGAAAGGTTTTGCCATTATCAACATTTTAGGGTTAACCATAGGGTTAACTGTCAGTGCCCTTATCATCCTGTATATTGTACATGAACTCGGCTATGACCGTTTCCATGAAAATTCAGATAGGATTTACAGGGTGGCTATTCATGGGGAAATATCCGGCCAGGAACTTAATGTAGCCGTCTCATCCCCCCCATTCGGTCCCGCGCTGGTAAATGATTACCCCGAGGTTGTCGATTATACCCGGGTCAACCCACCACAAAATACCCTGTTCACCTTTGGGGGAGAGAGTTACTATGAAGATGATATATTATTCGTTGATTCATCATTTTTTAAATTATTTACCATACCGCTTCTTTATGGTGATCCCGAAACAGCCCTTGAGGTTCCCCGGTCCATTGTGCTCACTGAATCGGTTGCCACGAAGTATTTCGGTGAAGAGTATCCTGTGGGAAAAGTGCTGCGTTACAACGACCAGACCGATATGACGGTGACAGGAGTTTGTGAGGACTATCCGGACAATTCACATTTCACTTTTCAGGCACTGATCTCGTATTCCACCCTGGTTGAATTTCAGGGGGAGAGGTGGATGAATACCTGGGGTAATTTCGCCATGTATAATTATATTATGCTTAATGACCAGGCAAGCCTGGAATCATTGAGGGCTAAAATGCCTGATTTCCTGATAAAATATATGGATGATGAGATTCAGGAGGCAGATATTAGCTTTGAAGTTGATCTTCAGCCGATCACCAGTATACACCTGCATTCAGACCTAATGGCTGAAATAGGGAATAACAGTGATATCAGTTATATCTATATCCTGACGGCGATCGCCATTTTTATCCTGATCCTTGCCAGCATTAATTTCATGAACCTGTCCACTGCAAAATCGGCCAACAGGTCCCGTGAAGTGGGTATAAGGAAAGTCGTTGGCTCTACCCGGCAACACCTGGTCAGGCAATTTATAGGGGAATCAGTGATCATCAGCCTGATCTCCCTGTTCATCACTTTCTTCCTGATCGAATTGATCCTGCCCGCATTCAATGACATCACAGGTAAGGATCTGGATATGCAATATATTCTGGACTGGCAATTGACCCTGGGGTTTATTCTCCTGGCAGTGGTCGTAGGGATCTTCGCCGGAAGCTATCCCGCATTTTACCTGTCAGCTTTTAATCCTATTCGGGTCTTACAGGGGAGATTGAAGGCAGGCTCTTCAAACAGTTTTCTCAGGAATATCCTTGTCTTTATTCAGTTTACTGTTTCGATAGCCTTGATCATAGGAACAGTTGTCATATACAGGCAACTAACCTATATGCGGGAGAAGGACCTTGGATTTGAGCCAGGCAATGTAATCGTCATCTCCTTACGCAACCAGGAGACAATGAGCAAAGGACAGGTCATCAAGGAGAAATTCCTGACCTACCCGAATGTACTCTCCGCCTCTCTTACCAGCGGATTACCGGCGGGGCAGCTTTCCGGTTCAGGATATTTTCCGGAGGGATACGGGGACAAAGATCCATGGCTTATCTATGGGTTTTCTGTGGATCAGGATCTGGTTGAAAAAACTTTAAAGATGAAGATCATTGATGGCCGCAATTTCAGCACCGAATTCTCAACTGACAGTTCGGCCGTACTCATCAATGAAGTGCTGCTTAAAAGACTGGCATGGGAGGATCCTATTGGAAAAATCATATATTCAGACCGAACACCCCCCACCCCTTACAGGATCATAGGGGTGATCAGGGACTTTCATATTCAATCCCTGCACCAGCAAATTAATCCCATTATGCTCAGGTTCCTGGGGGGGCAACCGAATTATCTGATCATTAAACTTTTATCAGACTCCACCCCGCTGACCCTCCTTGCCCTTGAGAATGCATGGGAAGAAATCAATCCCGACATTCCCTTTGACTATCAATACCTCGATGAACGCATTGACCAGTTTTATACATATGAAAAGAAAATGGGGAATATTTTTGTGTATTTCACGGTATTTGCCTTGTTTATAGCGGCCCTGGGATTATACGGACTTGCCACCTTCATTTCAGAACAGCGGACCAAGGAGATCGGGATCCGTAAAGCCATGGGATCTTCCATCACGAAGATCTCCTATATCCTTTCCAGGGATTTTGCCAAACCGGTATTGCTGGCCAACCTGGTTGCCTGGCCTGCTGCCTGGTTCTCCATTAACAAATGGCTGCAGAATTTCAGCTTTAGAACGGACCTTGAATTGTGGGTTTTTCCTGCAGCAGCCCTAATTACCATGCTCCTGGCCCTGATAACCGTAAATATCCAGACCATCAGGGCAGCTTCGGCTAATCCGGTGAATTCACTGCGGTACGAGTAAGGCTAATCCCGTTAGTATCTCCTGGAGTACCTCCTGTACCTGAACTTTTGCGGACGGTCCTCCAATTCCACCTGATGGATATCCAGGTTGGGAGAAAATTTGATAATGCTTATATAGGCATTGACATGCCCGCCAAAATCATTGATCCTTTCGAACTTATATGGACCGAGTAAGGGATCAGCCTCCATCTCATCGGCAAAATATATGATATTTTTTCCGTATTCACCTACGGCCTTAACAAAGGCTGATACCAGGTCATACCCGTAGACACTCAGGTTGTATCCCCGCGGACTTACACGGTAGGGTTCGGTGTGGTATACTTCACGAAACCTCTGGATGAATTCTTTCATCTCCGGTTTACTATAATCCACATAAAAAGAAGTGAAATAACTCATTTTCAACTTGTGAAAATACTCCAGGTCAATATTCCTGAATTTATTCCATTGTGGCATACCTGCCACCTCGATCTGATAGTGGTCAAGCAGGTAGAACAGGGGACTGATCACATTGCTCACATAGGCCTCATTGTCCGAGGGTACGATCACCAGGTTCTCTCCATCCTGGGTTAGCACATGGTTCATGTCTACAAAAACACTGTCGTTCATCTTCACTTCCTTGAAGATCACATCCTCCAGGTCCGCCTTTTCAGCAATCTTTTTGAAAATCTCATCCTTCAGGAACTGAACCTTATGGTATTCTGTGGGATCTCCATCATGGAACAAGATGATGGTCTTATCATAATAATCAGAGATATATTCAGCCCAGCTTTTGAATTCCACATCATAACTGGGAGTGACCTGGAATATATATGGATTGTACCGGACTATTTCCCTGTCTGAAGAAAACGGGGAAACCATTGGGATTTCATGCTGCCGGGCAAAATTTGCAACAAGCTCCAGGTTCCAGAAATTAACTGGTCCAATGATGAGATCCATTTCTTCCATCTCCCATTTACGAAGGATCTCCCTTGTCCTTTCCCTGCTTCTTTCCGTATCGAAAACATACAGGGTAACGGAATATCCTTGCTCTCGCAATTCATTAATGGCAAGTAATGTCCCTTCATAAAATTCAAGGTACCCGATGATCCTGGGATTGATTATATCCTTCTTGTTTTCCTTGTCCTTCCTCATGATGCCTTCATCATCCATATCCAGTAGATCAAGGGAATCTGTCTCTATATTCCAGTAAAGGTCCAGCGGAAGAAGCATCGCAACATGGATGGTGCCCCCGATCGGTCCGGGCCGTATTCGCCTCCATTTCACTTCTGACCAAAATGGTATACCGACGGTATCAATGTCTCCAACCAAGGTATCGATAAGCATAGAATCTACTGCTAAATTTACCTCTTCTGTAAGGCTGTCTGTACGCCTGGGTATTTTTATGTATTCATCATATTGCAGTTCCCCCCACCGAAGCTCAGGATTGATTTCCTTGATCTCCTCAATGCTGATACTATAATAAACTGAGAGGCTGTACAGGGTTTCTCCGGCTTTGACATAATGGTAAATGAAGGATTCAGTCGAGAAAAGATTTTGTGCTATGGAGGGTTCCTTACGTTTTGGAATTTTAATAACCTGGTTAACCTGCATATCTGTGATGCTGATATCCGGATTTGCCCGTTCGATCTCCAGCACATCTATGCCATATTTCCCTGACAGAAAATACAGCGTTTCTCCTTCCTGGACCACATGGTTGAAGTATTCTTCCGTTTCATTGGTTTCGGCTGATTCATCCATCACTGGTTCTGATGGGATCTTGAGTACCATCCCTACCTGGAGTCCGGCGAAAATATCCGGATTCTCCGCTGCGATCCCCTTCTGTGAAACATTGTAAGCCCGGCTTATCCCAAACAATGTCTCCTTTTCCTTCACAATATGGATGTAGTAGACCTTACCTTCCAGGATAATTTTATTTGCCGACCTGTGTACAGTGTAAGGCTGTTCCTGGGCAGTCACCGGTGCTGCATAAACCCATAGGACAAGAATGATTGAAAATAAGATGTAATATGGGATCCTCCGGATCATACAGATTTGAGAAAGTTATTCACGTTATCCTCTATTCTACGCATCGTATCTGAATAATCACTCCTGACAAATTCTTCACCTGTGATATTCTCGTACAATTCGACATACCTGTCAGTTATCTCCTGTACAAATTCATCAGGGATTTTAGGCATCACCTGTCCTTCCAATCCCTGGAAATCATGATCCATCAACCATTCCCTGACGAATTCCTTTGACAGCTGTTTTTGTCCAGCACCCTTTGCCTGCCTCTCTTCATAACCATCAGCGTAAAAATAGCGCGAAGAATCAGGTGTATGGATCTCGTCGATCAGGTAAATCCTGCCATCCTTTTTGCCGAATTCATATTTGGTATCCACAAGAATCAGGCCTTTTTCAGCGGCCATGATGGTTCCCCGCTCGAATAATCTGTTGGTGTAATCCTCCATCAGGAGATAATCTGCCTCACTTACTATCTCCCTGCTGATAATATCCTCCCTGGAAATATCCTCATCATGCCCCTCTTCCGCCTTTGTGGCAGGGGTAATAATGGGAGCAGGAAAACGGTCATGCTCCTTCATTCCATCTGGCATGGAAACACCACAGAGGGTCGTCTTTCCTGCCTTGTA
>CAZXOJ010000279.1:0-5935 GCA_964642325.1 uncultured Bacteroides sp. | reverse complement strand
GTATTTGATTCCCAACCGGTTTATTCCACTGGTTGTGTAAGTATTGATCCGAATAATCCGAATACTGTCTGGGTTGGGACTGGTGAGGATGTCGGAGGCAGGCATGTAGGTATCGGTGATGGAGTTTATAAAAGCATGGACGGTGGGAAGAGCTGGAAGAATATGGGGCTCAAATTATCTGAACACATTGCCCGGGTAGTCATCCATCCCGGGAATTCTGATATTGTTTACGTGGCTGCCCAGGGTCCCCTGTGGAAAAAAGGTGGAGAACGTGGAATTTTCAAATCAGTTGATGGTGGAGAGAACTGGAAAAGGGTTCTCGGGGATGATGAATGGACAGGCGTTACGGAACTTGTGTTAGATCCCCGGGATCCGGACTGGATGTATGCTGCTACCTGGCAAAGGCATCGTACTGTAGCTGCCTATATGGGGGGTGGTCCCGGGTCAGGAATACACCGCAGTAAGGACGCAGGAGAAACATGGGAGGAACTTACCAGTGGCATTCCCTCTTCAAACATGGGAAAAATCGGCCTGGCAATATCGCCCCAGGATCCGGATGTGGTCTATGCTGACATTGAACTGGACAGGCGGACAGGTGGATTATTTATGTCTACCGATCGCGGTAACTCCTGGACAAAACAATCAAATACGGTTTCAGGGGCTACCGGTCCCCATTATTACCAGGAGCTATTCGCTTCACCGCATGCAGAAGGCAGGTTATACCTGATGGATGTCCGCATCCAGGTTTCAGATGACCATGGAAAAACCTTCCGTCGCTTGAAGGAGAGCAATAAGCACTCCGACAATCATGCCATTGCCTTTCGCGAAGATGACCCTGATTACCTGCTGATTGGTTCTGATGGGGGGATTTACGAAAGCTATGACCTGGCAGAAACCTGGCGTTTCATTGATAACCTGCCGGTCACCCAGTACTATAAACTGGCAGTAGATGATAGTGAGCCATTCTATTTCGTTTATGGGGGAACCCAGGATAACGGCTCCCATGGTGGTCCCTCGCGCACAGCTAATGACCAGGGCATCAGGAATGCTGACTGGTTTAAAATATTGGGTGCCGATGGGCACCAGACTGCAACCGAGCCAGGGAACCCCGACATTATGTATGCCGAGTTCCAGCAAGGCGTATTACACCGCATAGACCGTATTACCGGGGAGCAGGTACTGATCCAGCCCCAGCCTGGTGAGGGGGAAGGACCCGAACGGTTCAACTGGGATTCACCCATACTTGTCAGTCCGCATAACCCAACCAGCATATTTTATGCTTCCCATAGGGTATGGCGGTCCGACGACAGGGGTGACAGCTGGATGGCTATCTCTGGTGACCTGACGAGGGATCAGGAAAGGATGTCTATGCCCATTATGGGAAGACAGCAGAGCTGGGATAATCCCTGGGATTTTTCCGCCATGTCTGAGTACAACACCATTACCTCATTGGCGGAGTCTCCCGTTCAGAAGGGACTTATATATGCGGGGACTGATGACGGACTCATACAGGTGACTGAAGATGGGGGGCAAAACTGGCGTAAAGTAGAGGCGGGTAGCATTAAGGACATTCCATCCACCGCTTTTGTAAACGATATCCGCGCCGACCTTTTCGATGCCAGGACTGTTTATGCGGCCCTTGATAATCATAAATACGGGGATTTCAAACCATATGTTTTAAAAAGTACCGATGCCGGCCAGAGCTGGACATCCATCGCTTCAAATATTCCGGAAAATACCATGGTTTGGCGGCTGGTACAGGATCATATCAAAAAGGATTTACTCTTTGCTGCGACTGAATATGGCATTTATTTCACCACGGACGGGGGAAATAATTGGAACGAACTAAAAAGCGGTATTCCGACCATCTCCTTCAGGGACCTGACCATTCAGCGAAGGGAAAATGACCTGGTATGTGCCTCTTTTGGACGGGGATTTTTCATCCTTGATGACTATTCACCCTTAAGGGAAATCAGTGCAGAAGACCTGTCAGCTGAAACAGTAATGTTCCCTGTTAAAAATGCATGGTTGTATGTGCCAAAGTCAGTAACAGGAGGCCAGGGAGCTTCACGATATGTAGCTGAGAATCCTCCCTTTGGTGCCATCATTTCTTATTATTTACCTGAAACAATTCCATCTCTGAAATCTGACAGGCAGAAGAAAGAAAAGGAACTGGACAAAGAAGGACAGGATATACCTTTCCCCGGATGGGAGAAGCTGGATGCAGAAAAACTCCAGAAAGCCCCTGAGATCCGGTTAATCATTAAGGATGCCCGGGGAGATCTTGTGAATACCATTGCCGGAAAGTCTTCAAAAGGGATTCACAGAATTAGCTGGAATCTGCAATATGCTCCGAAGAGTGGAATAAAGTTAGGGAAGGAAGCTTCAAGCAGGGGGGCAATGGTCGTTCCTGGGAACTATACTGCTGAACTTGTAAAAATTGTAAACGGAGAGCAGACGAAACTGTCAGGACCGCAAAGTTTTGAAGTGAAACCTTTGCTTGCGGGGGCCTTGAAGGGAGCATCAAACAAAGAGAAGATAGCCTTCAGAAAAGCATACGAGGCTTTCCAGCAGGATTACCTGGCAACAACCCTTGAACTGGATAAAAGTGTGAAACGTATAAAAGCCATGCAGGCAGCTATTTTGAAGCTGGACTCAGAAGCGAAGGATCTTGAATTAAGGATCCACAATACTGCAGAGCAACTGAAGGAAATCTATTCCCTCATGCATGGGAGCCCTTCAGCGAATGAAGTAGGAGAGAGCGGTCCGCCAACACCTGGACGTAGACTCAGTATTGCTTCAAGTGGATTAGCCACAACTTATGGTCCCACAAAGATGCACCAGCAATCCCTGGAAATCGGCAAATCAGACCTGGTGATAATAAAAGAAAGCCTGGTGGAAATCATTGAAGTGGGCCTTCCCCAGCTGGAGAATGAGCTGAAAGAGGCAGGCGCACCATGGATAGAGGGGCAGGGATTGATCAAGGATTGATCAGGGAAAGACCCGGACCTCATCGATTAAAGGAACCGATCCTATTCCAGGGCCCGGATCCTCACTTCGATGTTTTTCTCATCCTTCAGGAGATTTACCAGGTCCTTCGGATCTGTTTGTCCAAAATGGTATGGGTACAGTATCCTGGGCTGTATAGCCCTGGCTGCATCTGCAACCATTTCAGGAGTCATGGTGTAAGGGAGGTTCATCGGTAAAAAGGCAATGTCAATTTCTTTCAGGGCCTTGATTTCCGGAACATTTTCAGTATCGCCACCAATCAGTACCTTAAGTTCCCCAATGCCTACCACATAGGCATTCCCAACGCCTTTAGGATGGAAAGCCTCGCCGTTTGACCTTTTATGTTCAATATTATAGGCGGGAATGGCCTCAATGGGGATGCCTTTAATAGTTTTATCATCGCCATTTTTCATGATGACAGCTCCCTTGAAGTCCTCAAGCTGTTCAAGGCATGATTGTGTCATTACAACCGGACAGTCCTCTTTAATGATATGATTGATCGCTGCCAGGTCCAGGTGGTCTCCATGGTGATGTGTGATCAGGATCATGTCAGCATCAGGCATTGTGGCATAATCGGCCTCACGCATGGTCGGGTCAACATGGATAACCATGTTTTTGTATTCGAACATGAGTGTACCATGCCCGATAAATGAGATGCTCAGGGTCCCGTTCCCGGCATCGAAGACGTCTTTGGAAATGTTATTTTCCATAGGGTTTACAAATGATAAATTGATGGCCAGTAAAAGAAGCAGGGTTTTCATGACTTTTATTTTAATTCAGTATCTTTAGAGTAAAGGTAATAATACTCAACAGATTAGAAATCAGTCCCATGAAAAAACATGTTTTGATTTTTTCAACTTGTTTTATCCTGCTGGCATCCGGGCTGATACTTCTCTCCTGTATGAACGGATTAAAAGTCAATCCGAAGGATGCTGATAGCAATGGAAAGTTTACGGTCAAAGAATTACAGGCAGATCTCAAGCAGTTCAGGAAATTCCTGGAGGATAGCCATCCACAGCTATACCGTTTCACTTCCCAAAAAGCATTTGATAGTCTGTTCGAAGAACATTACAGGATGATTGAGGATTCCATGACCACCCAGGAGTTCTATCTCATTCTCGTTCCCCTGGTTGCCAGGGTGGGTTGCGGGCATACCTCATTATGGTCCCCGGACAGGTATTGGGACAGGGCTCCGCAGCGAATGTTCCCACTGGGTGTTCATGCAAGGGATGGACAACTGTTTGTGATCCATAGCTACAACCAGGAGTCCCCTGTAGCGTATGGAAGCCAGGTAATGTCGATCAATGGCCAGGATGCCAGCTACCTGGTTGAAGAAATGCTGGGTAACATATGGTCCGATGGATTTATAATGACAAAGAGATACAGGAGGCTGAACAATGTATTTCCATATCTATATGCGCTTAATTATGGATATCCTGAATGGTTTGAGATAGTTGTCGAGGAAGAGGGCAGGGAAAGAAAGATCAATATGGCACCTTTATCACGCATGGCCATTACTGCATACCGGGACTCATTAGTTGCATCCGGAACGATCAGGAGAGAAGATCTCTTCATGGAGCTAAAAGATGAGCTGGCGGCAGTTCTTACCATCAGGACCTTTTCTTATTATGATGACAATGAGGGTTTCAACAGGTTTATTGATAGTTCATTTCAGGTGATCCGCGACCATGATATACAAAACCTGGTGATTGACCTGAGGGGAAATGACGGAGGAGATCCATTTTGTTCCAGCCACCTGCTGACTTATCTTCAAAAAAAACCGATCATTTATTTCAGGGAGCCCTACGGTCATTATGCCAGGCTGAACAAACCCCTGCCCATGGCGGAGTATCCTTTTAAAGGCAGCCAATACTACCTGATTGATGGTATGTGTTTTTCAACTACCGGTCATCTTACCTCTCTTCTCAAGTATTATGACTTGGGCACTTTTATTGGTGAAGAGACCGGGGCAACCTATACCTGCAATGATGCTTCCCATGATACTAAACTGAAGCATACTGGCTACCGGCTGCAATCTGCCAGGGGAACTTTTGCCACGGCTGTAATCGGGTTTCCACTGGATAAGGGTATATTGCCAGAGCATCCTGTCCGTCAGTCTGTCGATGAAGTAATCATGAACCACGATGCTGTGCTGGAATATGCCCTGGAACTCATCAAACAAAATAATGCCATATGATAAGAAATAAATTTACTTATGCGTGGTATTTATTGCTTCCTATGGCTCTACTCCTTTTTTCCTGCCAGGCAGAGAAAGAAGGACCAGCAACAGACAGTATCCTTAAGGTACGTCCGGTTAAGCTTTACTATGAAAATTCCACAGGGGAGACTGCCAGTACTACATATTTTTATGATATCAGTGGAAAGAACTACCTGGCACACTGGCAACTGGAAGACAGTTCAAGGAGTTCTGTGAACCATTATGAATATGATTCCCTTGGTAATCAAACCAGGAAGTACAGGGAGTACAATGATGGTATTACATCTGATCAACAGTATTATTATGATGCAAACGGTTTATTAAGAAGACAGGATTTTTCGAGTTCAGATGGAGTGAAGGGAGAAACAACCTTCGAATATGATATTCAGGATGTTTGTATTGCTGCCAGTTGCCATGGTTTGGATGGTTGGTTTCACGGGGACCTGGTATTTTATTATGATGACGAGGGAATGAAAACGGGTGCTGGTATTTACCACGAGGAGGATTCCGTTGGTTTTATTGAATATAGTTATGATTATTTCGGTAACCTGATGGGAGAATACTGGGATATTAATGGAGAGTGGAACCAAACATTCGTTTATGAATATCAGCAGGAAACTGCAATAAGTTACACGAGCTCCAATATATTTATCCGGGAAAATAAATGGTTCAGGGTATACCAGGAAGAATATACCAACAACGATGAGA
>CAZXOJ010000278.1:0-5939 GCA_964642325.1 uncultured Bacteroides sp. | reverse complement strand
ATAAGCATGGTCGCCATTAATGTTGAAAGTAAAAAGTAAAGTTTTTTCATAGTTTAATGTTTTGATTTTAATATTAAATGAATATGATATATAATACAATAATAGTCAATATTCTCTAAAACACGTAACGTACCCCGATATCGGCTGTCCAGCCATATAATTCCTCCCTGGTTGGATATCGCGAACTTCCCAGGTATGAACTTTCAGAATAATTCGTAAAATTGTTGAGGTTAAAGTATACACTGAAACGTTCCTTGATCTTTTGACGGAGAATCAGATCCCAGCGGGCAAATGAACCATTGAAACCATCTAATTCATGCCTGGTACCAACAAATTGTAAACTGGGTCCCTGAATGATTAGGGAAACTCTTCCGGAGAACCCCCCCTTCTCATATCCCAGGGAAATATTTCCCACATAGTCTACCTGGCCCGGCATCCTGCCCAGTCTTACGGTGTCAACGACACGGGGTCTGAAAGGAGGTGTGGGTTCATATCCATCAATATAGGAGTAGGGGAACTCGGTTTGTGAAAACATGCGGGAATAATTTGCATAAAGCACAATCCCGTCAAAAGGACTGGGGAGATACCGGAAATTTGTCTGAAGCTCTATTTCAATACCTTTAATGATGGATGTTCCAATCGAGTTAACTGGTTCCGTGAGATGAAAACCAAAATAATCTCCCGCTTCCTGTATTCTGGAGGTTCTCAGGTAATCAATATTTTCAATCTCCTTATAAAAGAAGCCCACCGTAAACATACCTAGCTTATTGTAAAAAGATGCAAATGCATCGTAATTATATGCCGTGGTATGCAATAATGCGGGATTTCCCTGGTGGACATAAGTTTCATGACGTGAAACTTCTCTCCATGGCACCAGGTTGTAGTAATCAGGACGTGAAAGTGTCTTGGTGTAAGCCAGCCGGAGATCGAACCAGTCCACCGGCTTCACCCTGAAATGTATCATTGGCAGGAACTCTTTGTAATCTTGTCCACCTGTTGTATCCGTCAGTCCCCCAACATTAATATTCTCGCCCCCGTCTTCGCTTTCAAAAGGATTACCGAAGGTTGACTTATAGTTATTTTTAGTCTGCTCATACCTGACCCCTGGAAGGATCATGATATATTTGCCAATGTTGATCTCTGTCATTATGTAACCGGCATAGATATCCTCTTTGGCAGTATAAATCTCAAGTAATGCCCTGGGGTCCTGTAAATAAAGAGGGGTTCCATTGGGGAAGCTATAATCCCGCCAGTCCCTGCCCCAGGCAAGGAATTTATCCAAATGTAATGTAGGACTAAATTCATATCTGCCTCCGAGCCAGGGATTAAGATCTTGGTTGGGGTCAATAAAGTTACTTACAGCCAATTTACCCTGGGGTGTCCTGTCCCATTCATCAGGTTCTTCACCTGCCAGGTCATTGATACCGAAATGAGATGTCCACCAGACATCTTTTTCCACATCTCTGTCCTTATGCCTCATCTTCGCTCCAACCTTAACAAATCCTTTCAGCCATCCACCAATTCCATATGGATGAGACAGGTCTATCTGGGCTGTGTAATTGAGATCGGTGCTTTTCCCGCTTTCCAGGTAGTTATCTTTAAAAAATGTCTCATCAAGGTTGTTCTTGGCGTATTGTGGAATCGTCTCAGGCCCTAGTAGTTCATCCAGGTCTGCGGTAAAAGCTGCCAACTCCCGGAAACGGCCATACTGGTAAAACGGGGTATTTTGTACACTCTGTGACATGGATCCTCTCCAGTGTATCTCTAAACTCTGAAGAAAATGTTTTCCGCTGAGATTGGTAGTAAACAGGTTTGTCTTGACATCCCGGTCCCGCAAATCAAGATGGAGAGTATTGTTGTCAACGCCATAACGTTTTCTCCTTCTAACCTCATCCCTGTCTGTCTTGTTATAGGCTGAGGTCCAGAAGATCTCTCCCTTGGGAAGTTTATAATCAAGTGTAGCTGATACTCCTCCACGATACCTGATTTCCTGGCGGTCAGCGAGGTTTAGGGAAGATACACCGATGATGGCATCACCATTTTGCTCCCCTTTATACACATAGCTTGCATCAAGTAAGTGTGAGCTCCTGTTAGCCCTTTGAAAATTCCCCGTGACCAGTACACCCAGTTTATCCTCAAAGAAACGGTTGCCGAGGCTTCCCATCGCTTTGTATTGCCCGAATTCATTGGCATGGGAATTATATCCTGTTTGAAAAAGGGCAGAACCATGAAACCCTGGATCTGCATCTTTGGAAATGAAATTAACAGTGCCACCGATTGCATCCCCATCCATGTCAGGCCTTAATGCCTTATATACTTCCATCCCTTCAAGCATATCCGTGGAGATCATGCTCAGGTCAACAGACCTGTCAACCGGGTCAGTTGAAGGGATCCGTTCTCCGTTCATCGTTATAGAATTGAACTTTGGTGCAAGTCCCCTGATAACCACCTTGGTGCCCTCACCTGCATCCCTTTGCAGTGAGATCCCAGGGAGCCTGGCGATGGCTTCTGCAGCATTCGCATCCGGAAGTTCACTTATCTTTTCTTTGGAGACGACGTTGACAATGGTATTGGATGTTACCTGTTGGTTAATGGCAGCTGTTTGTCCACGCATCATCCCGGTGATCACAACTTCTTCTCCCATGATGGAGGCCATTTCCATCTCACCATTGATGATCAAAGTTTCTCCTGCTACCACTTCAATCTCCTGTTCCAAATCATGATAGCTCAGGTATGAAAAAAGAAGCGTATAGCTCCCGGGGCGGAGGTTGGGAAGAATGTAGTTCCCGTCATCATCAGTCACAGTCCCAGTAGATGTACCCTGGATGACTACATTGGCAAACATCAATGGGTCACCATTGGAAGCATCCGACAGGCGTCCTTTAACGATGCCGCGGGACTGTGCCGAGGCCGGTGTTGGAGTGGCAATGGAGGCTAGAATCAGGATGATAAGGCACAGGACAAACCTGTGATATTTTATGAGGTTCATTAGTCTTGGAATTGATGCACCGAAATTTAGAGAATCATTTCAGAAAAACAAAACTTATACACCTAGAATATGCCGTAAAACCTATTATTCAGGAAGATTTGGACGCTCCTGGTTATTCGGAGTGAATTAACAATGTGATCAGGGTTTTCACTTTTGAAGGCGATGGTCGTAATATGCAGCTAAGAACCTGATCCCAAAAGAGGTTCCGATATCCCTGTTTACGAACCAGAGTTTACCATACCTGTTGCGTAGACGAGTATTCATCACTGCCCCTGCCAGGTTGGGATCTGGATGATCAACGGAGAACCGGTTCTTCAGGATCCAGTCCAACGACAGATCAATATTTTCACTGAATTCATCTATCCCATAAGATTCAAGCCGTAACCAGAGGATCCCGGCAAATGCCACAGCTGATCCACAAACTGAATTTCTATTCACTTCCCCGCTTAGGAAGTTCTGATAATAGATGGTCCCGTTTGATTTTTGAAAACCTGCAAAAGTTGCTGCTGTTTTCCGGACAGCTTCCAGGTATCTTTTATCGCCTGTAAGTTCGTATCCCTCCAGCAAGGATTCTGCATACCAGAGATTAAACCGTGGATGCACAGATCCATCCGCCTTATTGTTGGGCATGAAATCCATCCATAAACCTTCCGGTCCCTGTGTTTCAACCAGGCTTTCACAAAGTATTATGAAGGCATCCTTGTATTCTTCATTGCCTTTATATTGGTACATATCCAAAAAGAGGGAACCTTCATTATTGGGCCTGGCTACATCCCAGAGACCCTGGTCTTCCTTGTCCGGCCAGAATGGACTGTTTTCCTTAAGCACTTCACCGGTTTCAGGATCCACATTATCGTAACATACACCCTCATCCAGGAGACACATATTCTCCAGCATCCAGTCCCCCGCTTGCGTTGGCACCTCCGCATATCTCGCATCTCCGGTTGCCTCATAAAGTTTGTATAGCCCTGCACTTCCATCTGAGACCGTGGCAAATACGATAACCGCTCCGGCGTGGTCCCCATGTTGGGCATTCAGCATCCCGTTCAACTTTGGATGATCAGTTATCTGCAGGCTGGTCCACCAGTCCCCCGCCTTCTTTGCCGTCTCCAGGTAGGATGATTTACCGGTAAGCCGGTATGCATCAGTTAAAGCATAGATGGCCTGTCCCGTATGCCATGCCGGTTCGTATGGAATCCATCTTCCTTCAGTCAGGTTGTAATCACATTGTGAAATACCATTCTCATCAATGATCGTGGTCGATAAATAGTCCGCTGTTTCGGTCAGGGCAAGGAGAACCTGTTCCTCTAAAGATTCCTTATCACTCCTTGCAATACATAGGGTAATGACAGGTATCAAAGTAAGTAAGATGCAAATTTGGATAATCCTTTTCATAATGGTTTTATTGTATATAATATTTCTGTTTGTGATTTCTGACATCTTCATCTTCAAGCCTGAATGTGAATTTCCATCCTGGTTTCATGCGGTCTATTTTCAGCAGGAGATGGTTCCTTCCCTCCTTCAGTGGCAACATGACCTGGTCTTCATCAGGGACAAGCTCACGTTGCATGTGTTTCTCCATTAATTTTTCCCCATTGCAGTAAATAGTCATACCGTCACTTGCCCCTATCAGGGCCTTAGTCATTTTATCCGCAGGAGCATCAATGGTGCAATAAGCATAAGCTACAGCAAGGTTCATATCAGGATATGCGAGCTCCAGTTCCAAGCGGTCAGAATATGGTGAGTCATATTTCTGCCAGGTAAAGGTGGTCCCGCTCTTATCACTAAATCGCATGCCCGGATAAGGTCTTGCGCCGGCTTCTCCACCCATATCCCCAAGGTAATCCATTCCTGCTTCTCCTGGGTCTGAAAAGGGGAAACTTCCACACAGCAGCCAGTACTGGAAATATTGGCCATGGTGTTCATGTATATCCATCCTGATATCTCCGGGAAGGGGGACAGGTCCGCCCGAAGAAAAACGAGTTATGGCTTGGTCCAGCAGTGATAGTTGCTCTGCAAAAGCATTATTCCTCCTGGTATATATGTCGGTCGCCACCTCATACCAATGTGTCCTGCTTTCCAGGTTCCAGAGGATCTCGAATTGCCTGCTGAGGTCTTCAAAAGAACTGGCTTCATTGGCTACCAAGACCCTCGCTTTTTCCAGGTATTCAATTGTTTTGTCCCTGTTCTCATTTTGAACATCAAGTGCAGCCCGGTAATTTTCTGCAGCCTCAAACAAATGCTTGCGGCTATCGGCCAGAAACATATATTGCCGGGAAACAAATTCCAGCGATTGAAGGTCATCTGCATAACGGGTTGGGGACGCTATTGAAAGCAGCCTGGCTGACTCGTCTGCTACCTGTCGTATCTGATCCCATTCCTTCAGATAATAGCTGGCGCTCTTGCCTTTTTCGGGGATCATTGTCTTTCCGAAGACAAGTTCATTCATCTCAAAAGTGGGTCCAAGGTGAGTCAGCTTATTCAGTTCCCATATTGCCTGTGGTACTGCGTTCTGATGATCCCCGTAGAATGCCTGGCTGAACCGAAGGGCAAATGGTGCAGTATCATCCTTGTTTGGTTTCCAGCATTGTTCAGCATTGTAGGCAACGCCATACCAGTCATGGTTGAAAAAATGTGGCCCTCCATCGTCCCAGACTGTCAGGAAAACCCCTTTTGTCCCCTTGCTGTAACCTTCATTGATAAAATTCCTGATATTGGTAAAAGTCATCTCATAGTCAGGAAAAAGACGGTTAGAATTCAGGACTCCAGGGGATATCGTAAAATCAAACCCGGCGTTTTTCAATGGATCAATAAAGTCTGCAAATGATTCTCTGGCATCGTAATTCCAGGCACCAGTCAGTATATATTCGGGCAAGAGATCCAGTATTTCCGGGTAGTCCATTATGATATCCCCCCAGATCAGAGTCCTTTTTCCAAGCTCAAGTGCGGT
>CAZXOJ010000277.1:0-5950 GCA_964642325.1 uncultured Bacteroides sp. | reverse complement strand
AATGAATCACAACATCCGGTCAGATGAAAGTCCCCATCGAATTCTGTATTGGCCCAAAGCCTTGCTGAGAATGAATCACTGCATCTGGTCAGATGAAGGTCCCCTATTTTGTCAGGCATGCCATTACCATTCAGGTCCACAACCTTTACGGTTTCAACTATTCCATCTCCATCCAGATCTGCAGTATACAGCCAGTCAATTCCGGTTTTTACGTCATGATTGCAGGAGGCCAGGATGAACGGAATAGTTAATATCATACAAATGATGAAATATGGGATCTGAAAAAAGCTGACAGGCTTTATATCAGTCATTTTAGTTTTATTTTAGTAAACACTTACCCAGGTTTTCAATAATACTGATTTTCAGTTCTGTCTTTTGCCTCTGGTTCCCATACTGTAAGGAGGATATGCGAATCATTTATAATTGAGCCCACAAAAAGGGTTTAACCTTCTCTTCATCCAGTTCAACTCCCAATCCCGGTTTGTCCGGTATAGTGAGGTAACTATTTTTGATATCCAACTCCGGTGCGTGATCCACGATTTGAAAATGCTCCGGGATGCGGTAAGGGTAAATTTCCTGGATGAAGAAATTCGGGATGCATGCATCCAGTTGCAGGGCTGCTGCTGTGGCAACCGGACTGGAGCAGGTATGCGGCTGTATTCTCATGTTATACACCTCGGCCATGGCTGCAATCTTTTTGGTTTCCATAATCCCACCGGTATTACCTATATCCGGCTGGAGAATATCGGCAGCCTGAAGTTCCATAACACGTCGGAAACCATAGCGGGTATAGAGCCGCTCGCCAACTGCAATAGGCATTTGTACCTGTTCAGACACCTTTTTCAAGGCTTCCACATTAAATGGATCCACCGGTTCCTCCAGAAACATTATGTCCTGATCTTCAACTTTCCTGGCAATGCGAATAATGGCATCCGTAGTCAATTCGGCACTCATATCCAGCATAAGGTCGATTTCCGGACCAACCGCTTCCCTTACAGCTCTCACGCGGGCAACAGCCAGATCTTCTGCCTTTCGGTCAATAGAGCGATGTGATACATGCCGGATATGGCCCTCTGCATCATTCAATGAGGTAGACAGGGGGTAAAGTTTCATGGCTGTATACCCATCATTTACAACCTTTTCAGCTGCAAGTGCATACTCGTTTGGTTCGTTGGCACGAAATGACCATCCATTGGCATAGACTCGGGCTTTGTCCCTGATTTTCCCACCAAGAAGATCGTAAACTGGTACATTTAATGCTTTTCCCTTGATATCATATAGCGCTTGTTCAATAGCGCTGATCCCTGCAAAGATGATGGGACCACCACCTTTGGCCCAGAAGGTATGGTCATACATCTCGCTCCATAATGCCTCAATATTAAAGGGATCTTTTCCCAGGATGAATTTCTTAGCAAGCTCTTTGACCATAGCAGCTGCAGCTTTAGTACCGGCGCCATATGCCACTGCAGCGTCTCCCAAACCGCTGATCCCGGTATCCGTGAATAACTGCACCAAAACCGGATATCGTCCACCAATGGAAATTTGAAAGATTTTGGCACCTGTGATTCTCATTGGTTTCCTGGGTTCAGCAAAAGTGGCAGCACTGCCGGAAAGAGCAGCTGCTCCCACAAGGGTAGAACTACTTATGAATTTTCTTCGATCCATTTTATTACTTCTATTATTATTAAATAAAAGTAAGGAATCGTAAACTAAGGAAAAAATATATATACTTTTAGGTTAGAAAAGCTTCCGCAGGAACTGGAGAATAAATAATAAGGAAAAATAATGAAACTGTATTTTGTCATATGCTGTATAATCATTTCATTTATTGCAACCACAAGTTGTTTAAGCCAAAAGGATACATGTGTTGTTCTTACGGGGTCACCACTTAATCCGGACTCATATAATACCGTAAAGAAAATCCTGGAGACTTATCTGGACTGTTATGTTTTAGAAGTATCCCTGGAAAATGATGAGATAGCTACTGCTGATCTGCGGAATGTGAAATTTTTGTACTGGGCCGGAGGACCCTATTTTAAGTTTAATCCAACGAGTGCTGCCGCTGCAAATATCAGGCAGGCTGTAGCCAGGGGAATGGGTTATTTCGGCACTTGCGGTGGCTCTCTGATTGCGGTGGAGACGACACCTTCCTCCAGGGAAAATCAATTGTTACTGTTTCCCGGACACCATCCTTTTGGCAGCGGAAGAGGAATGAGAACCTATGAGATGAATCTGGCACATCCTGTATTGAAGTATTCATCATTGGCAGACAGCTTTGCATTCTATGAGAGTATACATTATAATGGCGGAGGCAGTGACTTTAAGCCAGCCGTTCCCGGCCTGGTGAATTGGGTTGTTGCCTACGATACCATCAGGAAAACACCCGCTTTGACCACTACCCTCTACGGCCGGGGACGGGTATTTTTATCTGTTGCTCACCCTGAACGGTCATTTATCCCCGGGACATGGAAGTTTGTGCAAATGGCAGCCGAGTGGTGCCTGGGCAGATCTGAACCATCAGGCAACCGAGTCCCGGTAATTGGGTCCAAAATTCCAAAATCGGGTGAAAAAAATCAACCACTGTCATTTTCAGCAGAGGGCTCGAATGACCCTGATGGATATCCAATCGGATTCATATGGGATTTTGGCGATGGCTCGGATATATCCTATAGGCCTGTGGAGAACCATACATACCTGTCCAAAGGTAAATATACTGTAACCCTCACTGTTACAGATGGAACAAAAGAAACCAGGGTCACGAAAAAAGTAACTATCAGAAGTAATTAAATCATAGTAATCAAAAGAAGCTATTTGCTGAATACTACATTGGTTATCCAAATATCCCCAAAGGTAACATCCACATGATGAGCTAGCAGGGCAACACCTCCACTGCGGTTGGCATATTTACTGACTTGTGTTTCCTGCCAATCCCATTGAGCAGGTTCTTTTTCTCCATCCATCCAAATTTTAAAACAATAAACTGATACTCCATTTCCATCATTCTTATCAGGCAAAGTTTGGCATTTTGCTTTCATCCAGAATCTCACACCAGGCTGAACCGGGAACTGACCATGATTTATGGTATTATTATTATCACCCCGGTAAAATTCTTTGGAAGGCAGGTTTTGAGATTCATCCAGATCCCATCTCAACCAAGTTATTGCACCGAAGGGCTGATAACCCCATTTGGGTTGCGCTTTGGGAAAATTCCGATGTCCACCAATAACATGCCCGGTAAAGCGGAATAGTATTCCTAATCCATTGCCACCACTTACAGGACTTGTAATATCACTAACCTGGTTTATTACTAAAGAGGCAGTAATTTCGTAGTCTTGCCAGTTTTTTTCACCAATCAGAAATATGCGGTCATAACCCATGTGCATGGTCCGTAATCCATCGGGTTCCAAATCCCATTGACCATCGACATATTGACCTACGTTTTGAGGATCAGTAATTTTATTCCAATCAATATGGACAGGTAAAGGATAGGAACCGGATTGAAGATCAATAATTACTTTCTGGTTGGTCTGCTGTCCCTCTCTGTCAGTAGCAATAATCTTGACTGTGTTTTCACCTGGATGTAATTCAGCAATTGGAATGTCAGCATTAAAGTGTCCGAGTTCTGCAAACCTTCTATATCCTGGTGTTCCTTCACCAAAGTTAAGCTGAATATCAGGGCTGTTGTTTAACTGGTAGGTGAGGGATGTGATGGAATCTGCAGGAATAACTTTCCCCATCACATTAAAATCATCCTGGGCAGTTCCCAGATGGCCAACCTTTTGGTTCAGCCCGTGCCAGATCTCAACTTCAAGCCCATCCCGATCAAATGAACTATGGCAAGTAATCAATACTGTGAAAGCAAAGTAAAACAAGATCAAGCGTAAGATTTTTTTGATCATTTAATGGCTCCTTTTCTTAATATTAGTAAAAGCTAGTTAGTCGTATAAAATGTCCTATCTTGAAAGAGATTGAAATGAAAACTACCGTAAATATTGATCAATGAAATTATTAAGAAAATCAGAAAAGACCGCAATTACTTTTCAAATTGTCCTCGTAATTTATTTTATGATTTTCGCAGAAGAGGGTTTACTCTTTGCCCAGGATGGATCCGGTGACCTGGCTAAATATACTCCGGAATGGATACGGGATGGTTTTGCTGATGCCGGTGCTACGCATGAACCCTGGATATTCCAGGTGCGCAGGAACAATGAAAATTTTAACCATTGGCAAAGGGAATATTATGATTACCAGACCTCTGAGGAATTTATTAAATCTCTTGCTGAAGCAGGCATCACAGTATATCATATCTATTGTTACAAGGGATTTGGATTTGAAGCTGAGAAGGAGCATATGGATATGGCTGCAAAGGCTGCTGCCATTGCCCATAAATACGGGTTGAAGGTGGATACTTACATACAGTGGAACACCATGGCATATGAAACTTTTTTTGCCGAAGTTCCGGAGGCTCAAACAGACCTGTGGTACCAGGTAGATGTAAATGGGAAACCTATCCTGCTCACTTACGGTTATCAGCAGTCCTTTCGTTACAGGCCCTGCTTTAACCATGATGCCTATATGGAATATTACAAGGAGAAGATCATACGTTACGCAGTGGAAAAGATTAAAACGGATTTCATCCACTTCGATAATTTTGACTATAACTATCCTCCAGAGGCAGACTTTAATCCTGCTACCATAGCTGCATTCAGGAAATATCTTACAGATAAATACTCCCCTGCGGAGCGGATTGAAAGATTTGGCTTTGAAAATGTTTCCTATGTGCTGCCGCCCATGTGGAATGATCCCAATCCGGCGGAGAAAATGGTGGTTGTCAGGGACCCGGTTATACAGGAATGGATAGATTTCCGTTGCTGGACCTTTAACACCAGGCTGGCAGAATGTGCCAGGTTCGCACGTGCATTGAACAAGGAGATTGCCATTGAAGTCAATCCCCATGGACTGGTGGGAAGTAACAGGGCATGGGAGGCGGGCATAAACCACCCGGACCTCATGCAATATACAAATGTAATCTGGACCGAAGATACTAACAATCCCCGCTGGGAAGATGGGGTAGCCATCGGGAAATTCCGCCATTACAAGCTGGGACGGACTACCGGCAATTTCATCATGACAGGTAACCATAAAGCCCAGGATTTTGCTGAGAACCTGGCCCTGAACAGGACGATTGGCTCACTCGGCAGAAACATCCCCGAAGGTGTGAGGAAACAGTACCTGGATTTCTGGCTTAACCATAAGGAGTTGTATACTCAAATGAAGGGAGCAGAAAAGGTGGCGGTTCTCAGGAGCTATCCTTCCATGGCGTACAACATACTTGAGACCCAGGTTGCGGTTAATATGGCAGAACAGGCCCTGCAGCAGCGACAGATCCCGTTTGATATAATCTTTGACCAGCAACAGGAAGATCTTGGTAAGTACTATGTCCTGGTTCTCGCCAACCAGGAAAGCCTGGATGATAATATGACTATTAAGATCAAAGAATTTGTGAAAAATGGAGGGGGCATTGTTGCCACGGGAAAGACAGGCATGTACGATGGGTGGCGAAGACTGAGAAAAATCAACTTGCTTGAAGAAATGCTGTCAGAAACCGGCCAGGAAGAGAGTAGGGGTGCTGAAACGATTTCCAATCATCGGAACAAGGAGGTTCTTGCATTCAAGTATGGAGAAGGCCGGGTGATATACCTGCCAGAACTAATTGTGCCGGAAGGAGAAATAAAGCTTGGCTTCGAATCAGTATGGATGATGCCCGAAAATGCCAATGAACTTGCATCTGCTGTCTATTGGGCAGCAGGGAAGACCTTACCACTGACGGTTACTGCCCCGGAATGGGTTGGCGTTTCACACGATACCCAGGGAAATAGGGAGATAATCCATCTTTTCAATTATCACAATGAGTCAGACGTAAGTGGGATCACACTAAAATACAATGGAG
>CAZXOJ010000276.1:0-5975 GCA_964642325.1 uncultured Bacteroides sp. | reverse complement strand
TTTGAATAGCTTTTTGCGTTTGTCCAGTTTTTTATACTTGTAATTGATTACCAGAAGTGTGGATTCAAGAGGATTCTCAACATAATGGATCAGGTCCTCAATCCTGTCCAGGTTTTGTGCTTCCCTTACAATTACAACCTGGCGGCTGGCCATCATGGGAAAGCGCCTGGCGGTGTTGATGACAGTTGGAATATCGGTGTCCTTTCCGTACAGGATCATCTGATTGAATGTTTTTTCTTCTTCCGTAAGCACATTCGCTGCAATATGTTCAGTGATCCTGTCGATGAAATAGGGCTCTTCTCCCATCAGGAAATAAATGGGGCGGTAAATTTTCTCATTCAATTGTTTGAAGATCTCTTCAAAAGTCATAAGATGGAGATTAGAAACGGAGATGTTTTACAGAATGTCCTTCTTCCTTTAATTCCTTTAACGAATCAAGGCCTATCCTGAGATGATCATCGACGTAATTATTGGTAACTGTTTTGTCACTTTCAATGGTCTTAATGCCTGCGGATATCATGGGCTGGTCAGAAACAAGAAGCAAGGCACCTGTAGGGATCTCATTGGCGAATCCCACCGTAAAAATAGTAGCTGTTTCCATATCGATGGCCATGCATCGGGTGGTGACAAGGTAATCCTTAAAATCATCATCATGCTCCCATACCCGGCGGTTGGTGGTAAAAACCGTACCGGTCCAATAATCCTTTTCATGGCTTCGTATGGTGGAAGATACGGCCCGTTGCAGGCTGAAGGCGGGCAGTGCCGGAACCTCGGGAGGCAGGTAATCATCTGATGTACCTTCACTTCGTATGGCTGCTATGGGCAGGATCAGGTCGCCAAGCTTGTTCTTTTTTTTCAGTCCCCCGCATTTCCCTAGGAACAAGACTGCTTTGGGATGTATGGCGCTGAGCAAGTCCATGATGGTGGCTGCATTTGCACTGCCCATGCCAAAATTGATCACGCTAATTCCATCAGATGTGGCACAGGGCATGGGTTTTGATGGGTCCATGACAGTCGTGTTATGCATCTCACAGAAAATTTCAAGATAATGGTCAAAGTTGGTAAGCAGTATATATTCTCCGAAGCCAGGCAGTGGCTGTCCGGTATAGCGGGTCAGCCAGTTCTCGACAATATCTTTTTTCGTCTTCATGGTATCCTCCTTCTGACAGTTCTTGTTATTTTTGTTACAATCATTTTTCGGTCAACAGGTATTCATGGAAACTTTAAATTTACCAACTTATTCTTTCTCTATAAAATCAGAGGCCGGGAGAAATTATATTTTCGATGCCATCCGCAAGAAATATATTGTGCTAAGCCCCGAGGAATGGGTCAGGCAAAACTTTATCCAATACCTGGTAAAAGAAAAAGAATTTCATGCATCGCTGATCACGGTGGAGCAACAGTTCATTTTCAATAAAATGCAAAAGCGGACCGACATTCTGGTATATAATAACCTGGGTGATCCGGTAGTACTTGTGGAGTGCAAGGCTCCTTCTGTCCCTATTACCAGCAGCGTTTTTGAGCAGATTGGACTATATAACCTGACCCATAATGTCCCATGGCTTATTGTTACCAACGGGATGAAACACTATTGCTGCCAGTATGTTGAGAATGAGGACAAATACGAGTTTACCGATTTCATACCGAATTGGTCAGCCCTGTGATATCAGCTGGGACGTATTAGCTGGAGGAGGCAGACATCCTGCCACCCACTGCTCTTCCTTAGCCAGTCCCGCTTAACCCCTACAACCTTAAAACCAAGCTTTTTGAACAGGTTAAGACTAGCCTGGTTGTCCAAAGAAATGTTGCAGTAAAGCTGGTGCAGATGGAGTGTATCGAATGCATACCGGATAATGATTGAAAGTGATTCATAAGCAAATCCTTTCATCCTGTTTTCTTTGTTTGCGATTAAAATCCCTAAACCCGTCCTCTCGTGGACAGGATCAAAATCAAACAGGTCTACGGTGCCGATGGTCTCCTTCGCAACCCCGGAAACATCTATCAGGTCTATCATAAGCCGAAGCTGCCTTGCCTCGTGGATATCCTTATGCGCTTGCTCGATGTACCGGTTGAGGACATGTTTTGCAAATGGTGTTATGGTATTGCTGATCAACCAGTTCGCAGGATCATTCTCCCATTCATAGATGATGTCCAGGTCAGCTGGTTCAATGGCCCTGAGCCTGGTATTTTTTCCGGATAGGGGATTCATATCTTTCAAAGGATCCTATTTTCCTTCATCAATGATGATGCTGTAAGATGGATCACTTGACTTTATTACATCCTGTTCCTTATTGTAATGCAGTAAAAGGGTATCACCAGTCTCCGGCCGGTAGAGTTTAATAATAAAATCCCTGGTAAATACAGGCAGAACGGCAGTTGGAGGCATTACTTCGGCATCCTGGATCTCAACAAGGTATATATCAAAAGTCAGGGGACCATCCCTGTCAACTTTCGCCATTAAACCCTGTAGACCATTGCCCATTGGATAAAAGAAAAGATCATCGCCGGTAGTATTGATAGGATATCCTATATTGACCGCTTCTGTCCACTCACCATTTGTACCATGATCGCTGTAGAAAATGTCGTAACCGCCCATGTTGAAATGCCCTTTTGAACAAAAAATCAGCCGGTTCCCATTGCCGGTCAGGAAGGGTGCATCTTCATCTTCGGGGGAATTGATAATGGATCCCAGGTTTACAGCCTCCCCCCAGTCTCCACCGGCTTGCCTTTCCGACCGGTAAATATCCAGGTTACCTTGGCCGCCCCTCCTGGCACTTGTGAAATAAAGTGTATTTCCATCGTTAGACAGGCTGGCGTGGGTTTCGTGCGCCCGTGTATTGATGAAACTATTCAGGGGTAGGGCCTTGCTCCAGAAACTCTCTCCTCGGGTGCTGACATATAGATCATTATTCCCATCCACCCGCCTGACCATATATAATTCTGTCCCATCAAATGACAGGGCAGTAGGATAGAATTCCCCATCTGAACCGACCTGGGGATTCAATACCTCCGGAGAAGTCCATTTCCCGTTTATTTTTTTCGACAGGTGTATGGCATCGTAAAATTTCAACTCCGTTACAAAAACCATGGTGTTGCCATCTCCTGAAGTAACAGCATGTGTATTGTCTGATGATGTATTAACCGGCTCTTCCAGCTTTGTGAAGCTGGCATTCACAGGATCATCCCGGATGATCTTGGCCCGGTTGCAGGAGGCAATCTCCGTTTCCACAATCCTGAGATTATAGTTGCCATCATAATCCTTGGAGTTCACAAAGATATCATAAGTCTCCAGCGCCTTCTCCAGCTCATTATTATGCCTGTATGCATTGCCGAGCATGAAATAAGCATGATGGGGTGCATTCTTTTCCTTGAATTTACGTTTTTTGTACTTGATGCTGGTCTTGGTGATGGCTTTTTCAAGGTATGGAATGGCAAGGAATTCCTGGCCTGGTATCTGCAGATAGGTGTTTCCGGCCTTCCAATTGAAATTGGCATGGTCAGGGTAAACTCCAACAAGCTGGAGGTAGTAATATAAGGCTTCTTCATACTCTTCAGAGAGGAAGAAGTATTCCCCTTCGGAAAACATTTCCTCAGCGTCTGTAACAGCCTGTGCAAAAAGGGTATGATTCAACAGGATTAATACTATTGAAATGACCAGATTTCGGGCATAACCTTTCATTCTGTGTGGATTTTACGTTTCATTCTGGGCAGGCATATATCTTTAGACAAAGAAAAGTAGGAAAAGGTTGCCGGATTTATTTATGTAAATTGGCCGGTACTTCTATAACGTCTACCTTTACATTGGGTACATCGGGCGTAAGAACACGAAATTCCACCCTCCGGTTCAACTTTCGGCCCTCGGGACTATCTGATCCATTGGGGTTTGTATTCCTGGCTTCAGGTTCGGTTTCTCCCGCCCCGGATGAGGTGATCCTCTTTTCATCTACCCCGCTCTGTATGAGGAATTCAACCACTTTTTCGGCGCGCCTTCTCGAAAGTCCCATATTATAAGTATCTGAACCCTTGCTGTCGGTGTGTCCTACGACTTCAATTCTTAGTTCCTGGATAGCATCCATTGCCTGAATTACCTCATTGAGCGTGGCTCTTGTTTCCCCGACAACAGAGTATCTGTCAAATCCAAAATAGACCGGACTGAGTGCAAAGATCCTGGCCGGTTCTACCGGGACCACTACCGGTGTAGTATCAACCGGTATGATGGGTTCAGGAGGTGCAATGGCGGCCAGGTATTCCTCCTCGGTATCAAACAACTCAAAACGGTAAATATCTCTTGAACCAATGTTCTCATCATCAAATATGGCCTGGTAGGCCAGTTTCCCTTCACCGAGGGGCATATAAAATAGGTCATCATCGGTGGTGTTCAGCGGATAGCCAAGGTTTACAGGACTGCTCCAGCTTCCATCAGCCTGTCTGTCAGCATAAAATACATCATATCCGCCGATATTGAAATGACCCTGAGATGAAAAATACAGACGTTTTCCATCCGATGATAAAAACGGATTATCTTCGTTCAGTTCAGTATTGATCGTATCCCCCAGGTTGACAGGTTCAGACCATTCACCATTATCGTCAAGGGTGGATAGATAGATATCCATGCCACCATAGCTGTCTTTCCTGTTACTTGTCAGCAGAAGCTCATTTCCATCCGGGGAGATACTTGCATGTGATTCCCAGTATTTTGTATTGATCTGTTTACCAAGTGGCACAGATGGTATCCATTGGTTGTCTTCAAACTTGCTGTAAAAAATATCACTGTTGAAATTATCCTCCTTGTTCAGGTACATTTCTTTTCCGTCGAGGCTCAGGCAGTTTACATGCTGATCTCCATCAGTCTGGATCTCTGGTGTGATGTTTACAGGGGCAGACCATTCTCCATTTTCCTTCGTAGCCATATTGATGGCATTATAGAATTTTAGGCTTGTCATATAAATCATTACCTCTTCATCACTTGATACAACGGGATTGTAATCTGATGTTGCACCATTGATCCTTTCACCGGTATGCTTCCTGATAAAATAGACAGGGTCTTCCATAGCTGTCCTGGCATTATTGCAGGCCGTGATCTGCTGGTCGGCATAAGCGAGCATTTCTGACTCTTTGTCTCCGATCAGTTCCTTGTACTTGTTGTAAGCATCAATGGCCCTGTCCAGTTCATTGGAGATCCTGTAAGCATTTCCAAGGTAAAGGAATACGTCTATGGCGGCTTTGGATTCACCAAAGATCCCTTCCTTGTACCTGGTTGTTGTGTTTTCGGCGGCTGTGGTCAGGTAAGGGATGGACTTATCCTTTTCACCTGGCAGGTTGAGGTAACAAATCCCCATCCTGTAATTGATATTAGCATTGTCCTTATATCCCCGTGTATATAGCTTTTGATACTCAACAAGGGCATCTGGATATGATTCCTCCATGAGATAATACTCAGCATCGAAAAATATATTTCGGAGAATTTCCTGGTATTCCTGAGAATAGATCTGAGTAGGCAACAGGAGCAGGAGGAGAATGAAAGGCTGTAATTTTTTCATCTATGGATAGTTTAACCGTAGCATAACAAATTTATAACTTAATTGCAATAATTGAAAATTGTTTTAAGCTTATTGGACAGAATGTCAATAATAATGGACCAATGATCCGGATGAAATGCCCTATATCTTAGCTAATTCAGGCTGTCTGGTCAGTTTCCATAGATTTCTTTCTTCTCCAGGCCAGGAAGATAATCACAAAGATGAGCAGTAAACCGCCCAGCACCCAGAAATACCAGTAATTCCTACCCACTGTATCTAAATCTTCGGCTATTGTGGCTGACAGTTCTTTAGTAAGTGATTTATTTTCAAGGATCTTCAGTAGATCCAGGAAGAGCCTGATCACATCATCTTCTGTATAATCAAAACTTGATGCCTGATCAAGCAGATAATAGAACAGGTCAGACAGGTCATTGATACCATCCCGTTCCAGGTTAA
>CAZXOJ010000275.1:0-5979 GCA_964642325.1 uncultured Bacteroides sp. | reverse complement strand
TTTTTATCATTCCCATCATTCCTGGATGAACGGAAAATATCGATAAAATATCCGGAGGTTTCGCCTGTTCGTACAGTTCCTGTAAGCCGTTGTTGGGTGGCATCTGTGGAAGGTTCAGTAAAAGTAACATCGGATAATGTAAAATCGCTGTATAAAGGATTGGGTGTATCAATCGGGGGATAAATCGAGTTTACATCAAATGCCTGGGATCCCCGCATATTCCGGTAATCAGATATCCCATCAACCACCACCGTATTATGTGCAGCAAACCTGCTGTAGTAATCGCTGTGATCAGTGGTCCAGTAGCTAATACCGGCGGCACAATCCGGGGCAAAAACCATTCCTTTTGCATACAATTCAATATTGACACCGTTGGTGTGAGAATGGTTTCCAAGAGATGCATTTTTTGAAACCATCATTCCATTTTCCACGCTATGCCCATTTCGCTGAACGACCCAGCTGACATTTGGTGAGTAGAATGTTGGATTAACCAGAGATGAAAAGGAAGCCGCAGCGGGTACATCCTTTAATTCCTCCACGTAATAAAACAAACGGAAAAGAGATCTTATTTTTTCTCTTGAGTAAGCACCATCCTGCATAAACCTTAATAGCTGGCCGGTAATCAAACCTTCTTTTTCAGATTTACCGTATTTCCGGTAATTTGATATTAATAACTCCAGGGAATTAAACCTGGGTCTCCGGTGTTTGGCATCACCATAAGCCGTTGTAAATCCATTCGGGAATAGATAATTGAAACTGGCCAGCGTCGCATTCTCTATGGTTGGATATTTTTCCAGCAGATTGTTATTAAGGGTTTTATCCATCAAGGCATATATTTCCAGGATATCGTCGGTAACCATGGTAGAATAGCCGGCAACTTCGGGCCAGATGGCAGTGACCGGATCGTAGTTCTTGACGACATCTTTTAATGCCTTTTGCTTTTCTGAATTTTGATTTAGTACCTGGTCGATATAATACTGCTGACCTTTTCCATCCTCATAAAATTCATCGTTTTCCAGGGCTATCGCCAGATAGGTAATAAAACGAGCCTGCATCAAATTCCAATTGTTACCGGGGACTCCAAATTTGATTTCCTGATCAGCCCATTTCTTAAATACATCCTGGATCATTTTGAAATCTGCTCCATGATTTTCCATATAAGAATACAGAAAATCGTAGCAAACAGTAACAGGTTCAATAATCCCTTCGTGAATTACCTCGAAGGTCTGCAATCCCATCAACATTGCATTCCTGTGATTTCCAACTGTTTGAGGCGGCTCGCGATGATACATTCCTTCGATATATTTCATAAAAATATCAAATGCGAAAACGGCATATTTTTCATCTCCTTTAATCCAGTACAAAAACGCCGCATCTTCAGCAAGACTTAGTATCTCACGATTGATACCTTCAATGATGTGCCCCGTTTCAGAAGGTTGTACCCATTCCCAGGGTTGTCCTTCTTTTTTCCCATTCTGAAGATACAGGCCTCGCTCATCATCCATGTATGGTAATATATCAACTAAGTCAGGCCGCAGATAATCAGTTGCCCAATCACGTGAACCTGAAAAACGAACTGTTGGAACGGGTGCGGTTCCCTCTCCATGGGAAAAATCCATACCCTTTACAAAAACCTTTGTGTATTTAGTTTTCCAATACATTTGGAGGCGGGAAACAATCCATTCAGGATCGGTCCTGTGACGTTCGACATAGGGTTCCAGATGCACTATCAGTTCATCAATGAACTCACCCACTCTTTCAGATTGTACAATTCGATTCTGAAAATCTGTTTTTTGAGCCTCAATGATATAAATACGTGGATGATCTTGAGCTACTGCCCAAAAGGGAATGATCCACAACACTGCAAGCAGCCAATATTTTGTTAATTTCGAATGCATGATAAAGGATTTGAATTTTCAACGGTAATTTATAATAATGTTCGCTATGCAACAAATAAAGCAAATCAAAACCTGGATATTTATTTTTTTTATTGGGACTGGTATCGGTTGTAAAGTATCAAAGCAAAATCCTGGCGGATGTTTCCCAGCAGACAAATTACCTGAATACATAAGCCCTCTTACCGAAGATGGTCAGCGATCAGAATGGTCCCTTGATGGCAGATGGGTGTATTTCGTGGATAAGGCGGGAGGCGAAGTATGGAAGATTGACATTGAAACAAAAAAGCCTGTCCAAATAAGCACCGAAGATTTCCGACCCGAGGGGCATGGTTATTACAGGGTATATGAACTCTCAAATGGGGATTTGCTTTTTACCTGTGGTGCGGAAAGACATGATCTCTATATTCAGATTCTCCCGAAAGGCAGTAGCGGCCCACCCCTTAAAATAGATGAGAGGATTGATGAGGGACCGGCGATTTCAAGGACGGACATGAAAATTGTCTGGACTCCGGATCAGCAAGTCATCTACTCCGGTGAAATTTCCTACCAAAATGGGATGCCGAAAATAGTAGATAAAAAATTAATCATTGACAACGATTCCGTTATCGTTGACGGTATTAAATACGATGGAATTCTTGAACCACAGAATTTTATCCGGCCAGCCGAAGAAGTATTCACCTGGACACAATATGGAAACACGGAAGATGGACTTTTCACCAGTGAAGTAATGACCTATAACCTGAAAACCGGAGAGATCAAAAATTTCTCAAAATCACCCAACCAATACTCTGAACCTGAGGGTATTTTCCCGGATGGGCAATATACCCTTATTGAAAGCGACCAGCACAGCTTAAAGGGAGTAAAACATATTGATGTTTATAAACTAAAACTGGACGGAACCGGCAAAGACCTGGTACGGCTAACCTTTTTCAATGATCTGGAGGATTACAAAGGGTCCAATCCAGTTGTAAGAGATGATGGAAAAATGTTTGCTTTTCAGGCTGCTTATGCTAAGGCTGCCACAGTCGTTGGCTGCGGAATATATCTATTTGATATTGAGAGATGGAAAGATCTGGAAAGCCAGTGAAGAATTCCTATTTTTATAAAGATGCCCCTTACTTTGAGTATATTTAAATCTGTAATTCCAGGAAAAGTGAGAAACATTTCTTTTTTACTTGCCATTTGTATTGTTATAATCTCACAAACTTTTTCTTCAGGGTGTGCCCGTAAAGCAAATAAGCAAGTATTCATTTTAAAAGCCGGTCATGTGGCAAATACTGATCATACATGGCACAAGGCCCTGAAATATTTCAGTGACATCCTGTTTGAAAGATCCAATGGGAAAATTATTCTAAAAGTTTTTCCGAACGAACAGCTGGGAAAGGAAATAGAACTAATCCGAAGTATCAAAACAGGTATCGCAGATATGACCATAACGGGAGGAACCCTTCAGAACTGGACCGATATTGTAGCTTTTTCCGACATGCCATTTATTTTCCGAGATTCGGTGCATATGAAAAAGCTTGCTAATGGACCGATCGGAAAGGAAATGGAACAAAGGATTTTGGAAGAGACCGGAATTCGGATCGTAACCTATTTTCAAAGAGGTCCACGGCATCTGACATCAAACAGGCCTATTGTCAATCCTGCGGACCTGAATGGACTTGTTGTGAGGGTCCCCAATGTTCCATCCTATACGGTAGCCTGGAGGTCGCTGGGCGCAAACCCCACTCCGATGGCCATGTCTGAGGTATTTACCTCCCTTCAGCAAGGCACAATTGAGGCGCAGGAGAATCCCCTGGCGATGATCAGCAGCACGAATTTATATGAAGTCCAGGACTATGTAAACCTTACCGCCCATGTGCTTAGCTGGGCATATGTCGTAATAGGCGATAAACAATTTCAGGCAATGCCCGCGGATCTGAAGGATATTTTCATGGAAGCTGCAAAAGACATGCAATTTATTGAGCACCAGTTATTCCTGAATAACCAGACCAAACTCAGGGCTCAGCTGGAAAATAAGGGAATGAAATTTATAGAAGCGGAAAAATTGAGTTTTCAGCAAATAGGATCACAGGCGGTTTATGAGAGCCTGTCCCGGGAAATGAAGGATATTTATAATAGAATCTCAGCCATAGAATGAAAGAAAGACAAATTATCACCCGCATTTTAGAATGGGGTACCATTATTAGTGCCTTTGCCCTGATATTCACCGTCATTCTTCAAATAGTAACAAGACGCTTCTTCGTCGCTGTTGCGCCTTCATGGACAGAAGAAGCCTCGAGGTTCTTTTTTATCTATACCATTAGTTTTGGAGCCGGACTGGCCCAGAAGGAAGGTTACTTTGTGAGTATGGATTATTTCTATCGAAAATTCAATGATAAAATAAAATGGATCATCGATCTTCTGATTTCATTAATATCCGCTATACTATTTCTGGTAATGTCTGTTTACTCCATTTTTTTAATTGTTCTGGGACTGACAGAAACTTCTCCGGGTTTAAGCTTTCCCATGTCTGTGGCTTTTGCGAGTATGCTGATTATGAGCGGAACTGTATTTTACTATTTATTGATACAATTAATTCACAATATCAAATCCGGAAGTAAATGATATTACTACTCATTTTCATTTTCGTACTATGTCTTCTCATTCGTTTTCCAATCGCCTACGCCATAGCTATTTCATGTTTGGTTTATGTACTAATCAAGGGAATTCCACTCATCATTCTGCCATTAAAAATGTATTCCGGAATAGACGTATTTGTTTTATTAAGCATACCGGGTTTTATTCTGGCAGGGAATCTGATGAATCACGGAGGAATCACCGAAAAGATAATCGAATTTTGTAATCACTTGGTTGGTCACGTCCGAGGGGGCTTGTCCCTGGCTAATATTGGAGCATCAATGCTTTTTGCAGGTATTTCAGGTACTGCCGTTTCGGATACTGCAAGTATTGGTTCAGTGATGATCCCTGCCATGAAGAAAGAGGGATACAAGGCTGATTATTCCTGTGCCGTTACAGCAGCTTCATCGACTGTCGGACCTATTATCCCACCAAGTGTTCCAATGATCATTGCCGCTACTTTAACCGGGTTATCGGTTGGTAAATTGTTTTTGGCAGGAGCAGTTCCCGGTTTATTGCTTGGTACAGGGTTTATTGTAGTCGCTTATGTTCTTTCAAAAAAGCAACCGCACAATAGAAAGAAGCGGAGTTCTCTTTTGGAAGTGTTAAAAGGTTTCTCTGACACCTTTTGGGCCTTGCTGATGACCTTTATCATTTTGTTTGGAATCATTGGGGGTGTATTTACTCCGACTGAAGCCTCGATTGTTGCGGTAGTGTATGCAGCATTGATCGGGATGTTTGTTTATAGAAAATTGAAACTGAAGGAAATTCCCCGCATTATTCTGGATTCAGTCAAAACTTCCGCTTCTCTCATGATCCTTGTCGGGTTTTCCAATTTGCTGGGTTGGATCCTGGTTACAGAAGGACTGCCGGACCTGATATCGGATAGCTTGCTGGGATTTACCTCCAATAAAATTGTTATTTTGATATTCATAAACCTGATATTACTGATGGTTGGAACCTTTATGGAAACCATTGCGGCATTGTTGATTATGTTCCCTGTTTTATTAAATGTGGCAGTAGGTGTGGGAGTCGATCCAATTCAATTTGCCGTCATTGCCGTTTTGAACCTTATCATCGGACTGACAACTCCTCCTGTAGGGGTATGTTTATTTGTTGCTTCAAGTATTGGAAAGGTATCCATTGACCGGATCAGTATTAGAATTCTCCCCTTTCTGCTGGTTAGCATTCTGGTCCTGATATTGGTCACATACATCCCGCAAATATCGCTTGCACTGCCGGGTTTGTTCTATGATTAAAATTCAACAATACTATTAATGAGTGAACCTTATATTCAACTGCATCCAAATGATAATGTTCTGGTAGCCCTGGAAAACCTGGAGGTCGGACTAATAATTTCATTGAAAGGAATGGAATTCAAATTAAGACAGCTTGTCCCGGCCAAACATAAATTTGCGATCGCTGAGCTGAAAACCGGAGATGCAGTTGAATATAAGGT
>CAZXOJ010000274.1:0-6005 GCA_964642325.1 uncultured Bacteroides sp. | reverse complement strand
TGGCGTGAATGGTTAAAAGAATACCACCAATCCGAGACCGTAATCTGGCTGGAATACTATAAAAAACATACCGGTAAGCCATCCATTCCTTATAATGATGCTGTGGAAGAAGCACTCTGTTTTGGCTGGATTGACAGTACTGTAAGAAGGATTGATGGGGAAAGGTATATGCAGAAATTCACCCCCCGGAAAATGAAAAGCACCTGGTCAGTTTCCAACCTCATCAGGGTTGAGAAATTAATCAAACAGGAGAAAATGACGGCAAGAGGACTTGAGCTCTTCCAATTTGCGCAGAAACAGAACCTTCTTCCGGATCCATCATTGAAACAGAAACCCGGAATGCCGGATATCCCTTCCTGGTTAAAGGAGGCCCTGGATAATAATCCTGATGCCAGGAGTCATTTCTACAAGCTCGCTCCATCTTATAGACGCAATTATATCCATTGGATCATGAGCGCCAAACAGGTGGAAACAAAATTACGCCGGTTGGGTGAGGCTATCGATAAGCTGTCAAAAGGAGAGAAGCTGGGAATGAAATAATCATTGGTGAACAGTACAGGCCATCTCGGAACTTCAGTATCATCAGATTGTAAGCTCAACCACAATGTTTACTTTTTTTTTGTATTTTCGGAGCGGAATCCACATAATACCAGCTATGGCAAAAAGTTCAACGAACCTCAATGATCAGCAGAAATCCTGGAATTTTCTTGCAACCCTGTTTTATATTGTATGTCTTGTGGGACTTGCATACCTCTTCAGGCTCAATGGGATCACCAAGGAAGATTTTACGTTTCGGGATATTGCCTTGCTATCCATCGCGACATACCGGCTTACCAGGATCCTGGTCTTTGATAAGATCTTTAAATTTTTCCGGGATTTTTTAAAATCAAGAGAAAAACTTTATGTTTTTTTTGTAATCAGGGAAATCATTACCTGTCCCTGGTGTGCCGGGATCTGGGTGGCTCTCATAATGACAGCTCTTTATTACCTTGTTCCTTTTGGCGATATATTCACCATCCTGCTGACGATCGCGGGCATTGCGTCCTTTGTAACCGTCTCGGTAAATTTCATAGGATTATCGACCGAAGAAAAACAACATAAGGTAAAGGAACTAAGGGAGGATTCTGACTATTCAAAACCCTGATATTTAATAGAGTTTCCCCTTATACCAGATCTTTATCGTGTTAATCCCCTCATTGTAGATGATTATGTTCCGGACCAAATCGAGATCATTCACCATCTCATAAGAAACATGAACGGGCTGGCAACGGACATTGGCCTTTATCCTGTTATTGATGTCAATATAAGCCACAGATTTTTCTGATATCTTGTAGAGTTTGGGAATATACCGCTCGACCTCAATAACACGTCCATCGCACCAGATTTTCAGAAAGTTTTGATCCTCAAAAACCAATGTACTGTCTTTCAGGATATATTTATCCGGTGGAAAAGAGTGGATGGTGACCAGTTCTCCATTTTCAAAAATTTTAAAATCACCTTCCTGTGTTACATAAGCCATCATTTCATCTCCCATTTGAAAAGATTCCGGTCTAAATGCCTCCAGATCATAGAATTCTCCCTTATAGAAGACCATAAATGCGTTTGTGGCCAGGTTCATAAAGCCGACGATATCACGGCCGGCTTTGTATATGGTCTCCTGCACATTCTGATCAACAATGATCACTTCTCCCTTGTAATATATCTTAAACTTATTATCAAAGGTGGTGATGTATGCAAGGATGTTATCTCCGGACTGGTAGGACCTAATTGGCCATTCCATAAGTCCATCCTCAATGACCCGGGTCTGTCCGTTATGATATACTTTGAGTTGATGTTGTACCTCATCGTAAAAGGTGATCAGGCTGTCTTCCACAATATAGCCATTGGTATTGTTGCATAGCATTTTAACCTCTCCATCATCAAATACCTTGAGGACACTGTTGATGGCGTATCCCATCAGGTAATCTGTCACGATATATTCAGTGGGGCGGGTCCTTTCCAGTAACCTTGCCGAACCATTATGATATACCATGAAGTCACCATGATAATTTACATAGCCGACACAATTTCCTCCCACCTGGAAAGAGGTGAGTTTGTAGCTTTCAAGTTGTTTGGTTTCCCCACGGTCAAAAACGAAGAACCTGTCCCTGAAATCAAGAAAGGCAGCCAGATGCTGTGCAGGCAGGTCCCAAATTAACATCATCAAAAGAGGGAAAAGTATAAATACCTTCTTCATGGTAATAGCTTTGTTCGTATAAAGATATGTATATTCTACTTATGCAACGATTCCGTTAGTAAATTAGTCTATACCAAAATTAATACTGCAATAGTTTTTTTATATTTTTAGGCAGTCTCTTGTCTACTGCTTATGTCCGAAAAGAAATCCATGCCGATTTTGTCAATTGACCTGATCCAATCATATCTGGATCTATTGGAAGAAAGTGTCTGCCTGTACAACCTGGACGGAAAGGTTGAATATTGCAATCCTGCCCATGTGGAAATGTTCGGTTACTCCGCTGATGAACTAATCGGACTGGCCTATAAAGACCTGCCCTTTCTTCCACCTGAATTTGCTAAGGTCGCCGACCGTTTGCTGGTTAAAATAAAATCCGAGGGAATACTGGAACCTGTTGAAACCCAAGTAAAAAGAAAAGACAACACAAATATATGGATAGAGACAAAGGTTACCCTTCTTAGCCAAGATAATAAACCCTTCGCCATTCAAACCGTCACCAGAGACATCACCGAACGCATTGAAGCGGAACAGGATGTCCTCAAAGTCGCAACGAATATAAAACAACTGCTAGATGGGCTGTCGGATCCCTTAGTGATACATATGATACCGAATAAGGGTCCCGGTACAATCCTGGAATGCAATAAAAGTGCATGTGAGTTCTCGGGTTTTTCCATGAAGGAAATACTTGGTATGAGTATTACCGATTTCAGAACTCCGGGTGAAGCAGGACCGGGAGATCAACATATTCAAAAGCTGATCAGTGGCAAATCAGCATTGTTTGAGCAGGAACTCCTATGCAAAGATGGCAGTTTGAAGGCAGTTGAAGTGCACAACCAGGTCATTGACTACAAAGGTGGGAAAGCCATCATGGCCATTATCAGAGATATCAGCCAGCGTAGGGCGGAACAGGAAGAACTGAAGATGCACCTGACTTTTGAACAGATCGTATCAAAGATTAGCAGCCGTTTCGTAAATATGCCTGATGGCCTGATTGACAAGGAGATAGAAGAAACATTAGAAGAAGTAAGTGAATTCATTGGCGCCAGGCGGGGTGCCATGTACCTGATCTCAGACCAGGGCAGGTCCTTATCCATCTCCCATGAATGGAGTTATGATCCTTCCTTTGCCCAGATTGATACAGTACAGAACCTTCCTGTTGAGATGTTCAGCCACAGTGCCGCTCACCTGCAAAAGATGGAAGATGTCGTCATTAATAAACTAGAGGATCTTCCTGCTGGTGCATCCGGTGAGAAAAAGTGGTTTGAAAATTACGGATTTCATGCCCTATTTTTTGTTCCTATTATTTCTGAGGACAGCCTCGTTGGTACACTTGGATTTTCAGGTGAACCATTGAAAGATTACTCCTGGCCAACACAATATGGGTACCTCATCAGATATATCGCCACCATTCTGTTCAATGCTATCCTTCGCAAGGAAATGTACCAGAAGTTACGGCGGACACAATTTACATTGGACAATTATTCCGACTGTGTCTACTGGTTGACCCCGGATATAAGGGTGATAGATGTAAATTCATCTGCCAGCAAGATGCTGGGTTATTCCCGTGAGGAATTATTATCCATGCATGCCTATGATTTTGATCCCAAATTCCCGGTAGAGACAAAAGATATGTTTTGGGATCAGCTCAGGAAGAGCGGCAGTAAAACTATGGAATCCCTTCACAAAAAAAAGAATGGAGAAACCATTCCTGTCGAAATCTCTGCCAGCCATATAGAATTTGAAGGAAGCGAATATGCAGTGGCCTTCGTCAGGGATATTACGGAAAGAAAAGACGCTGAACAGGCCATCCTTAACAGCCAGCAGGAATACAAGAAGATCTTTGAGAATGTTATTGATATCTTTTATGAAGCAAGCATTGACGGTACCCTCCTGAATGTGACACCTTCGGTTGAACGCATTACAAAATATAAACAGGAAGATCTCATCGGTAAGCCCATGGCTATTTTCTATTCCGACCCCGGCGTCCGTGAACCTTTATTGAAAGAGCTGCTTGAAAAGGGATATGTCAGGGATTTCGAATTGGATGTCAGGGACATTGACGGGAGTCCGATTCCCTGTAGCCTGAATACCAAACTAATTTGTGATGAGAACGGTCAACCAGAGCGGATTGTCGGTTCACTTACTGATCTGAGTCACCGAAAAAAGGCTGAAACCCAGATCCGGCAATTGTCGACCGCCCTCGAGCAGAGTCCTGTTTCAGTAATCATTACCGATACCGAAACCAGGATTATCCATGTCAATAATACCTTTACCCGGTTTTCAGGCCTTTCCCCTGATAAAGTCATCGGTGCCACCCCATTTGAAATAACACGCGGACAGATACCCGTGAAAAATTACCAGGATCTCTGGGAATCTGTCAAGTCAGGCAAAATCTGGAAGGGAGAAATTGAATATGCCATGAAAGATGGAACTAAGGTCTGGCTCTCCATAACTGTCTCCCCTATATTCGATGAAAATGAGAAGGTTACAAATTTTGTCGGGATCCTGGAAGAAATTACCGAGCGAAAGATCTATGAACAGGATCTGAAAAGTGCCAAGGAACAGGCGGAGAAATCTGACCGGCTGAAATCTGCTTTCCTGGCGAATATGTCACATGAAATCCGGACTCCCATGAATGCCATTCTGGGATTCTCATCCCTTCTGAAAGATGAGGACACTGATTTGGAGCAGAGTAATTATTACATAGATATCATCAACAGCAAGGGGAAGGATCTGATGCGGATCATCTCTGATATCATTGACATATCCAGGATTGAGGCAGGTGACTTACTTGTGAGAATGGAACCCTTGGAAATATTCGAATTTATGAGGGATATTTATGAAGAATACAAGGAAGACACCCAGATAAAAACCAGGCCTAATCTCCAATTAAGGCTTCATATCCCCGATCCTGAGCAGCAGGTCACATTATATACAGATCCTGCCAGGTTGAAACAGGTATTTACAAACCTTATTCACAATGCTATTAAATTTACTCCTGACGGATATATTGAGATTGGGTTCGATTTGCTTCCTGTAAACAATATCAGGCTATTTGTAAGGGATACAGGTATTGGCATACCACATGAAAAGCAAAAGCTCATATTTGAGCGATTCAGGCAAATAGATGAATCTCATACCAGGGAGTTTGGTGGGACTGGCCTGGGATTGGCCATATGTAAGAACCTGGTGGAAATAATGGGAAGTGAGCTTTTGGTAAAGTCCTTGGAGGGACAGGGATCTGATTTTCAATTTACACTGAAGTACACGCTGCCGGAGGAACCCTCTCCAGAACCTGTCCAGGTAAAAGAGGAGAGGAAAAGTGATACAAAAATGGTGAACCTGGACCTGAGAGGCAAGAAGATCCTGATCGTAGAGGATGATGGATCATCCTATCTCTATCTTGAAACCCTGCTCCGGAAACATAATACGGAAATTTTTTGGGCGAAAAGTGGACGCCGTGCAATTGATTTACTTAAAAAAGAAAATGATATTGATCTGATCCTGATGGATATCAGGATGCCAGAGATGAATGGAATGGATACAACCCGCAAGATCAGGAAAATCTATCCTGATCTGCCTATCATTGCACAAACGGCATATGCACAAATATCTGACCGGAAAATGGCCCTTGATTGTGGTTGTAATGATTATATTTCAAAACCCATTGAGGCTGCAGAACTAAATGCAATGCTCATAAAATACCTGAATTAATTTTATCCTTAATGTCCGTAAAACCAGCTCTCTTCAGGGGCTGGATATAAGGACA
>CAZXOJ010000273.1:0-6052 GCA_964642325.1 uncultured Bacteroides sp. | reverse complement strand
ATATCATGGAAGAGGCACAGGTATGGGATACAAGCTGGCAAGAAGAGATGGCTCACTGGGAGCAGTATAATTTTAATCTCGATGCTACGATAGGCCAGGATGGAAAACTTGATCAGTCTGTAACTTTTTCACAAAGATCCGACCAGGACGAACATAGCAGTGAGTTAAGGATCATTTCCGGTGATAGCATACTAACCATAGAACAGGGCCCGGGATTTGTTCACGCAGATACCAGCGTGGAAGGGAACATTCAAATCTACCAGCCACGGAGGATCCGCAAAAAGCTTGAGAAACAAATAGCTGAGAACCGGGTCTTCATCGACAGGATCATGGAGCGTATGATTTCCCCCGGGGCACCAATAGAACAACGGGTAGACCCGGAACAGCTGGATCAGATCATCCAGCGGCAGTTCCTGAACAGTGGCATTGACCTGGATTATGAATTTGCTATCCTGCGTGAGAACAGGGAATTCGCTTTCAAGAGCTCGGATTATTACTACAATAGTGAAATGGAGCACTTTATGACAGCACTGTTCCCAAACGATCTTTTCTCCCGTACCGGTTTCCTGTCCCTTTATTTTCCAAGGAAAGCCAGTTTCCTGCTGAAGTCCCTCGGCTTCATGGGAACATCTTCCATCATTCTTACCCTGGTGATCATTCTAAGCTTCCTGATGACGATTCTAATCATATTCCGGCAGAAACGTCTTTCGGAGATCAAAAATGATTTTGTGAGCAATATGACACATGAACTGAAAACTCCTATATCAACGATATCCCTGGCTTCCCAGATGTTGAATGATAAAACCATACCCACCGAGTCGAAAAATTTTGACAATATTTCGCGCATCATCAGGGACGAAAGCAAAAGATTGGGTTACCAGGTTGAAAAAGTGCTTCAGATGGCCATCTTTGACCAGGGCAGGATCAAGTTGAAAAAGAAAAAAACTGATATCAATGAACTGATACATAATGTAATCACTAATTTTACACTTCAGATTGAAAACAAAAACGGGAACGTTGAGGAAGATTATAGTGCTGATAAGGCAGTCCTTCATGTTGATAATGTTCATTTTACAAATATGATCTCAAACCTTGTAGACAATGCCATAAAATATTCAGGGGAAGAACCTGCCATCAATGTCAGCACCCTGAACCGGAATGAGAAACTTATCATACTTGTAAAGGATAGTGGGATAGGAATTAAAAAGGAGGATCAGCGGAGGATATTTGAGAAGTTTTACCGGGTTCCGACTGGTAATATACATAATGTTAAGGGCTTCGGGCTGGGTTTGAGTTATGTCAAAAAAATCGTGGAAGAGCATCATGGCATAGTAAGCCTGAGAAGTGAGCCTGGAGTGGGCACGGAATTTGAAATCTCTTTTCCCCTGGATTCAAAATAAGCAAAGGTATGAACACAGAAAAGACCAAAATTTTACTGGCCGAGGATGATGAAAACCTGGGATCTCTGCTGAGGGAGTACCTGCAGGCTAAATCATTTGAGGCGCACTGGTTGTCAGATGGGGAAAAAGCCTACAAGAGCTTTGAGAAAAACAGATACGATATATGTATCCTGGACATTATGATGCCAAACAAGGATGGGATTACACTTGCCAGGGAAATACGGATGATCGACCCTAATATGCCGATCATTTTCCTGACTGCCAAATCAATGAAGGAAGATGTGCTGGAAGGTTTTTCTGCAGGAGCAGATGATTATATGACTAAACCTTTCAGCATGGAAGAATTGATCTCCAGGATAGAGGCCATCTTAAGGCGAACACAGGGTGCCGGCCAGCAGAACAAGCAAACCGAATTCGATATAGGCCAGTTTCACTTTGATGCCAATAAACAATTGCTTACCCTTGAAAGCAACTCAGTAAAACTTACCACCAAGGAAAGTGAACTGTTAAAACTTCTTTGCAACAATGCCAATAACGTGCTGGAGAGGAATTTTGCTTTGAAGTCCATCTGGATAGATGATAATTATTTCAATGCCAGGAGCATGGATGTTTATATAACGAAACTCCGGAAATATTTAAAAGACGATCCAGCTGTCGAAATTCTGAACATCCATGGTAAAGGATACAAACTGATCATGTGATCAGGCAGGAATATTCTCCCTTACTGCTGCAGTTTCTTTCTTGATTTCAGTGTGGTGGGATCGAGCGGGAAGGCAAGTATGATCCCATCAATGCTGTTCATCTTTTCTATCAGCAATTCCAACCAACCTTCATCCATATCACCTGAGATCTGCAACAGGTAATCCAGGTTTGTCATTTCTTCCAGCAGGAATCCGTTTACTGATCTATTGGAGATCAACCTGTACTGTATCAGGGTTTCTTCATCCAAATACTCAAATTGCGAAAAAGCCTGTTTATCATCCAGGCGTTTATGATAAATCTCGAGGTTGTTAATCCTCACCAGGTTGATCCCCAGGATTTGATTTAAAGACCAGCTGAGCTTGTAATCATTCTCTGCTGAAGAGATGCCAGCCAGCCGGAAGCGATAATCCTCTTTCTCAGTTAGTTTATGAATTTTTTTCGGCATGGTTGCCAGGGATATTATTGATCAATATTACTAAGTGCTTGTTCTGCTGCTTTTTGTTCTGCTTCTTTTTTCGAATGGCCGCTACCGATGCCTATTTCCTTTTCCTCCAGTATAAGCTTCGCAGTATAATGGATTACATTAGATCCTTCATTCTGATCTTCTCTGCTGACGAAGCTGATTTCCTGTTTGTTTTTCTGCGCCCATTCAATAATTCTGCTTTTGAAATCTGATTCTTTTCTTGACAGCTTTTCAAGATCTACGTATTTATTAAGGACTTTTTTTATCACATATCTTTTGGTCCGCACATAACCTTTATCCAGGTATATAGCCCCGATCAAGGCTTCAAAAGCATTTCCCAGCAAGTTGATCTTTGACTGGTCCGCGTTGGTTCTGGATACAAGCAACGGTGCTATCCCCAGATTATCAGCCAGTTTGTTCAGCATCTTCCGCTTTACCAACTTTGCCCTCAGTTGTGTAAGAAAACCCTCGTTCTTGTCAGGGAACCGGGTGTACAAATAATCCGCAATTACAGCATCGAGGATGGCGTCCCCCAGGTATTCCAGTCGCTCATTATTGATCACCTGTCCATTTTTAAGAGTGTTTGAGGCTGACTTGTGGATGAAGGCAATTTCATACAAAAATTGTTTCCCGGGTAGAAAGCCCAGGAGACGTACCATTTTAAAATAAAAATCCCTGCCTGATGAAAAAGTACTTATTAACAGTTGGATTAGGGATCTTATCACGAAGATCAGGAAATTTTCTTAAAAAGGACAGAAGTATTATGTCCCCCGAAACCAAATGTATTACTCAGGGAAACATTTATATCCCGATCCTGCGCCTTATTAAGTGTAAAATTAAGCTTGTTGTCCAGTTCAGGATCAGGAGTGGTATAGTTAATGGTTGGCGGAACGATACCATTTTGCAGTGCAAGGATGGCGGCGATTGATTCAACAGCTCCGGCAGCACCCAGTAAATGGCCCGTCATCGATTTGGTCGCACTGATATTTAACTTGTATGCATAATCTCCAAATACCTCTCTAATGGCCTTGGTTTCAGAAATGTCACCAAGGGGGGTTGCTGTACCATGAACATTGATATAATCCACCTCTTCGGGAGTCAGGCCGGCATCCTTCAGGGCATTTTGCATAACAAGGCGGGCACCTATTCCATCCGGGTGTGGGGCCGTCAAATGGTATGCATCTGCAGACATGCCACAACCAATCACTTCGGCATATATTTTGGCTCCTCTTTTAACAGCGTGTTCATATTCTTCGAGCACCAGTGTACCTGCACCTTCACCCATTACGAAACCATCCCTAGTCTTGTCAAAAGGACGTGAGGCGGATTTGTATTCATCATTATTGGTCGACATGGCCTGCATGGAATTGAAACCTCCAAAACCGCTTTCGATTATGGTTGATTCCGAACCGCCTGCAAAGAACATGTCTGCATATCCGATTCGGATATAGGTATAAGCGTCAATAATGGCATTGGTTGAGGATGCACAGGCTGATACCGTGGCAAAATTTGGTCCGCGGAATCCATATTTCATGGAGATATGACCTGCCGTTATGTCGGCAATCATCCGGGGGATGAAAAAGGGACTGAACCGGGGGGTACCGTCACCTTCAAAAAAGTTTTGAAGCTCCTTCTGGTAGGTAAGCATGCCTCCGATGCCGGAAGTATAAATTACTCCTACCCTGTCTCTATCCACACTTTCCAGTTCGAAGCCTGCATCCTGAAAAGCTTCTTCTGTAGCCACCATGGCAAATTGAGCGAAGGGATCAAGTTTTCTTAGCTCTTTCCGGTCAAAATGCTCACTGGCATCAAAACCTTTAACCTCACAGGCAAATTTAGTCTTGAATTTCTCTGCGTTAAAATTGGTGATCCAATCTGATCCACTAACTCCGTTTTTCAGACCTTCCCAATACTCCCCTATATTGTTGCCAATAGGAGTAAGGGCACCAAGTCCGGTAATTACTACCCGCCTCAGTTCCATACCTGTATGATTAGGTGAAAATTACTTAGCGTTATCTTCAATATACTTAATGGCCTCCCCGACAGTACCGATGCTTTCAGCCTGGTCGTCAGGTATTCCAATGTTGAATTCTTTTTCAAATTCCATGATCAGCTCAACTGTGTCAAGGGAATCAGCTCCCAGATCATTTGTGAAGCTAGCTTCGGTAGTGACTTCATTTTCGTCAACACCTAACTTATCTACGATGATAGCTTTTACTCTGGATGCAATGTCAGACATAGTTCTAGATTTTAATGAATAATTAAGTTTTTTTAAAATAACGCAGCAAAGAAATGTAATTCTCCGATAAAAATAAAATATTTTGGCATTTTTCAGGCATAAAATAGCCTAAAATGCTATATTTTATGCTATAACTCATATATTACAAACCCCGGTATCATCATGAAAAAAAAGATTGCAATTCTTGCCTCTGGCTCAGGCACAAACGCCGAAAAGATCATGTCCTATTTTGAGAACCATGAGGTCGGCGAGGTAGCCCTTGTCTTATCCAATAAGCCTGATGCCTATGTACTGGAAAGGGCGGGAAAGTTTAATGTGCCTACCCATGTTTTCAACCGGGAACGATTCTACAACAGCTCAGAAGTTCTTGATTTAATGATTGATACAGGCGTGTCTCTGGTTGTGTTGGCAGGGTTTCTCTGGCTGGTACCTACTGACTTTATCAGGGCCTTCCCGGAACGGATGATCAATATCCATCCAGCCTTACTTCCCGGTTATGGGGGGAAGGGCATGTATGGAAAGTATGTACATGAGGCTGTAATCAGGAATCAGGAAAAGGTATCAGGGATCTCCATTCATTATGTAAATGAGGTATATGATGACGGAAAAATAATACGTCAGGAAAAATGCGAGGTAAAACCAGATGATACGCCAGAATCACTGTCCCAAAGGATTCATCTTCTGGAACACAGGTTCTATCCCCTGGTTATTGAGGAGCTCCTGCAAGGGCTGGACTAGCTGCCTGTATCGATGAATCAGGAAAGGAGATATGGTCCAGTTTTCTGATGGTAAAAACCCTGATTGAGTCATATGCCAGAAGGTTTTCCTGTTTTACAGGTTCAACAGGCGGTGCCTTCACCTTCAGGGGATCAACAGGGTATCCATTCTTGTAGAAACGGAAGTCGAGGTGTGGGCCGGTGGATAAACCTGTACTTCCAACATAACCTATGATATCCCCCTGTTTTACGTATACTCCCGTTTTTACATCTTTGCCATAACGGCTCAAGTGAAGATAGGCTGTGGCATAAACGCTATTATGCTGGATTTTGATCATGTTACCATTTCCCTTGCTATAGCCGGTCTTGATAACTTTCCCGTCTCCAATGGCCAGTACGGGTGTTCCAATGGGTGCTGCATAATCAACTCCAAGATGGGGTCTTCGGATTTTCAGGATGGGATGCAAGCGACTGTGGGAATAACGGGAGCTGATACGTGAGTATCTTAGTGGAGCCTTCAGAAAAGCCTTAC